>NZ_JACTUZ010000160.1 GCF_014490445.1 Pseudoroseomonas ludipueritiae | reverse complement strand
CACCAACTCGCCGCGCACGGCCTCGGCCACCCTGACGATCACCGCGCCGCCAGTGGTGGTAGACCCGCCGGTTGATCCAGGCCCGACCGATCCGCCGCCGGCGGCTGGTGACACCATCGTCGCCGCGAAGATGGCCGGCACCGGTGCCCCTGCCGGGACAGTCCAGACCTTCGGCCAGGGCTTCCAGCGCGGCCACCTGATGCCCAGCGATGGGCTGGTGATGAAGCTCGCCGACGGTTCCATCGTCGCAACCCAGATCGACAGCACCGCCACCCTCTGGGACGATGGGTCCATCCGCCTGGCCGCCGTGCACGTCGCGCTGCCGGCTCTGGCGGATGGCGCGGTGAATGCTTCCTCTCTGGCTAAGGCCGCCGCACAGAGCAGCACGCCCATCAACCTGGGCACGGCGCTGGCCGGCCGCACCTGCACCATCACCGTCAGCAACGGCGCCAATACCTTCAGCATGGACCGCGCTGCCATCGTGGCCGCATTGCCGGCGGCTCGCTGGTGGTCCGGCGCCCTGGCAACGCAGGCCCGCATCACGGCGGCCATTCCCCGCGCTGCCGTTGGCGGCAGCACGGATGCCACACTGGTGGCGGACATCACTGCCTATGCCGATGGCTCTATCGCCGTCGACGCCGTGGTCTGGAACCGCAAGGTCTTCGCGGCCAACCAGGGCGATGCCGCCTACACGGTCACGATCACGGGCGAGGGGGGCACGAAGGCCAGCCGCACCGTCACCAAGGCGCCGCTCTATACCGGCCTGCCGACGCGCGCCCGCTGGAAAGCGGATGGGACGGCTGTGGCCTTCGACGCTGCCTGGATGACGCCGGTGCCGGCTTATCTGGCCCGCACCGGCCTTACGGCCAACCACGATGCCCAGCTCGGCGTGCTGCCGTCTCTGCTGTCTGGCTACGCCACGGCGATGGCCGCCGGCACCTGGAACACCCCCTACAACACGCGCGGCATCTACAAGAAGCAGGGCGAGGCCGGCGGGCGGCCGGATATCGGTGAGACTACGCAGGTTAATGCTGCCTGGCTCGTCACCGGCGACAAGCGGGCGCAGCAGTTCGGGATGGGCCAAGCCGAGGCCGCTCTCGGTATCCCCTGGCACTGCTGGGATGACACCTATGGCCGGTGGGTCAACCCCATCGACCGGCCATACAACCGTGTAACCACGCACGACGGCAGCTTCACGCAGTCCTCGGACGAGCACCCCGAGGGCGCGAACGGCAAGTGGCAGGTCGATGGCGGGCACTGGGGCGACCACTTCGCGGTGCCCTACTTCCTGACCGCGCGGCGCTGCCTGCTGGATGGCCTGCTTGGCCAAGCCTCCTATGCGATCATGTCGATGGCCCCGGCAGGCTTCGAGCGCGGCGACATCACCAACGGCGGCGCGGTCAGCGATGCCGACACGGCAGCCGGTCGCGCGGCGCGGCGCCAATACCTGATCAGCACCGCAGAAGGTGCGATCATGACCCGGGGCGTTCAGATCCGCAGCGGCGCCTGGATGAACCGGCAGATCAACTGGGCCGCCATCGCGCCGCCCAGCGAGCAGCCGCACGGCGACCTCTTCCGCATCGTCGCAGAGGCCAACTACGCCCGCGCCACAGCCCGCTGGCCGGCCCTTTCGGCAGCGCAAGGTCCTGTTCTGGCAGGCTGCCCGGACGAGTGGACCTACGACAACCCGATGGATGGCGACGGCGCGCCGTGGCAGGTGATGATGCTGGTCGCCATGCACATCCGCGCCACCCGCCTCGGCTTCGCGGGGGCCATTGACCAAGTGGAGCGGCAGGGAGGCTTCCTCGCGCGCATCCTCCAGAACCAGACCGGCTGGTGGGGCGCAGATGCCACGCAATACAACCTGCACTTCGGCCAGAACGGCGAGGGCATCACCTACAACGCGCTCAGTTCATCCAACTGGTCCAAGAGCTATGCGGCGCTGCGGAACCTGGACGGCACAGGAAACTTCACATCCTTCGGCGACAACTACTCGGCGGTGCCCGTCAACACGGTGGGCGACTACGAGCGCCGCGCCTGGGCGGTCATGAACCAGTTGCGCGACCTGCTGGGCGATCTGGGACGCAGCACCACCGAAGTGGACAAGGCGCTCGCCCAGATGGCGCCGATGCCGAAGACGAAGACCTTCACAGAAAACGTCCACTTCCAGGAGGACCCGGCCACGAGCATCGTGCGCATCGGGCAGACGAGGGCATCATGAGCGCGATCCGCCATATTCGCTCTCCGCCGGCAGGAACCTGACCCATGCCGAAACGCACGATTAACTACCTGCTGCATCCGTTCCGAGGTGAGGAATGGGGTGAGCTATCCTGCGCGGTGATCGGCGGCATCCAGTTCTTCTTCGCGATCATCTTCTACCACGATCTGACGCAGCGGCCGGGCCTCGCCCTGACCATTGCGCTATCTCCGCAGTCCTGGACCTGCGCCGGCCTGATCCTGGCGGTCATGCACGTCCTGGCGCTGCGCTTCGGAGGGGCGAAGTGGGGCTATCAGGCGCGCCTTTGTGCGGCCGGATCGTCCCTGGTGTTCTGGAGCCACTTCGTCTTCTCGATCTTCGTCAACGCGCTTCTGTCAGGCGCGCAGGTGCCGGCGATGTTGGTGCCTGCAATGATGGCGCCCCTCGTAGCCGGTGTCGTGCTCTACCGGCTCTGGAGGCATTACTGAGATGCAGTTGGAGGGCGTCGAGAAGCTCGTCGCCGCTGCTGGGACCGCACTGGCTGCGATCCTGACGCCCATTGGGGTCATCTATGCGGCGAGCATGAACCGCAGCAACAAGGCTGCTGAAGCCACTGTTGCCAGCCTGACCGCCGAGAACGAGCGGCTGGAAGAGAAACTGGAGAAGGCCCAGGCTGAGCGCGAGTACGAGCGCCTGAGTGGCCTGCGCTGGTACCAGATCGCGTTGTGGTGGTTCCACGCTGCGCATGAGATGCGGCGCCACACGCTGGACGCCCGGCAGGTGGCGGAGAGCAAGGCGCGCATTGATGGCGAGCCCAGGCCAGCCTGGAACGAGACGCTGGACCTTCCAGGCCTCGAAGACCCGCTCCCCCGCCTCCCCAAACCCTGACCGCCGCCGGGAGCGCATCCCGGCATCCCTGACAATCTGGAGTGACCGACCATGGAGACATGGGAGGATATCCGCGTGGCGCTCGATGCGCTGCTGCGGTTCCTGGCGGCTGGCCTGATCGGCCTGGCGCTCTATGCCCTCAAGGCGTTGCTGCCGATGGCCAAGGCCGCTCTGGCCGAATGGCTGACGACGCGGGCCTTCGCGCGCTGGACCAAGGTGGCGCAGGGGGCGGCGGCAGAGATCGCCGACCCGAACAACCCGGCCAGCAGCGTCACCGCCAAGGCCGTGGAGATGGTGAGCAACCTGCCGGATGCGGTGCAGACCCTGGGCGCCAGCCGCGAGGCCGCCGAGCGAGCCATCAACCGCGAGCTGTCGAAGATCAAGGTGGGCGTGGCGGAAGGTGCAGGGGCAATGAGCCTCCTGTCTCGCCTGCTCACCTTCCTGGGCTTCGCGCGGGAGGCCAAACCGGCCGTCAGCACCGCGCCGCAGTCCGCCGCTCCGGTGCCCGCGCCAGGGGTCTATCACCCCGCGCAGGTGGTGCCCGTCTACGGGGTGGGGGAGGTTCCTCCCACCCCAGCGAACCTCAATCCAGCTGTGAAGGAGGCGCCTGTGGCGACCACCGACCGCTTCGCGCGCCTCATGGAAGGCGTACTCGGCCGCGAAGGCGGCTACTCCAACAATCCGGCTGACCGCGGCGGCGAGACCATGTTCGGCGTGACCATCGCCCGCGCCCGCGCTGCCGGCTACATGGGCGCCATGCGGGACATGACCCGCGACCAGGCCATTGAGATCTACCGTCTCTACTACTGGCGGCAGCCGGGCTTCGACCGCATTGACGAGATCGACCCGCACCTTGGGGAGCGCTTGTTCGATGCCGGGATCAACTGCGGCACCAGCCGGGCAGGCCAGTGGCTCCAGCGGGCGCTGAACGTGATGAACGGGCAGGGCAGCCTCTATGCCGACATCACCGTGGACGGCCAGTGCGGCGCCATGACCCGCGCGGCGCTCCAGTCGTTCATCCAGCGCCGTGGAGCCGATGGGCGGGCGGTCCTGCTGGAGGCGGTCAAATCCTTCCAGGCTGGGCATTACCTCGGGTTGGCCGAGAGTACGCCCAGCCAGGAGACCTTCGTCTATGGCTGGATCAGGAGCCGGATCTTGGGGCTGGCGTGATCTTGAGCAGGAAGGGTTAGCGCGGCCGTGGTATGATGCCAGCGCTGCGGCGGTGCTGAAGGAAGCGCCTTGACGGTAGAGGCCACCCGGGGAGCAACCGTCCGGGGAGAGGTGGAGCCGGTATCAAGCCCGGCCCGCAGCTCGGATCGGATCAGGGTATCCTGGTCGCAAATAAAGGATCGGGGCTATCCCGGTCGCCAGAAACCGCCTGGTGGGGAGACCTGCCGGGCGGTTTTCTGCGTTTGGGGATCAATGCCCCCTGGGGATTAGGAACAGGCGGCCGTCCTCGTAGACAGGACCTTCCTCACCCCGCAAAGCGCCGCGTAACACCGCGAGTGCGTATTCCTCGGTCAGGTCCATGGCCTTGCCATCTTCCCGCAAGGCCCGCAGGAAATCCCCTAGCGCGACGATGCCACCGAGCGCCAGAGGGAGAGCGGTCGGGCATCCGTCACCCTTTGTCGCTGCTTCGACCGCCCCCACGTAGCCGGCCCCTATCGACTGATAGCCGGCCGCCATAGCCTCGTTCCACAGTCCTTCGGGCATGCGGCCATTATCAGACATCTTGCTCTCAGTCTTTAGCAGGCGGTTGGGATCTACCCGTAATAGGCCTGGAGGAAGGTCGAAGTCACCCGTTTCACCATATCTGGGCGGACATGCACGCCATCTTCCATCCAGGTCAGGGGACGTGGCGAATTGGTTACCATCTCGTAGCTGGGGAAATAGTCCACGAAGTCGTAGCGCCGCGAGACAGTTTCGGCGGCGGTTCGAAGGGTGGATTTGGAGCCGCAATAAGCTTCGACCACATCTCGAGCTTTGAACGTGCCGCTCGGAACGGGCGATACCGTGCAGACGATCTTCACATCCGGGATGCGGTCATGCACCAGTTCGATCAGCTTGACCAACTCGCTGAGCACGTCCTCATAACCGAAGTCCGCGAAGCTGAAGAGGTCCTTGCGCCTGACTAGGAAGTTGCCAGGCGGCACGCGGTTCGCGACCAGGCCGTTGCGCAGTTCAATCCAAGATTCGGTCAAGCCGAGCGTCATCAGAACCACCTTGGCCCGCTTGATCTCCTGCATGCCGGCATCGATGCGCCGGCGGTTGTCGAGCGCGGTCTCATAATCGACCACGCCAACGCCGGCGGAATGCGGGTCGAACCAGCGGTTTGGCGCTAGTTCCAACATGCCGTGATCCGGATAGGACGTGCCGTTCAGCGCGCGGTCCACATCGAAGTACATCGAGTGTGTCGTGTACTTGTGGAACACGCCGCGGCTGATCTCGCCGGCATTAACCCCGCCGCCGGTCTGCTTCTCTTCATTCCAAGTCTCGAAGCGTTCGGCCGGAAGACCATGCCCCCGCAGGAGCACCGGCATTCCGTCTCGGATAAGAAACTTTTCGATCTCACGGGCAAAGCAGGAGCCAATCGTGAATACCGGGTCAGTCCGTTCAAGCTTGAACTTCGGGCGATGATTGATGCTCATATAGTCGCCGGAGGAAAGTCGCTCGCGGGCTGACTTCGGGCCGGAAGACCAATAGCGATCAGGATTGTTCTTCGCCACGGCAAGAGCATCTTCGGCGCTCTTGCGGATGGTGTCGATCGAGTGCGAGGTGACCGGCACCACATTCTGATCCATGGTGATCTCCGCCGTGAACTGACTGTCAAGCTCAGGCATCGCCTGATCGTTAAAGGATGAATATCATTCGGCGAAGCTTGTCCAGATCATTTCGCATTCTGCGCAAATCTTGTTAAATAATTTTAATCTGGGGCTTGGCGGTTTTGAGGGGATGAACCCGTGTCCAGTTGGGTCATCTTCCGTTCGACAGCGTCCTCCATGCTACACCGCTGCCATGTCGTTCCTCCGCCGCGCCACCCTGGCTCTCTGCCTCCTCGCTTCCATCCCCGCCTGGGCTGCTGATCTTACCGGCCGCGTTGTCGCCATCCAGGACGGCGACACCCTGACCCTGCTGACGCCTGAGCGGCGCCAAGTCCGCGTGCGCCTGTATGCCATCGACACTCCTGAGAGCCGGCAGCCCTACGGCACCCGGGCACGGCAGGAGTTGTCGGCGCTGGCCTTCCGCCAGCAGGTGAGGGTGGAGGTGATGGACACCGACCGCTACGGCCGCACGGTCGGGCAGGTCTGGGTGGGCGATCTCAACGTCAATGCCGAGATGGTCCGTCGCGGCGCTGCCTGGGTGTATCGCCAGTTCAATCGTGATCCGGCTCTGATGGCGCTGGAGCGGGAGGCGAGGGGGGCTCAGCGTGGGCTGTGGGCACTACCCAAGGAAGAAAGGGTTCCGCCGTGGGCGTGGCGGCGGCAGAAGCGAGGTTAGTGCTCGCAGCAAGCCACCACCTGTTCTCGGCGGGGAGGTCGCTGTGTTCTGTCGGCCCATAATCGGCGCCATAGCCGGTGATGGCGATCCAGTCATTGCCCCGGCGTAGGGCGGCGCTCTCTACTCGGCCAACCACTTCGACGCAGCGACCGCATTTCATGCGCCGAAGTAGCTCCCCGAGCGTGATGCTCTTACCCAGGTAGCTGATGATCTGGTCTACTCGGTATCCGACCTTATGCTCAGCCGGCTTGCACACCAGGTAGAGCCGCCAGCCATGCCAGTTCTCTAAGGGGCTGTTCAGCAACATCCGTTTCTGGCGCTCTCGGCTGACGTTATGGGCCATGGCTACGGAGCTTCATACCCGGGTACCCGGCTCTCGGCTGTCTCGGCCCAGTCGTCCGGCTTCATGTCGCTAGGTCCGGTCCAGTGTCCGTGCAGCGTGAAATGCACGCCACGATGTCCGCACTCCGCGCAGCGGAAGCGAGACTTGCTGTCGCGCACCAGCACATCGGACAGCACCTCGGTGCAGAGCTTTCGCGCTGTGATGGCGGTCTGGCGGCGGCATCCCATGCAGATGATGTCGAGGTAGGCCCCTTCCTCGGCCAAGGCGGCAAAAGTTCCATGGCGCGGGCGCGTAGCCGCCGGGGCGGTCATTTGATGGGTTTCGCGCTGGCGGACAAGCCATCGAGGAACGCCAGCAGCGACTTGGCGCAGAGCGGCGGGAGGGGCTTTACGTTCGTCAGGGGCTGGCTCATGGGGCGAGCCTACCACCGTGAACGGATAGTGAACAAGCGTCAAGGCTACGCACGAGAAACCCACAATATCGTGCCAGGGCTAAGCTTCCAGCCTCGCTGCCCCAATCTGTGCGCGTGGCAGACCGGCCCGGCCGGCGCTACATCGCGCCATGGTCGAGCAATCCCCCGAGCTGATCCCGCACCATGAGCCGCGCCAGCAGGGCACCGAAGGCCCCTGGACGATCTGGCACTACCGGGGTGCTGAGATCCGCACCACGGGTGCCACGACGAAGCTGCGTCTGGCAGGACACCCCTATGACGGGCTCACTGGCTTCTCTTTCGAGCAAGCGCTGAAGCTGGTGGACGGATGGCTAAACCACCAGCGGCTGCCAAAGCCGTTCGTCTGGCCGTAACGCTAGGCGCTGGCCGGTTCCAGTAGTCCCCATTTCGCCGCCAGCGCTTGGCGCTCGGCCGCCGGTAGGGCGCTGCCCTCCCCTCCCCCGCCTTCCTTCCTAAGCTTCTTTTTCACTAGAGAGACTTCGGCTGACCGGGCTTCGGTATCGCTTACGGCCCATTGCTCCGGGCTGGCGAAGAGATAGGCCGAGGTCCATTGGCACCAGCGGCCGGCGACCACCAGGCCGCGCCGCACATGGCCCATGATGCCGGCCGCCTCGATGCGGCTCAGGGCGAGCTGCACGGTGGAACGGGCGCACCCCGCCCATTCCGCCAGCTGGCCAATGCTCGGGTCACAGACCCCATGCCGGGACGGCCCGCGGTAGAGCAGCATCCAGAGCACGATGATCCCGGTACGGCGCAGGCAGCCGCCGTGCAGCCCCGGCTGGTGGCTGCGGCGCTCCAGGCGGCGTGCAGCCTCCATGATGCGGCGCCGGTCGGCGTCGCCGAGGTGCTGGCGCTGCCAAGCGGCAACGCGCACAGACCCGGCACGCGCCGGGCGTGGTGAGGTAGGCATGGCTTGTCGCCCGCCAAGCAGCAGGACGCAGTTCCCCGTCACCGCAAGAGACTTGCGATTTTGCAGGCGCAGCCTTACCCTTGGGATGTCACTCGCTGGGGCGCGGCGCGCTCTGGTTCAAAGGGGTCGGTTCGGTCGTTCTGCGGCTGGGCCGGCCCTTTCTGCATTCGGCTGGCGGGATTACCAACGGTGCAACCATGCATGCCCAGCCCTCGCTTGGCAATGTTTCTATTAAGATCATATACTTACGCCAACTTGCTAGCCCGCCAGAAAGACTGCGCGCACGCATGAAAGCTACGTATCTTGCGGGCTCTCTTGCCTTCTCGCCCGCCCGCAATCAAGCCTGCACGCTTGCCAGTTACCAAGTTGGCAAGTTTGCATGGTCCCATGTTGGCAAGCTGGCAAAATGTACGCTGGGCTGGACGAAGGGGTAACAGATAGGCATGCTGCCGCCGAACGGGGGACAGCATGCAGATCATCACCATGGCCAGCCGCAAGGGCGGGGCCGGCAAGACCACCCTTTCCTGCCACCTCGCCGTCGAGGCCGAGCGGTGCGGGCAAGGGCCTGTGGCCATCATCGACACCGACGACATGGCCGGCTTGACCAAGTGGTGGCATGCACGGTCTGCCGAGACGCCAGTCCTGGCGGCCGTGGAGGGTGGCATGTCCGCCACACTGAAGGGCCTGGAGGCTGCCGGTTTCCGTCTGGTCATCATCGACACCCCGCCGGCACTGACCCAGGACGTGACCGATGCCGTACTGGCCGCCGATCTGGTTCTGGTCCCGGTCCAGCCCAGCCCCGATGACCTCCGGGCCGTGGGCGAAACCGTTTCGCTGGTCCAGCAGGCCAAGAAGCCCACAGCCTTCGCGCTGAACCGGGTAAAGAAGCGGGTGCGCCTGACTGCTGAGGCCGCTGTGGCACTGAGCCAGTACGGCTCCATCGCTCCGTCTATGATCCATGACCGCACTGACTACGCCGGTGCTAAGACCGCCGGGCTGACCGCGCCGGAGGTTGACCCAAGCGGACCGGCAGCCGGGGAGGTCGCTGCACTGTGGGCCTATGTCGCCAGCCGCCTGGGAGCGCCGCGATGAGCAAGCAGCCCTACCGCCCACTGTCTTCCATCGACATTCTGGCGGATGTACCGAAGCCTGCCGCTCCTGAGGTTGCGGCGCCAGCGCCAGAGCCAAAGCCTGCCGCACCGCGCCCAAAGGAGGGGCGGCGCCAGTCAGGCTATCGCTATACTGTGGAGACGCACGAAGCCCTGAGGCTGGCGGCCTTCCAGCAGCGCCGCACCATCCAGGACATCATCGACGAGGCGGTGCTGCTCTGGCTGGCGAACAAGAAGTAGCCGGCCACGACGGCGCTACTTCGTACGGCTCACTACCTTCCCGGCTTCGTACAGCCACCGGTCTTGTGCCAGCGCTACCATCTCCTCCAGCACGGCCGGGGAGGTGCCGGGCGGCGCGGTGATCGTCACCGTGATCGTGGCGCTGGCCGTGTGGACGCGAAGGGGGTCGCTCACTGCTTCCCCTCCTTCTTCTCCGCCTGCTGCCTCAGCCTCTCTGCGAGCTTTGGCCAAACCCGGTCCTGCCACTCCTTCCGGCGCTGCTCGTAGGCGCGGGACTTCTCCTGGTAGGCGATGGGGCGGTGTGCCGGCGCGCTCATTCCCGCCTCTCCTTCGCTTCCGCCTGCACCTTCCGGCACATCTCCACCTGGGCGTCTCGGCCTGCGGAAACGGGGTCGGAGGGGGCGAGGGCGGCGCGGA
>NZ_JACTUZ010000016.1 GCF_014490445.1 Pseudoroseomonas ludipueritiae | reverse complement strand
TCCGCGCCGCCCTCGCCCCCTCCGACCCCGTTTCCGCAGGCCGAGACGCGCAAGAGGCCATGTGCCGGAAGGTGCAGGCAGAGTGGAAGGAGGGAAACCGGTGAGCAAGATCCCCGAGGCCCGGCGCCGCCTGGCTGAACTCAAGCAGCGTACCCGCAGCCCCGACATGGCCGCCGAGATCGAAGACATCATCGGCCTGATGATCCGCCGGCCCTATGCCCGTGGCCGCGCCCCTGACCGAAGCCGGGCAGTCGATGAGACCCTGGCCGAGCGCATCCGGCGCTACGCCCACGCCCACCCGAAGATGAGCCAGCAGGAGATCGCCGTTCACTTCGGCACCAACGCCGGGCGCGTTTCGGAGGCCCTGCACCATGACCGATGAGCCGAAGCCAGTGAGCAAGTGGATGACGCTGCCCAAGCGGCGGAAGAAAGAGGAGACCGAGTTGGAGCGCATCGCGCGCACTGGCGATCCTCTGGCCGAGTTCTACCGGGAGATGACCGGTAAGTCGGCCCGCATCCACATCCCCCTGCGAGACCCCATCGACCTACGCCGGATCGCCACCATCCTGCGGGTTTTGGCCGGTGCGCTGGAGACGCTGTCCCGCAGCAAAGAGCGGACGTTCACAGTTCTGTTTGAGGCGCGCCAAAAGATAAAGCTTGCGGACGCGCAGATAAGATCGCAACGTGCCTTGGGAACTTATACAGAAAAGCAATAGGATAGAATGCAGGAGCGCTCACTAGGTATAGTGGGCGTTTTGTCTGTTACTATAATCCTTGTTATGCGTTATTCACTCCGCCCTACCTCCAGGGCGTGTGCAGTGACTTCCATTCGGCCTGCGGGCGTGGGGCACGTCCAGCCGGTCCCTTTATCCGGGCACCGGGTTCGGCGCGCTGCTGGACAAGGCGCTGAAAACGGTCGACCCTGTGGCGCGTGAGGAATACCACCGGCAGGCGATGCGCGTTGCGATGTGAGTCCACGCCATCATTCCGCTGCATCACCAGGTGAATATCCGGGCGTCGCGGCGCGACCTGCGGGTGATCGCGCGCAATGGCGAGGAAACCTTCGCGATGTCGATGCCGCCCGCCAGCAACTGAGCCCGAGGACCCTTCGCGTGACACAGCCCCTCCTGCTGCGCAACATCCGCCCCATGGGCGGCGAAGCGACTGACCTGCTGATCAGGGGCGGCGTCATCGCCGAAGCCGGCCGGGGCCTTGATGCCCCCGATGCCGTGGTCGAGGAAGGCGGCGGGGCCCTGGCGCTGCCCGGGCTGGTGGAAGCGCATACGCATCTGGACAAGACGCTCTGGGGCATGGGCTGGCGTCCGCACCAGGCCGGGCCGGCGTTGATGGACAAGATCGAGACGGAGCGGCGGCTCAAGAAGGAATGGAACATCGACCCGGCCCGCCAGTCCGCCCGGCAGGTCGTGCAGTCCCTGCGGCATGGCACCACGCATATCCGCAGCCATGTGGATGTCGACGACGCGGTAGGCCTGGCCGGGATGGAAGGCGTGCTGGCGACACGGCAGGCCTATGCGGGCAGCATGGACATCCAGACCATCGCCTTTCCGCAGTCCGGGTTGCTGATCCGCCCTGGCGTCGCAGCCCTTCTGGAGGATGCCATGCGCATGGGGGCCGACGGCGTCGGCGGTCTGGACCCCTGCCTGATCGATCGTGACCCCAAGGGACACCTCGATGTGGTGTTCGGGCTGGCGGAGAAGTTCGGCAAGCCGGTGGACATCCACTTGCACGAGCCGGGACAGGTTGGCGCCTTCAGCATGGAGTTGATCGCCGAGCGTACCCGCGTGCTGGGCATGCAGGGGAAGGTCACGATCAGCCACGCCTTCTGCCTGGGCGATCCCGATCTGGCCATGGTGGATGGATTGCTGGACCTGCTGGCAGCCAACAACATCGCGGTCATGACCACTGGCCCGGCCAGCCGCCCGGCGCCGCCAGTGGCCAAGCTCCGGGCACGTGGCATCACGGTCTGCGCGGGGTCCGATGGCATCCGCGACACCTGGAATCCCTATGGCAACGGCGACATGTTGCAGCGGGCCATGCTGATCGGCTTGCGCAACAACTTCCGCCGGGATGACGAGGTCGAGATGGCGCTGGATGCCTGCACCTGGGGCGGCGCCGCCGTGATGGGAGCGCGGGGCTACGGTCTTGCCCCCGGCTGCATCGCCGACATCGTTCTCGTTTCCGCGGAATCGCTGGCGGAAGCCGTGGTCAGCCAGCCCCCTCGCGCGCTGGTGGTGAAGCGCGGCAAGGTGGTTGTCCGGGATGGAGAGGTTTCGGTTCGGGCGCCTTGATGATCAGGCCGAGGCCTGCTTGACCGCGCGCGGCATTCGCCTGGGCGACGGGCATCCATGCCGGCCCACAGATGTCTCCACGCCTGCGAGCCGGATACCCCTGCCCTTCACGATCCATGGTGAAGACAGCAGCTCTGTGGTCACGCCCGAACCGAGGATGGGCGTGATCCCGCTCCCTGCCCTTCGGGCGCGCCACTCCGTGCATGCCTGAATATGCGGCGAAGCACCTTGCGTCCGTCGCGGCGGCTTCAATCCGGCGGCACGAACTGCGGAAGAAGCGGGCAGCCGCAACGCCGACCGGCCCGGATCAGGCCTGTGTTCTCGCGACCTGGATCAGCTTGCCGAGCGCGCTCTCCAGGCAGGCGGCCTCGGCGTCTGTCAGCGCCGCGCGGAACGCCGCGTCGCGTTCGCTGGCCGAGCGCATGAGGCCCTGGAAGACGGTTTTGCCCGCGGGGGTCAGACTCAGCGCTAGCTCCCGCGCATCGGAGGCCGTGCCGCGCTTCACCAGGCCACGCTGCACCAGCCCGCTCACCACGCGGCTGGCCAGGCCTTTGTCCAGCCCGCTCTGACGCGCCAGGTCCTTCAGTGTCATGGGAGCGAAGTCGCCCAGCAACGCGATCGTGCGCCACTCCATGAGGCTGACATCGAACTCCCGTCGGTAGCGTGCGGCTGCGCCACGGCTCAGCGCGTTGGCAAGCTGATGGATGCGATAGGACAGCAGGTCCTTGATGGTCAGCGCAGCTTTGGCCTGGGCTGCGGTGCGGGATGCAGGCATGCGCGCATTCTAGGCGGGAAGCCCCGCTTGTCCTAGGCCGCCGCCGGCGCACGCGCAGATAGTTGACACTATCAACAAAATGACGCTAGCTGCCCCGCAACAACGGGAGGAGCCTCGGGCCATGCGGCTGACCGAGATGGACGGGAAGGCGCTGCTACGCCGGCACGGCATCGCGGTGCCGCGGGGCGTTGCGCTGGGTGCCTCGGACCCGGTGCCCATGCATCTCGGCGCGGAGGTCGTGCTGAAGGCGCAGATCCTGGAGGGCGGGCGCGGCAAGCGCGGCCTGGTGCGCCGCGCAGCCGCCGCGGATATCGCAGCCCTGCGCCAGGACATGATGGCCATCGCCGGCGAGGTGTCCTTCCTGCTGGAGGAACCTGTCCGGATCGAGCGCGAGCTTTACCTGGCGTTGCGCGTGAACGGCACCACGCAACGGATTGAATGCCTGTTCTCCGCCCATGGCGGAGTGGAGATCGAGCAGGCGGCCCCGCCATCGCGCTGGGACCTAGACCCGGAAGACCCTTTCGCCGCCGAGAAGGGCTTCGCCGCCATCGGCGCCGCCCTGCCCCCGGACCTCGCCGCGCGTGTCGCCAGGCTGGCCCTGCGCCTGGCCCGCATCCTGCGGGAGGAAGACCTGGCGTTGTTGGAGTTGAACCCGCTGGCCGTGACGCCAGCCGGGCTGGTCGCCTGCGATGCGAAGCTGGTGCGCGACGGCGCGGCCGTGGCGCGCCATGATATTCCCCTTGCCAGTGCCGGGCTGGAGGAAGCCGCCCTGACGCCGCTGGAACGGCGGGCACGCCAGCGCGGCTTCGCGCTGGTGGAGATGCCGGGCGACGTCGCCCTGGTTTCCGCCGGCGCGGGCCTCGGCATGCAGTTGCTGGACCTGCTGGCCGACCATGGCCTGCGGGCCGCCAGCTTCATGGACAACCTGCAGGACGGCCCGGCCGATACCACGGAGGCGCGGCTGGAAGCAGCCTTCGCCATCGCCGCCCGGCCGGAGGTGCGCGCCATCCTGTTCTATACGACCCTCGCGTCGCGCCCGTTGGCGGAACGGGTGGAAACCCTGCTGGCCTTCCTGGCGCGCAACCCGCCGCCCAGGCCCCTCTACCTCGGCTTCGCCGCCGCGCACGCCGCCGCGCGGGGCTTCGACGCCGAGGCGGCGCGCAGCCGGCTGAACGCCGCCGGCATCGCCGCCCTGCGCGACGACCCGCTGGAACTGGTGCGCGCCCTGGCCACGGATCTCGCCGCATGATGCCGCCTTTCCTGCACGCCTTCCCCCGCCGGGTCGTGGTGTTCAACCCCACAGGCCGCTACGCCGCCCGGCAGGTGGCCGGCATGCGGGAGGCGGGTACACCGGTGGTGGCCGGCATCGCTCTGGGCAAGGGCGGCGGCAAGTTGGACGGATTGCCGCTGTTGAACGGCCTGTCGGCCCTGGATGCCCCGGCGGATGCCGCCATCCTCTACACCCCGCCGGAAGGAACGGGCGACGCCATCCGCCAATGCGCCGCCATGGGTATCCGCACGATTGTCGCCGCCGCCGAATATGTGCCGCTGCATGACACGCTGCGCGCGGCGCAGGCGGCCCGCGCCGCCGGGTGCTGGCTGGTGGGGCCGAATACGCTGGGGCTTTGCGTGCCGGGGCAAGGGTTGCTGGGCTCCGTCGCGCCTTCCTTCTGCATGCCCGGGCGGGTGGCGCTGCTGGGCCGCAGCGGCACGCTGACCCTGACCGTGGCGCGGCTGCTGACGGCGGCGGGCATCGGCCAGCGCATCGCCATCCACCTGGGCGGCGACAGCGTCATCGGCCGCAACCCGCATGAATACCTGGCCGGGCTGGCCGAGGACCCGGGCACCGCCGCCGTGCTGTATTGCGGCGAGATCGGCGGCGACAAGGAATATGCCTTGGCCGAGGCGCTGGCGGGCTTCCCGAAGCCGCTGGTCGCGACGGTTGCCGGCCGGCATGCCCCGGCGGAGCGGCAGATGGGCCATGCCGGCGCCCTGATCGGCCATGCGCGGGAAGGCGCCGCCGCCAAGCTGGCCGCCCTGCGCGATGCCGGCGCCCATGTCGCGCTGACGCCCTATGACGCCATCGATCTGCTGAAGGATCTCCTCCCCGCATGACCGAGATGCCCGACGTCATCCTGAACGAATGCTTCGCCCGCGACGGGCTGCAGCACGAGCCCACCGTGCTGCCCGCCGCCGACAAGGCCGCCATGCTGGAGCGCATCGCGGATTGCGGCTTCCGCCGCATCGAGATCACCTCCTTCTCCCACCCGAAATACGTGCCGCAATTCGCCGATGCGGTGGAGGTGCTGGAGGCCGTGCCGCCGCGCCCGGGCGTGCTGTTCAAGGCCACCTGTCCGAACCCCGCCGCCGTGCAGCGCGCCCTGGCCACCCGCGATGCGCGGCCGCCGGAGGAGATCAGCTTTCTGGTCTCGGCCTCCGAGGGCCATACGCAGCGCAACCTCCGCCGCTCCCGCGCCGAGCAGTGGCGCAATGTGGAGGAGATGGCGGCGCTGGCCGGGGATGCCTTCACCACCGTCGGCACCATTTCCGTCGCCTTCGACTGCCCCTTCGATGGGCCGACACCGCCCGCGCGCGTGGTGGAGGATGCGCGGCGCTACCTGGCACTGGGCGTGAAGCGCATCGCGGTGGGCGACACCATCGGCAGCGCCACGCCGCCACGCGTGCGGGAACTGATGCGGCTGCTACAGGCCGAATTGCCGCGGGACGCCGTGGTCATCGCGCATTTCCATGATTCGCGTGGCACCGGCCTGGCCAACTACGTCGCGGCGCTGGAAGCGGGCATCACCTATTTCGACACGGCGCTGGGCGGCACTGGCGGGCATCCGGCCGAGATCGCCTATGGCGAGGGCTTCACCGGCAATGTCTGCACGGAGGATCTGGCGACGCTCTTCGAAGCCATGGGCCTGCGCACCGGCCTGGACATCGCGCGCCTGCGCGACACCGGCCGTGCCGCCGAAGCCCTGCTGGGCCGCCGCCTGCATGCCCGCACCACGCGCCTGGGAGAACACGCATGAGCACCGACGAACAAGCCCCGCTGCTGGTGCGGCGCGACGGCGCCGTGGTCCGCGCCATCCTGAACCGCCCGGCGCGGCGCAATGCCATGAACGCCGAACTGGTCGGGCAACTGGATGCGCTGCTGGCGGAGCTGGCCGAGGATCGCGGGGCGCGCGTGCTGGTCATCTCCGGCGCGGGCGGGCATTTCTGCGCGGGCCTCGACCTCGCGGAAGCCGGCACGCCATTGCCGCCCGAAGAGAAGCTCGCCCGGCAGTTGAGCCGGAACCGCCGCACCGCCACACGGCTGGCGACGATCGCCGCGCTGCCGCAGGTGGTGATCGCCGACGTCGAGGGCTCCGCCTTCGCCGGTGGGCTCGGCCTGGTCTGCGCGGCGGATATCGCGCTGGCCTCGGCGGAGGCGCGCTTCGCGGCACCGGAGGTCCGGCGTGGGCTGGTGCCGGCGCAGATCCTGCCCTGGCTGGCACACCGCATGGGCCGCAGCCAGGCTGGCCGGCTGGTGCTGCAGGGCGCCACCATCGGTGCGCCGCAGGCCCTGGCCACCGGGCTGGTGCATGAGGTGCTGCCGGATGCGGCGGCGCTGGCCGCCCGCACGGCCGCCGTGGTGGCGGATGTGCTGCAAGGCGCCCCTGGCGCGCTGGCGGAAACCAAGGCGCTGCTGGCCGCATTGGGCGATCCGGTCCCTGGCGATTACGCCGAGGCCGGCGCCCAGGCCTTCGCCCGCTGCGCGGCCGGCGGCGAGGCCGAGGAAGGCATCGCCGCCTTCAAGGCTAAGCGCCAGCCGGCCTGGGCATCTATTCCAGCTTGATGCCGGCGGAGGCGACCACCTCCTTCCACAAGGGCACCTCGGCCCGCATGCGGGCTTCCAGCGGCCCGGGCCCATCCAGCAGCAGCCTCGCGCCGGATGCGGCCATGCGCTCGGCCAGCGGCGTGTTCTCGCGCAGCGGCGCCATCTCGCTCGCCAGCCGCTGCACCACGCCTGGCGGCGTGCCATGCGGGCCGAACAGCCCGTACCAGATGTTGAGGCTGTAATCCGGGACTTCCTCCGCAACTGCCGGTATGTCCGGCAGCGCGGGGCTGCGCTGGGGAGAAGTGACGGCCAGCGCGCGCAGCCGCCCATCCCGCACATGCGTCATGGTTTCGATCAGCCCCGTGATCAGCATGTCGGTATCGCCGGCGTAAAGCGCGTTCACCGCCTGCGCCCCACCGCGATAGGGCACGTGCAGGATGTCGATGCCGGCGCGTACCTTCAGCAACTCCCCTGCCAGATGCGTGGTGGAACCGGCGCCGGAGGAGCCGAAGGAAAAGCGCTGCGGGTTCTTTCGCGCCTGTCGCAGGAAATCCTCCAGGCTGCGCGCCGGCCAGTCCGGCCGCACCAGGATGGCCATGGGCACATCCACGATCATGCTGACCGGCACCAGGTCACGAAACGGATCGTAGCCCGGCTCGGCCAGCAACGATGGCAGCACTGCCACGGAGGAGGTGGTGAACAGCAGCACATGCGGGTCCGCCGTCTGCACCACGTACTGGATGCCCAGCGCGCCGCCCGCGCCGGGCCGCGTCTCGACAATGACGCTCTGCCCCAAAGCGGCCGTCAATCGCTCCGCGATGAAGCGCGCCGGAACTTCCACCGGGCCGCCAGGTGCGAAGGGTATGACGAAACGCACGGTGCGGTCCGGCCAGGGCCGCGCCTGTGCCATGGTCTCCAGCGGCAGCGCCAGGGTGCCTGCCGCCGCCAGCAGCCCGCGTCGCGTGGCCACCATATCGATTTCTCCCTTCATTGTTCTGCCTTGTTTCCGGCCGGCAGAAGGCTATGCCTGATGGTTGATATTATCAACAAACAAGCCTAGGTTCTCCGGCGAAGGGGCAGCAAGCCCACGCAAGGAGGACGATGATGCTGAAGCGACGCACCCTGCTGGCGACCACGCTGGCCCTTCCGGCGGTCCGGGCCCGCGCCGCCAGTGGCTGGCTGCCGGAGCGGCCGGTGCGCATGTTCGTTCCCTTCGCGGCAGGCGGCCCAGCCGATATCTTCGGCCGCGTCTTCGCCGATGCGCTCGGCAAGGAGTTGCGCCAGCCCGTGGTGGTGGAGAACCGTGGCGGTGCCGGCGGCCTGCTGGGAACCGACGCCGTGGCCAAGTCCGCGCCGGATGGCTCGACCCTCGGCTTCACCGGCCCCGGCGCGCTATCCATCGCGCCGGCCATGCCGCAGCAGCAGATGCCTTTCGATGTCTACAAGGACCTGGCGCATCTGACGCTGGTGGTGCGCGTGCCGGAAGTGCTGGTGGTGAACGCGAAGTCCGACATCAAGGAGCTCGCCGCGCTGGTGGCGCTGGCGAAGCAGAAGCCGGGCTCGGTGAACTACGGCTCGGCCGGCGTCGGCTCCATCACGCATCTGGCCAGCGCGCTTCTGGCCTCGGAAGCGAAGATGGAGGCGCTGCACATTCCTTACCGCGGCGTCGCCCCGGCGGCCACCGACCTGCTGAGTGGCCGCTTTACCTACCTGATTGCCGACGTGCCGGCGCTGCGGCCGCATATCGAGGCGGGGGCCTTCCGCCCGCTGGCCGTCACCACCGCGCAGCGCGTGCCGAGCCTGCCGGATGTGCCGACCACGGCGGAGCTTGGCCTGCCGCGCGTCATCTCGGACAACTGGTACGGCCTGGCCCTGCCCGCCGCCACGCCGGCCCATATCCGCGAAGGCATGCGCGACGCTGCCACGCGCGCGCTGAACAGCCCGGAGCTGGCGCAGGGCTTCGCGGCGCAGGGTGGCGAGGCATCGCCACTGGCGCCGGAAGCCTATCTTGATTTCCTGCAGGCGGAGGCCGCGAAATGGGGACCGCTGGTGAAGCAGAGCGGTGCGGAATCGCTGTGATGGAATTCGGCTTTGCTTCGCGCCTGCCGGGTCTTCTCGGCATCCGCTATCCTATTGTGCAGGGCGGGATGAGCTGGGCCTCTTCCTCCGCCGCGCTGGCGCTGGCCGTGGCGCGGGCGGGCGGATTGGGAACGATCGCCGCCGGGCCGATGCGGCCTGATGCGTTGCTGGAGTCCATCCGCGCCGTGCGCGCCGGCACCGACGCGCCCTTCGCCGTCAATATCCCGCTCTATAACAAGCGCTCCGGCGAATTCCTCGATATCGCCGAGGCCGAGCGCGTGCCGGTGGTGATCGGCTCCCAGGGCGGGCCAAAGGCGCATCTGCCGCGCTTCCGGGCCTATGGCGCGAAGTGGCTGCATGTTGTCGCCTCGCCCTTGCATGCCATGAAGGCGGAGGCGGCGGGTGTGGATGGTTTGATCGTCGTGGGCGGCGAGGCTGGCGGCCACCCGGCACCGGACGAGGTTTCGGCGATGGTGATGGTGCGGGCGGTGGTGAAGGCGGTGTCGCTGCCGGTGATCGGCGCCGGCGGCGTGGCGGATGGCGAGGGCATCGCCGCCATGTTCGCCCTGGGCGCGGAAGGCGCGCAGCTCGGCACCCGCTTCCTGATGACGGAGGAAGCCACGGTGCACCCGGCCTACAAGGAAATGGTGCGCAAGGCCGCCCTGGCCGATACCACGCTGGTGGGGCGCGGCGGGCTGCCGGTGCGGCAGTTGCGCAACCGCTTCACGGATGAGGTCGATGCCGCCGAGCGTGCCGGGCATGAGAAGGAGGCGCTGGCGCTGCTCTATAACAGCCGCAGCCTGAAGCTCGCCGCGCTGGATGGCGATGTGGAATGGGGCAAGGTCGAGGCCGGGCAGACCGCCGGGCTGATCGACGACATTCCCCCCGCCGCCGTGGTGATGCGGCGGCTGGTCGAGGGTGCCGAGGCCGCCCGCCGCCGCCTCGCCGGTCTGCCCGCGCTGGCGCCGGCATGATCCGGCAGGACACGCGGGACGGCGTGCGGCTGCTGTTCCTGTCCCGGCCGCAGAAGCGCAACGCGCTGGACACGGCCACCGCACAGGGCCTGGTGGAGGCGCTGGCGGAGGCGGCGGCGGAAGAGGTGGTGCGCGCCGTGGTCCTGGCGGCGGATGGACCCGGCTTCTGCGCCGGGGCGGACCTGGGCGAGATCCGCGCCATCGCCGCCGACCCTGATGCGCGCGCCGCAAGGTCGGCGTTGAGCGAGACGGTGCTGCTGGCGCCGGGCCGCATCGGCAAGCCCGTGGTGGCGGCGGTGCATGGCGCCGCGCTGGGGGCCGGCGCCGCCCTGGCGCTGGGCTGCGACGCCATGCTGATGGCGCCGGGCGCGAAGCTGGGTTTCCCTGAGGCGCGGCATGGCATGCTGCCGGCCCTGATGGCCCCGGTGCTGCTGCGGCACCTGCCGCCGCGCGAGGTGTTCCGCCTGCTGGCCACTGGCGATGACCTGCCGGCAGACGAAGCGCAGCGGCTGGGCCTCTGCGCCAACCCGGTGCCGGAGGATGAGCTGCTGGCGGCCGCGGTCAGCCTGGCGGCCTCGCTGGCCACCTTGCCGCCGCCGCGCATGCTGGCGCTGAAGCGGCTCTGCGCCGCCGGCGCGCGCCCCTTGGAAGAAGGCTTCGCGCAGGCACGCGCGCTGCGGGAGGAATTCGCATGAAGCCCCTGGACGGCCTGGTGATCCTGGACCTGTCGCGGGTCCTGGCCTGCCCCTTCGCCACCATGCTGCTGGCCGAGATGGGCGCCGAGGTCATCAAGGTGGAGCAACCCGGCAGCGGCGACGAGACCCGCGGCTTCGAGCCTTTCGCCGAGGCGCAGGGCGGCAGCGTCAGTGGCTATTACATGGCCTGCAACCGCTCCAAATCCTCCATCACCGTCAACCTGCGGCATGAGGAAGGGCGGCGCGTGATCCGCGACCTCGCCGCGCAGGCGGATGTGCTGGTGGAGAATTTCCCTGTCGGCACATTGGGGAGGCGCGGGCTGGACTACGCCGCGCTGTCGGAGGTCAATCCGCGCCTGGTGTACCTGTCCTGCACCGGCTTCGGCCAGACCGGGCCCTATGCGAAGCGGAAGGGCTACGACACCGTCTTCCAGGCCATGGGCGGGCTGATGGGCCTGACCGGGGAGCGCGGCGGCGGGCCAGTGAAGCCGGGGCTGCCGGTGGCCGACCTGTCCTCCGGCCTCTGGGCCGCCATCGCCATCCTGGCGGCCCTGCGCGGGCGCGACCGCACCGGCAAGGGCGGCCATGTGGACCTCTCCATGTTTGACGCGCAGGTGGCGCTGCTGACCATCGCGGCGGCCCGCAACTTCGCCCTGGGCGAGGTGCCGCCGCGCCTGGGCACCGAGCATCCGGGCCGGGTACCCAGCGCCAGCTTCCGCTGCGCCGACGACCGCTACCTGCATATCACGGCCAGCGACCAGCACTGGGCGCCGCTCTGCGCCGCGCTGGGGCTGACGGAGCTGGCGGCCGATGCCGGCCTGTCCACCAATGCCGGGCGCGTGGCGCGGCGGGAGGAGGTGATGCAGGCCCTCAACGCCGCCATGGCCCGCCTGCCACGCGGGGAAGCCTTCGCGAGGCTGGACGGCGCTGGCGTGCCCGCCGGCCCCGTGCTGGCGCTGGACGAGGTATTGGCCGACGAGCACGTGCAGGCGCGCGGCATGGTGTCGCGCTTCGAGCATCCGGTGCTGGGCGAGTTCCCGGCCCTGCCCGTGCCGCTGCGCTTCGAGGGCTGGGCCAACCCGGAGGTGGGCCGCCCGCCGCTGCTGGGCGAGCATACGGAGGAGGTGCTGGCCCGGCGCCTCGGCATGGATGCGGCGCGCGTCGCCGAATTGCGGGAGATGGGAGCGCTATGACCGAAGCTGTGCTGTGGGCGAAGACGGAAGACGGCGTCGTCACCCTGACCCTGAACCGGCCGGAGGCGCGCAACGCCCTGAACACCGCCATGGCCGAGGCGCTGCTGGCCGGTGCCCGCCGCGCCGTGGCGGAGGAGGCGAAGCTGGTCCTGGTGCGCGCCCATGGCCCCGTCTTCTGCGCCGGCGCGGACCTGAAGGAGCGCAAGGGCATGGACGAGGACCAGGTCCGCGCCCGCCGCCTGAAGGGCTTCGTGGCCTATGAGGCGCTGGAGCGGCTGCCCATGCCCTCCATCGCCGTGGTGGAGGGCGCCGCCGTGGGCTCGGGCGGCGAGATCGCGGCGGCCTGCGACTTCGTCATCGCGACCCCTGCCGCCTCCTTCCGCACGCCGGAGGCGCTGTGGGGCACGGTGGGCGCGACGCAGCGCCTGCCGCGCATCATCGGCAAGCGGCTGGCCAAGGACATGATGTTCACCGGCCGCAGCCTCTCCGCCGCCGAGGCGGTGCAGGCCGGGCTGGTGTCCCGCCTGGTTGAGGTGGATGCGCTGGAGGAGACGCTGGCGGAGATCGCGCGCGTCATCGCCGCGGCACCCGCCAGCGCGCTGCGGCAGGCCAAGCGCTGCATCGACGAGGGCGTGGAGCGCGACCCGCGCGGCGCCCTGGCCACGGAACTGATGGCGATCGAGGAGAATCTGGCCGAAGGGGCCTGGCGCCGCACCATGGCCGGCTTCGGGAAGGCGGCGGAATGAGCATGGAACTGGAGGGCATCTGCCCGCTGACCACGGAAGCCGCGCTGCACCGTGCCGTGGTCATCGCGCCGGATGTGGAGGCCATTGTCGCGCCCGCCGGCCGCATCACCTATGCCGCGCTGGCGGAGGACGTGGCGGCCGTCCGCGCCGCCCTGGCCGCTGCCGGCCTGCGGCGGGGCGACCATGTCGGCCTCTGCATGGGCAACGGGCCGCGCTGGGTGGCGATCTTCCTCGCCATTGGCTCCTTGGGCGCTGTGACGGTGCCGGTGAACACGCGCTTCCAGGCGGCCGAGATGGCCTATGCCCTGAGGCAGTCCCGCGTCAGCCTGCTGATCCTGTCCGACAGGTTCCTGCGCGTGGATTTCGTTGGCATGCTGCGCGGCATCTGCCCGGGCCTGGATGCCGCCCTGCCGGATGCGGCGCTGCCGGAGCTGCGCCAGGTGGTGGTGCTGGGCCAGGAGGTCCCCGCCGCCGCGACCGCCTGGGCCGATTTCCTGGCGGCGGGGCAAGGGCGGACGGTGGCGCCGTGCTGCAGGCCGGACGACGTGCTGCTGATCCAGTACACCTCCGGCACCACCTCCTTCCCCAAGGGCGTGCTGCTGACGCATCGGAGCATGTGCGCCGATGCCTTCTTCTCCGGCGGGCGGATGGGGCTGCGCATCGCCGACCGCTTCCACAGCGCGCGCCCCTTCTTCCACGTCGCCGGCACCACCCTGTCCATCCTGTCCTGCCTGCAGCATGTGGCGACGCTGGTGACCATGGACCGCTTCGAGGCCGGCGAGGCCCTGCGGATCATGGAGGAAGAGCGTTGCACGCATTTCTCCGGCAACGACACCATGGCGCTGATGCTGCTGAACCACCCGGACCGGCCACGGCGCCGGCTGGTGCTGCGCGGCGCCTGGGCGGCGGCCTCCCCCACCATCGTGCGCCGGATCATCGACGAGCTGGGCGCGCGGGAATGCGTGGTGGGCTACGGGCTCTCCGAGGCCTCTCCCAACGTGTCGCAATCCTGCTGGTGGGAGCCGGAGGAGATCCGCGTCGAGGGACGCATGCTGCCGGAGCCGGGGGTTGAGCTGCGCATCCGCGCGCTGGATGGTGGCAGGGATTGCCCGCCGGATGCCGAGGGGGAGATCCTCGTGCGCGGCTGGAACGTCATGCAGGGCTATTTCGACAAGCCCGAGGAAACCGCGAGGACCCTGGACCCCGAGGGCTGGCTCGCCACCGGCGACCTGGGCCGCCTGGACCGGGATGGCCGCCTGCGCTTCACCGGCCGTGCCAAGGACATCGTGCGGGTGGGGGGCGAGAATGTCTCGCCCGCCGAGGTCGAGGATATTCTCAACCGTCATCCCGCCGTCCGGCAGGCCGTGGTGGTGGGGGTTCCGGACCAGCGGCTGATGGAAGTGCCCTGCGCCTTCATCATCCTGAACGAGGGCCAGCGATTGGAGGAAGAGGAGCTGATCGGCTGGAGCCGCCAGAACATGGCCGGCTTCAAGGTGCCGCGCTACGTGCGGGTGGTGGATGGGTTCGAGGAGATCGGCATGACCGCCAGTTCCAAGATCCAGAAGCGGCTGCTGGTCGAGCACGCGGTGAAGCTGCTGGGCCTCAGCCCCGCGTGACCGGCGCGACGGACGGCTGGCCGGGGAGCCGAATCGTTGCTGTGCCGCAAAATAACCGCTTGCCGCTCCAAGGAACTCACCAGTAGGTGTTGGCTTGTCGCGCCACCAGGTCAGGCGGCCGATGGGAGAAAACGAACCATGATGCACCGCCGTGTCCTCGGCGCCGCCACGCTCGGCCTGCTGTCCACTCCCCTTGCGCTGCGGGCGCAGGGCTCCGCCCCGAGCTACCCCACCAGCAATGTCACCATCGTTGTCCCCTGGGCCGCAGGCGGTTCCACGGACGCGGTTGCCCGTATCCTGGCGGAGCGTCTGAGCCGGGACACGGGCCGCGGCTTTGTTGTCGACAACCGCGCCGGCGCCAATGGCACAATCGGCTTCTCCTCGGTCGCCCGGGCGCGGCCAGACGGCTACACCGTCCTGGTCGGCACCGTCTCGACCTACGCCATGGCGCCACACCTGCTTCCCCTGCCCTACGACAACGACCGCGCTTTCGCCGGTATCGGTCTGATCGCGTCCCAGCCGATGATTCTCTGCGTGCCGAAGAACTCGCCGCACAAGACCCTGGCCGAATGGGTCGCGGCGGCGAAACGGCCCGACAACCGCATGGTCTATGCCAATTCAGGCACCGGCTCCTCCACCCATCTGGCGACAGAGCTTTTCCTCAGCGCCGCAGGTGTCACCATGACGGATGTCGGCTACCGCGCCGGCGCGCCCGCCGTGCAGGGGACGATGGCCAACGAGGCGCAGATGATCATCCAGGCCGCATCCGGCGTGCTGCCGCTGATCCAGTCCGGTGACCTCCGCGCCCTCGCGATCAGCAGCGCCGACCGCTCTTCCGTCGCGCCTGACATCCCGACCTTCAAGGAGCAGGGCTTCGATGTGGTGGTGGCGGAGCACATCGCCGTGCTCGCCCCTGCCGGCACGCCGGAGCCGATCCTGCGCCGCCTCAACGAACTCTTCGTGGCCGCCGCGACGGCGCCGGACACACGCGAGCGCCTGGCCGCTCTCGCGACCGTGCCCGAGACGATGCGGCCCGAGGAATGGAATGCCTACAACACCGCGGAGAACGCGAAGTGGCGGGAGGTGATCCGCGCCCGCAACATCCGGGTCCAGTAGTGTGAGCGGGGGAAGCGGCATCCGGTATTGAGCGGTCGCGGTGGACCGGCCCTCCGCGTCCCCTGAGTTCCGCAAGGCGCGTCTGCGATACTACCGGGCGGCCTTCGGCTCCGTCGCTTATGCGAAGCCGCCCTGCGCCCAACTGCCTCATCATCCGCCTCGTGACGAGCTTCCGGCGTTGTCACACTAGGCTTGGGCTGGCGCTCCAATACGGTCGGCCACGCGGCGCGCCACCTCTGCCGTGCCGGCGGTGCCGCCGATATCCGGCGTCCGCAGGCCTTCCGCGAAGGCGGCATCCACCGCGGCTTCCAGCTCGGCGGAGGCATCCGCCCAGCTCTGGCCCGCGCCACGCTCCCCAAGCCAGTCCAGCATCATGGCCGCGGAGAGCAGCATGGCCGTCGGATTGGCCAATCCCTTTCCGGCGATGTCGGGCGCCGTGCCGTGGCTGGGCTGGAACACCGCATGGGTGTCCCCGATATCGGCCGAGGGGGCGAAACCCATCCCGCCGATCAGCCCTGCCCCGAGGTCGGAGAGGATGTCGCCGAACATGTTCTCGGTTGGCAGCACGTCGAAATCCCAGGGGCGCCGGACCAGGTCCAGCGCCATGGCATCGATGTAGTGGTGCGCCGCCTCGACATCGGCGTGTTTCGCGGCGGTTTCGTGGAACACCTTGCGCATGAAGGCGAAGCCGGTGAACACATTGGCCTTGTCCACCAGCGTGACCCGCCCCTTGCGCCCGCGCCGCGCGGCCCGCCGGCGCGCGAGGTTGAAGGCGAAGTCCGAGAGGCGCTCCGTGGTGGCGCGGGTGATCACCATCGTGTCGCGCGCCTCGCGGTCGTCGATGATCTCGCCCCGCCCGCGCGCGGCGAAGAGCCCTTCCGTGCTCTCACGCAGGATGACCAGGTCGATCTCCGCGGCACGTGGGTCCGCCAGCGCCGTGGGCACGCCGGGCAGGGCGCGGATCGGCCTTACCCCGGCATAAAGGCCGAGGCGGAAACGGAGGTCGAGCTGCGGCGCGATCTCCGTGCCATCCGGATAGCGGATGCCCGGCCAGCCCATGGCGCCGAGCAGGATGGCATCGGCATCCCTCGCGCGCTCGAAGGTCGCCTCATCCATGGCACTGCCGGTGTCGCGATAGGCCATGGCCCCGGCGCGCAGCCTGTCGAAGCCGAGGCCCAGCCCATGCCGCCGCGCCAGCGGTTCCAGCACGGCGATGCAAGCCTCCGTCACCTCGGTGCCGATGCCGTCGCCGGGCATCAGCGCCACCCGGACCGTGTTGCTGCTCAAAGCCATGTCACGCCACTCCGTTCGATGAGGGAGACGAGTTCCACGCCGCTGCGGTGGCGGTGCCGGCGGTAGAGTTCACGGGCCCGCTCGGCCTCGCCCGCCGCGATGGCCTCCAGCACGCGGCGGTGCTCGGTGGTGCTGCGCACCGGCAGCGGGCGCTGGTTCAGGGTGAAGAGCCGCGCGCGGTGCGACTGATCCCAGACCTGCATCACCATGCCCGCGAGGCGCCGGTTGCCGCAGAGTTCGGCGAGGCCGAGATGGAACGCCTCATCCGCCGCCGCCCAGGCCGTACGGTCCTGCGCCGCCAGCGCCTGCTCCATGGCGGTGCAGGCGGTTTCCAGGCGGTCCAGCCCGCATGCTGGTTCCGGGCGGCGGGCCAGCAGCTCCGCGGCCATGGGTTCCAGGCTGGTCAGAACCTCGTAGATCTCGCGCATATCGCCGGCAGCGATGGGGAGCACCCGCATGCCGTGGCGCGGCGTGATGGCGATCAGCCCTTCCTGCTCCAGCCGCACCAGTGCCTCGCGCACCGGGGTTCGTGACAGGCCGAGCTGCACGGCCAGCTCGCTCTCCAGCCGCTGCGCGCCAGGGGGCAGGTGATTGTCCAGGATAAGGGTCTTGAGCCGGGCATGGGCGAGATCGGCGGCAGTGGGCGTGCGGTGGTCGGGCGGGGTGGCGATGTCACGAAGCAAGTTGATGCCCCCTTGGGCCGAATGGTGGATGCGCTCGAGAATCCATTTGCGTATGCATTGTTGGCGGTGACAGGATGCCGCCGTCAAGCCGGATCAGCCTGCCGGCAAGCAAGCGGCGCCAAGCCGCGGAAGCAGGGAGACGACAGCATGCTCACCAGCACACGGCGGGCGTTCCTGGCCATGGCCTCCGCCACCGTGGCCGCACCCGCGGCCCTCCATGCCCAGGATGCCGCCGCCTTCCCCGAGCGCCCGGTGCGCCTCATCGTGCCCTTCCCGCCCGGACAGGCGGCAGACATCTTCGGGCGGTTGATGGCCGATGAACTCTCAAAACGCTGGCCGCAGCGCGTGGTGGTGGAGAACCGCTCGGGCGGCGCCGGCGCTCTCGGCATGGAGGCAGGCGCCCGTGCCGCGCCGGATGGCTATACGCTCACCGTCGGCACCTCGGGCACGCTTGGCGTCAACCCTTCGCTGATGCCGAACCTGCCCTATGACGCGGAGCGGGATTTCGCCGCGATCACCAATATCTTCACCCTGCCATTGGTGCTGGTCGCTCACCCCGGAGCCGGGCTCGACAGCCTGCGCACCGTGCTGGACCGCGCGCGGGAGAAGCCGGGCGCGGTGAACTACGCCTCCGCCGGGCCCGGCACGGCGCAGCACATGGCGATGGAAATGCTGGCCTACCGGGCAGGCGTGAGGATGACGCACGTGCCTTATCGCGGCAGCGGCCCGGCCATGGCCGACCTGATAGCCGGCAATGTGCCGCTGATGATGGACAGCTTGGCCAGCGCCCTGCCCCAGATCCAGGCCGGCCGCGCCCTCGCGGTCGCCACCACCGGCCGCTCCCGCCCGCCGCAATTGCCAGAGACCCAGACGGTCATTGAAGCCGGCATCGAGAATTACGAGGCGCTGGGCTGGTCCGGCCTGGTGGCCCCGGCGGCGACGCCCCCGGCGATCCTGCGCCGCATCAATGCTGATGCCGTCGCCGTTCTGCGCGACCCCGCCGTGGTGGCACGCATGGTGCAGCTCGGCGGCTTTGCCGATCCAGGCACGCCCGAACAGTTCAGCGCCTTCATCAGCAGCGAGATTTCCAAATGGCGCGGGGTGGCGCGGGAGGCGAATGTGAAGCTGGACGGCTAGCCTGACGGTTCAGCCGGCTAAGCCAGCTTCAGGCGCCAGCCAGCAGCAGCAGCAGGCCAGCCGGGACAGAGCCGACCGCCAGCACCAAGGCCGCGCGCGGGGCGTAAGTGAGCAGCATGGCAAGCGGCATCGCCGTGGCAGTCAGGATGCCGGCCCAGAATGCCAGCCCTGTGCCCCAGCCAAAGGCCTGCACCACCGGCGGTAGGGATGACATCAGGAGCACCCAGCCGAGATAGGCCAGGACGCGCCGCCGCCAGGGCGGGAGGCGGCGGCGACGGAAGACCTGTTCGTGGTGCCGCTCCATGGACAGGCAGAGGGCGCTGAAGCCGGCATAGGCCAGCGCAAAGCCAAGCACGATCATGGCGCGGCTTCCGCCAGGGAACGTGGGGCCGAGGCGGCGCGGTGCGGCTGGGCAGGCGGCCCGTGGCGCGCCACCTTCCAGGCCGCCAGGCCCAGCAGCGCGCCACAGCCCAGCAGCCCCAGGTCGAACCAGACGCGCACCCAGTCCCCGCGCTCCAGCGTGGCGGCAAGGTGCTGCTCGGTAACCAGCGCGTTCAGCACCGGCAGCAGCAGGAAGCCCAGGGCGCCGGCGGCGAGTTGCTCCACCCAGGCGCCACGCCCGCGGCGCAGCAGCGGATGCAGCAGGCAGAGGCCCCAGGCGATGAAGAAGACATGCACCTCCCAGGCGCCACGCTGCGGCATCTGCTGCGGCAGCAGCCGGTTCGCCCAGAAGAAGGCCGCCATGGCCAAGGGGAGGCCGGCGATGGCGGCGACGTTCAGGTGTTCCACCAGCCGCGTGCCGAAGCCCGCCCCCCCCTTACGCGCCGCCTGCTGCCGCTGCTTCACGGCCCAGAGGATGCAGCCGGTGGCAACCATGGCGGTGCCGGCCAGGCCGGAGAGCAGAAAGAGCCCGCGCAGCAAGGGGCCGGCGAAGCGGCCGATATGCAGGCCATACATCACGCCGCGCACCTCGGCCGCCGTGCTGCCCGTGCCGCTGTCATGGATGAGGGCGCCGGTGGTGCCGTCGAAGGTCAGGCTCTGCTGGTTGTAGGACAAGCGCTCGGACTCGGCACGGACGAGCTGGATGGAGGCATTGGCATCCCCCGGGTTCAGCACGACCACACGGCCGACGCGGCCGCCCTGCCAATGCCGCTGCGCCTCCTGCACCAGGGGCGTCATCGCCACCAGCGGCGCGGGGATGCCGGCCCGCGGGCGCGGCGGCGCATTGCCGAAGGCTTCCGTGTTGAAGGCGGCGCGCCCGCCCGGATAAGCGCGGTCGATACCCCAGGGCATGACCATCAGCATGAAGAGCACCAGCCCGGTATAGGTGATCATCAGGTGATAGGGCAGCGCCAGCACGGCGCAGACGTTGTGAGCATCCAGCCAGGAGCGTTGGCCCTTGCCAGGGCGGAAGGTGAAGAAATCCGCGAAGATCCGCCGGTGGGTGATGACGCCACTGACGATGGCCACCAGCATGAACATGGTGCAGATGCTGACGATCCAGCGCCCCCAGAGCACGCCGACATAATGCAGCTGGAAGTGGAAGACATAGAAGAAGTCGCCGCCCAGCGTGTCGCGCGCCGCCAAAGGCTTGCCGGTATCGGCATCCAGCACGGCATCGCGGAAGCGGCGCCCGGGAGCCTTGGGGTCGCGCCAGAAGACCCGGGTGGTTGTTTCCCGCTCATGAGGCAGGGTGATGAACCAACTGGGTGAATCCGGCGCCATCGCCTGCATGGCGGCCACGGCCACCGCCGCATTCCCTGGCCCGGGACGTGAAAGGGCGAGTTCCGGCCGCATCCAGTAGGAAATCTCGGGTCGCAGATAAGCCGCCGTGCCGGTCAGGAAGACCGCGAAGAGCACCCAACCGACCAGCAGGCCAGCCCAGGTGTGCAGCCATGCCATGGATTGGCGGAAGCCCTCCTTCACGGCAGGTGCCCTTCCAGGAGCAACAGAACCAGCGCCAGTACCGCCGCCGTGGCGGCCATGCCGGCCCAGGCGCGCAGCGCGCCACGGACGGCAAAGGCCCAGACGATGGCCGCGGCATAAACCGCGAAGCTGGCCATGGTGGCAGTCAGTACCGCCTCCGCGCGCGGCATGGGCAGGCCGATGGACAGCGCCATGGTGAAGAGCGCCGCCACCGCATAGCCGCCGCCGACGCCCGCCAACAGCCGCAGGACGATGCCGGCCCGGCGCCGCGCCTCAGCGCCAAGCTGGAGCCGGGCGCGAGGCGCGGGGGCGGAAAGGGAACGGGGCCAAGCCATCGTCCGCTCAGAGGGGATAGTTCAGGAAGCGATTGATAATGCGGCCGTTCAGGTCTGCCGAGGCGGAGGCCCAAACCATTTTGCCCACATGCATCGAGAACAAGCCTCCGACCAATCCATAAGAATGATATTCATTCGCATATGGCAAGCCGCTCATGTTGAGAAGAGCAGCCGGCCATATTTATGCTCAGCGGAGGGAATAGGCGGGAAAGCGTGTCTTCGGCAGCACAGGGGCGGTCCCTATCCGTGGGCACGGATCGACGCCGCGACGGAGCATGGCCTCACTGCCACCTTTCAAGGGCATGCGGACCTGGTGCGATGGTTCCTGCCGGTACGCTGCCCCGCCCCGCGAAGGTCTTCGCGAAACCGCAAAGGTGCCGTCAGGCTAGCGCGGTGTGGCACCCTCCGCCTCCGCCAGGCGACGTAGCCAATCGCCGGCCCAGGGCATCACCTGGCCTTTCGCGGAAGAAAGGCGAATGACGCCTGGGTCGGCCACCGGCTCCTCCTCCGGATGCGTCAGGTGCCAGATACCTGTGCGTCCATCGACCAGCAGATCCAGCACCGCATGCGCAAGATCCGGCAGATGCGTCAGCGCCGCCGGGGCGAGACAGGGTGGCGGCGCGGCCTCCGCTTCCACGAGATGGCCCAGGCGGACGATCAGTGCCTCCGGGTGTATGCTGGTGACCCGCTGCTCGACTTCCGCCTTGTACTCCCCGAACAGCGAGGCTGGCGAAACCGCGTCACCCTCAAGGTAGGGGCGCTGCAACTGGCCATCGAAGACCTCGGCCGTCGAGAAGCTCACCAGTGGCACGCCCAACTCAGCGCAGCAACGGGCAAGCGCGACGTGGCCATCCAGATCATCATACCCATCCTGAAAGACATCGTCGCCGGGCCCCTGCCCCGTGCCGTCAATGACAGCCCAGGGCCGATGCCGTGTCAGCGCTTCCTGGACCGCCGCGAAGTCCGCCATGTCGAGCCCCGCGTCAGGCGCCGCGACAGCCCGCAAACCTCGCGCCGCGCAGAACCGTGCCAGCACACGGCAAAGCTTTCCCGCACCGCCGGTGATCAGCAACGGCTGTTGCCGGCCTGGCTCGCTCGGGGCAGCGTCCGGCGCCGGTGCCACATAGTGCCGCCCGGAACGGCGCCACCAGCCAGGAGCCTGAAGGGCGGGATGCTGATAGGCCTCGCCACGCACCATGGCCGCGGTCGCCGCAGCCAGCACCGTGGGCTGCGGTGGTTCACTGCGCGCGTCAAAAGCCCCGGGTTCGTAGAACTTGTCGCGCCGCAGCATCAGAGACCGCCAGTCGTACAGGCCGAAAAGCGCCCAAACGGTGAAGCCGCGGACGTCCACCCCTTCCTCGCGCAGGTCGCGGACGGACCGCCAGGATTCCATCAGCCAACGCAACTGCTCGTCGCGCGTGGAGCCGTGATGCACTTCCGTCACCGCGACAGGAATGTGGTAGCGCTCCCACATCTCCCGCAACCGTGCGGCCGGCCCGAGTGTGCCGGGCGGCATCTCCACCCGCACAGCTTCCACATCCGCGTAGCGGTGCCGGCCGTTGCCGCCGTGGTGAAAGGAAGGATAGAGATCCAGGCGCTCATCCAGATGGCGATCGCTGGTCAGGTAATGGTTCATGCCCAGGATGTCAGGTGGCCTGGCATGATCCTGGAAGAAGCGCACATCCTCCTCATTCATGCCGTTCTGCAGCAAGAAGCCATAGAGCGGGTGAGCATGGTTGATCTTGCCGCACAGGAAGTCATTCGTCAGCCACCGCTGCTCATTGGCGAAATCCGCCTGATAACGCAGCAGCGGGGTGCTGAAGGTGCGCCCGAGATCTTCTGTCTGCACCAGCTTGGCGGAAGGCGTGATTCTCTGGATAGCCCGCATAGACAACACGATTCCGCGGCACTGAATAATCAGCGCGCGTAGGCAGGATGCGTAGTCTGCACGGTGGGGAAACCAGTGCCCGTAAAGGGCGCTGAACCGAGCGGTGGTCAGCGGCTCATTGACCGGAGTGAACTTCTCCAGCCACGGGTAGCGCTCCGCCACGCTGGCAGCATAACGTGCCAGCTTCTGGGGAAAGGCTGGGTCGAGCAGGTTGGTGTAGTGCGGCCCGCTGCCGTGATGCACGAGGCCGGCAACCACATCCATGCCCAGCGCACGCAGCCGCCGTAATCTCGCATCATGCCAGGACCAGCTCATTTCCTCAGGTTCCCTGGGTGCGATGCTTTCCCAAAGAACAGGGTACCGCAGGGTCCGAATCCCGAGGGCGGCGATACGATCGAGATCCTCGGGGCGCCTGTCATGCCCAGTCTCCTGGATCTGGTTCCGCCACGTATCGCCTACGCGAACGATGGTAGGCTCGATCCCGCCCCATATCTCCAGATGCCCAGATTGCGGATTGCTGGCCATGCGGCATATTCCCTACTCGGCGGCGGCACCAAGAATGCCACGTGTGCCGCCCTTGGCGGGAAAGGCCGCCTCGATCCGGCGGAAGGTCGCCAGTGCCTGCCCAACCACCTGATCCATGTTATAGTAGCGGTAGGTGGCGAGACGCCCCACAAACCAGACATTCTCCTCAGCGTCTGCCAGCGCCTCGTACTTCTGGTACAGGATGGCATTCTCGGGGCGGGGCACGGGATAGTAAGGCTCACCGTCAGATGCTGAGTACTCGTAAGTCAGAGTAGTCTTCTGGTGTTCCTGCCCGGTCAGGTGCTTGTACTCCGTGACGCGCGTGTAGTCCTCGGTCTGCGGGTAGTTCACCACCCCGACCGGTTGATGCCAAGGCTTATCGAGTGTGACATGCTTGAAGCGCAGCGAGCGATAAGGCAGGTGGCCGTGCCGGAAGCCAAAGAACTCATCCACTGGCCCGGTGAAGATCAGGCGCCGGAAGGGGATGAAGTTCCTCACCTCCTCGAAACGCGTGTTCAGCATGATCTTGATATTCGCATGGTTCAACATGCGCTCGAACATACGCGTGTAGCCCTGAGCCGGCATGTACTGAAACCGGTCTGTGAAGTAGCGGTCGTCCTCGCTGGTGCGTGTGGGCACGCGGGCCGTCACGGACTTATCCAGCTCTGATGGGTCGACGCCCCACTGCTTGCGCGTATAGCCACGGAAGAATTTTTCATAGAGTTCGCGCCCAACGCGGCTGACGACCACGTCCTCCGATGTGCGGATCTCCTGCACCGGCTCCGCCTGCGTGGCCAGGAAGGCTTCTACCTGCTCGTCTGACGACAGGTGCAGGCCATAGAGCTTGTTGATGGTGGTCCGGTTGATCGGCACCGGCAGAAGCTGCCCATCCACCTGCGCCAGGACCCGGTGCTCGTAGGGTCTCCACTCGGTGAAGGTGGAGAGGTACTCGAAGACTGCCTCCGAGTTGGTGTGGAAGATATGCGGCCCATACTGGTGCATCAGAACGCCCGCGGCATCGTGCCGGTCATAGGCATTGCCGGCGATGTGGTTGCGCTTGTCGATGACCAGCACCTTATCGCCACGCTGTGTTGCCAGGCGCTCCGCCAGGACGCTGCCGGCGAAGCCTGCGCCAACGATCAGCCAGTCAAACATGCGCTGTGGCTCCCCTGGCCGACTGCTCTGAAGCAGGGACGTTGAGCCGGGCGTGCCGCCGCATGAGGTGCTCCATGGCGGCCCAGGTGGATTGCCAGGACATGTCAGCGAGATGCCGGTCCACTGCCTTCCGCCACTCGTCGCGTGGTCCTGACATCACTGTCTCAAGCTGCGCCGCCATCTCTTCTGCGGTGGCGGCGATACCAACCAACCCCAGCTTGCCATAGGGGCGTTGAACGTCTTGGATGGGTGTGGATACCACGGGCAGGCCTGCGGCCAGGAACTCCGGCGTTTTGGTCGGGCTGATGAAGCGCGTTGCCTCGTTGATCGCAAAAGGCATGAAGCCTGCGTCCCAGCCTGCCAGATATGCCGGCAATTCAGCATAAGACTTCATGCCCAACCAATGGATGTTCGGCCGTCGCGGCAGGGAGGCGGGATCGATCTTCACCACAGGCCCGATCATCACCAACTGCCACTCGGGCCGTAGGCCCGCGAGCGCCGCCACCAGATCAATGTCCATCCTTTCGTCCACCACACCGAAGAAGCCGATGCGTGGGCGCGGGATGTGCTTCTGATCCTCAGGATCGGCCGCTTTCCCCTGACGGGCGCGGGAAAAATGCGCCTTATCGATGCTGCTGGGGAAAGCGTGGACGCTGGCGTGTCGAGACTTCTTGGATTCATAGAGGCTCTGCCCGCCAGTGAAGACGAGATCCGCGAGGTCGAACAGACGGCTTTCCAGCAACGTTAGCTCTGGCGGCGCGCCGCGGAAGGCCGATAACTCATCCATGCAATCATACACGCACAGATGCGGCACCTGGTGATCCGAGAAGCGGAGCGCCATCGGGGTATAGTACCAGAAGGTGATGTGGTGATCTGCATATGGCTCCAGCATCTGGTCAAGGAGGCTGCGCTGAGCCTCCACGACATTCTCCTCGCTGATGCTGGAAGGAACGTGAGGAATCGCGACTCGGACACCTGAGGCATCGTTGTGCATCCTCAACTCCGCACCAACGATGTCTTCGCTAAAGATCGGCTCTTCTAAGAAAATTACCCTGCATTTGCGTGCCGCGTAACTCATCAGGTGCTGCGGACGTTGGTGGACAAACTGCCAGCGTAAATGGGATAGACAGACAAGAAGATGTTGCTGTGATGAAGGCAAATTCTGGAGCTGAGGCGGCATGTGGCTGTTCTCCATATCGAAGCGTGCTTCGCAAGCACGCGGCAGAGTCATCGCCTGGATAGATATCGATGCAAACCAGTAACGTCGCTCCGCGGAACAAGTTCCCTGATATGGGCCAGAACATTAGGGTGCCTGTGGATACGATCATGCCTGGGCATGAAGGACGGAGCATGTTCCGTCGACAACCGAGGCTTCTTGTTCGGCCGTGAGGCCAGCGTCGCCTTCGCCGTTCACATGTGCAGCGCCATTGTATCGCACGCCGGATCAGCACGCTGGGTGCACGGCCTTCTGTACTCTGCGCACAGGAACTGCTGCGCCCGGCGCTCCCCAGATAGCCACTCTATTGGTGGATCCATGCAGTGGAGAGTGTGTGCGTCTGCTTAGAGACTGGTGCGCCTTGTGGTCAGCCATGGACACTGAGGGCATTCAGCCATGTTCAGGATGTTCCTTCCGGCCTCAATCTTGTTCTGAATCAGGTAGGCACCGCTGATATAGCTCCTTCGGCTTTCATAATCCCAACAGTCCGAATGACCGATAAGATGAAGATGGATCATCGGCAGCGACGGCCTTTGCTGGCAGGTAGCAATCCTAAGGATTTTCGCTCTGACCTTCTGCCTCATCCTTGAAAGGCAAGTTGGCTTAAGCAGTCCACCGCTTCCGTGAATGAGTTCATGCCAAGTGGTTGGCATTCCTTTGCGAGACGTCGTGCAGTCTGGGCATCTACGTGTAATGCTGCAACCTTCAGGATGAAGGTGAATGCAAAGGATTTTTTTAGATTAAGGCACAAGACACTGATCGTGGAGAATGGCGTACTCGGCGCAGGTCACACGGGAGCGGCAGCGCACGGCGGCAGGCTCCCTCCCGCATGCGACAACCAGATCTTGCGACACAGATAAACCCATTGCGGCTATCCGCGCTCTTGATGCGGCGGCTGTTCCTGTGAGCAGGGCGCTGCGGTCTGGTGACACTGTTCCCGGCAGCGGGATGTAGGAAGAGCATCAGGACTGCAACAGGCTCGCTACTCCATGGCGATGTATGCTGCACGTGGACGTCTACCAAAGACCGGTAAGGGTGTTTGCGCATGTCAGGCTCACCTCCCTGGGTGCAGCAAGCCCTGCAGGTTGTTCGACATCACCGCCCATGGCGCTGGGGGTCGATAGGCGCGCCTTCGCTAGTTGAGGAGAAGGTTCGGGCAGCTCCGCGGTGTCCCGGGGTGATGCGGAGGATACTCCCCGCACAATGGCCTTGCGAGTGTCGCCCTCACGTAGGTGTCACCTCCAGCTCATTGACACCGGCAGCCTGCCCTGAGAACGTTCTCACCAGAAGAAGAACGACGAGATCGGGAACGGATGCGCACCCGCGTAAGCCGCGGGAATCATGCACCCTAAGCGCCCAGCAGCAGTCACCTTGAAGGATCTTGCGCGCGACCTCGGCATGTCAGTGGCGACGGTCGCGCGTGCCTTTCATCCGGAAGCGACTGTGGCCGCAGCCACTCGCGCAGCCGTGCTGAGCCGCGCGGAAGTGCTGGGCTATCGTTCCAACCCGCTGGCACGCGCCATCATCACCCGCCGCACCCGCATCGTCGGCATCCTGCTGGCGGAGATGGACAACCCCTTCTACCCCGAGGCGCTGGCGCGGCTGACGGCGGCGCTGCAGGAGGCGGGTTTCAATGCCATGCTGGTTGTGGCCTCCCCTGGGCAGCCAGTGGAGGCCGCACTGCGGCTGCTGCTTTCTTATCAACCGGAGATCGCTGTTTCTCTCGCCACCAGCCTGGGCAGCGAGGCCGCAGCGGCCTGCCGCGCAGCCGGCACGCCCGTGCTGTTTCTCAACCGTCATCCGGAAGACCTGGCACCTGATGCCATGGCCATCGTCTGTGATAACCATCGCGGCGGGGCCCGCGTGGCCGACCATCTGATCGAGGCAGGGGCGCGGCGCCCGGCCTTCATGGCCGGGCAAGCCGACACTTCCACCAACGCCGAGCGCTTCGCAGGTTTCCGAGACCGTTGCATCAAGCGCGGCCTGCCGCCGCCGCGGCATATCCACGCCGGAACCTTCACGTACAAGGCAGGACACGCCGCCGCGTTGAGCTGCCTGCGCGGCGCAGAGAGGCCAGACGCGCTGTTCTGCTGCAACGACATCCTGGCCGCTGGCGTGCTGGATGCCGCGCGCCGCGACCTGGGTCTCCGCGTACCGGAGGACCTGCTCATCGCCGGCTTCGACGACATCGCGTTGGCCGCCTGGCCATCCTACGACCTGTCTACGCTGCGCCAGCCGCTCGGCCGCATCGTCGCGCTGGCGGTGGAGCAGATCGAGCACTCCGCCCGCGGCGGAACCCTTGCCGGGGGCATCATTCGCATCCCCGGTGAATTCATCCCACGCGGTAGCACTGCACGCCCGCGCGGGGACCCTGCCCCAGAACAGGAGCAAACGTCTTGATTGGTATCCTCGCCATCATCCTCTCGCTCGCGGGGCTGATGTACTTCGCTTATCGCGGCTATAACGTCCTGGTCCTGGCGCCGATCATGGCGGCCTTCGCGGTGATCCTGGCACAGGGCGGGCCAGTGCTCGCGACCTATACGCAGGTCTTCATGACCAGCCTGGGCCGCTACGTCGTGCTGTTCTTCCCAGTCTTCATGCTGGGCGCCATCTTCGGCAAGATGATGGCCGATAGCGGTGCCTCCACCACCATTGCGCATACCATCATCAAGCGGCTCGGTGCACGGCATGCCATCACGGCGGTGACCCTGGCCTGCGGATTGCTGACCTATGGCGGCGTGTCCCTCTTTGTGGTTGCCTTCGCCATCTACCCGATTGCGGCCGCTCTGTTCCGCGAAGCGCAGATCCCGAAGCGGCTGATCGCAGGTTCCATCGCGCTGGGAAGCTTCACCTTCACCATGACGGCGCTGCCGGGCACGCCGGCCATCCAGAACGCCATTCCCACACGCTTCTTCGGCACCACCACCTTCGCCGCACCGGGGCTCGGCTTGATCGCCGCCGCCATCATGTTATTCGGCGGCTTGGCTTGGCTGACCTGGCGGCAGCGCGTGGCGCAGAACGCGGGTGAAGGCTATGGCGAACACAAGGAGGATTTGCAGACCTTCGAGGACGGCGAGCGTCCTGGCTTCCTGCTGTCCGTGCTGCCGATCATCGTGGTGATCGGGCTGAACGCGCTGTTCTCGCTGATCGTGTTCCCGCGCATGGACCTGGCCTACCTGGCACAGCAGGCCTACGGCAATGTGCAGCCCGCAGCGGTGATCGGCACCTGGGCGCTGATCGTGGCGCTGGTGGGGGCGGTGTTGACTGTGCTGGTATGCCACCGCCGTTACCTGCGCGACCCACAGGGCACGTTGAACCAGGGCACGATGGGCTCGCTGCTGCCGATCTTCAACACGGCCAGCGAAGTCGGATACGGTGCTGTCATCGCCTCCCTCTCCGCCTTCCTGCTGGTGCGGGACGCCGTGCTCTCGATCGCGCCGGATACACCCACCATCTCCATGGCCATCGCCGTGAATGCGCTGGCGGGCATCACCGGCTCCTCCTCCGGTGGGTTGTCGATCGCGCTGGACACGCTGGGCAGCACCTATCTGGAACGCGCCGTGGCGCTGGGCATCAGCCCGGACCTGCTGCACCGCATTGCCACGGTTGCATCCGGCGGCTTCGACTCATTGCCGCATAATGGCGCGGTGATCTCGCTGCTGACGATCACCGGGTTGAACCACCGCCAGTCCTATTCGGATATCTTCGTGGTCAACCTGCTGGTGCCGGTGCTGGCGCTCATCACCATCATCGTGCTGGGCACCCTGTTCGGCAGCTTCTGAGACAAGGAGGGAGCAGGCCTCCACAGAATACGCCGGCGGCCTGCTTCGTCCTCCAGCCTACCGGAAGCGGCCATTCCGCTTCCGGCTTCAAGCCAGCCCCGCTTCCGTCACGATCAGGTCCATCGGGATATCGTGGGGCTGCGGATGGATGGTTGCGATCCGGGAGAGTTCGAACCCGATCCCGATCGCGCGTGGCTTGGCAGGTAGTGCCGCCAAGGTGCGGTCGTAGTAGCCGCCGCCGTAACCAAGGCGAAAGCGCCGCCTGTCGAAGCCAACCAAGGGTACGAGCAGAATATCGGGCGTGACCGGCTCCCCCGCGGCGGGAACAGGGATGTTCCAGATGCCATGCGCCATTGGCGAGCCTGGCCACCACGCCCGGAAAATCATGGGTGCAGCTTTTTGAACGACAACCGGCAGAGCAAGGCGCTTGCCCCTGGCATGCAGGGCCCTGACCAGCGCGCGCGGGTCATACTCCCCTTTGAACGGCCAATAGAACCCGATCAGGCTGCCTGGGCAGGACGACAGGGCTTGCTCCAAGGCCGCCGTCATCGCCTTGCTGTGCGCCGCGCGGCTGGCCGCCGGAAGGGCCAGACGCCGTTCGATCAGGGCCGTCCGTTTGGCCTTGCGCCAGAGCCCGACCTCATCCCAGTCCTGCGCAGCATCGGCCTCCGCCTGCTGCAGCGGTGCCTCTGATCGGGACGGCTCCAGGAAGGATGAGTCCAGCTCGTGCAGCAAACAAGCTGGTGAACTATACCCTGCGTGCTCTGGCCGCTCGTCTTGCGGTACGAGGCCATGCTCCGGCGGATCTCCCTTGTTGCTGTCACCCATCATGGCGCTGCCCCTGCTGAGAACCCTGAGAGTGCTCTCGACACCTGCGGGTCGGTGAGAGGAGGTTACCAGACTTTGGCCTGTTCGGCCCATTCACCACTTTGGAAACCTGCTTCGCGCGGAAGGTACCACGAAGTCTTTCGTCAAAGGCAGCCTTACAGCATGCCAAGGCCCTGAAGCCTGCTTGGCGAAGGCCAGTTGCATGGCGGTTGGCCCGGCCGGGCAACCGGATCACCACCATGGCTTTCACGGAACGTTGCCCCATCGGGCGATGGCCGTGAGCTGCCCGGATTTCACGGACGCTATGATCCCCATCGTCCCGCAAGCAAATGCGGCGCGGTACTGGCATTGGGATCAACATCCGGAACGCCTTCGGTTTCTCCGCCGGGGCCTTCGCCGAGATGTTCCGGAAGCGAGCCGCTGTTGCGCGCTTCCACGCCACGACGGCCGAACAACTCGGCAATACCACTGACGCGCGGCCGCCACAGGCTCCACCAAGGCACGGCTGCTGCTCATGCCAAACTGCTTCGGCCAGTTACTCACACGAGGTGAGAGCGGCGTGATGGAAGTTGCCCCATCTTCGCCCCGGTGAGGCCCGGTCAACGGCGGCCTACTCCGATAAGCGGTAGCCAACTCCCGGTTCGGTCTTCAGCAGGCCCGCCGCCTGGCCGAGCTTCTGGCGGAGGTGCCCGACGTAAACACGAAGGTACTGCGCTTCCTCGACATGGGCTGGCCCCCAGACCGCGGTCAGCAACTGCTGCTGGGTGAGCACACGCCCTCGGGCTTTGGCGAGATGCACCAGGAGGGACCATTCGCGCGGGGTAAGATGCAGCGGCTCGGCGCCATCGATCCTGGCGATCCGCTGGTCGATCTTGATCGAAAGTGGCCCGACCTGGAGCTCATTGGCCTCCGCCGATCTTTCGCTGGCGGCAGCCCAGCGAAGCGCGACGCGGATGCGCGCCAGCAGCTCCGCGAGCGCGAAAGGCTTCTCGACGTAATCGTCAGCTCCGGCATCGAGTGCCGCAACCTTCTCATCCTCCTGGCCCCTTGCCGATACCACCACGATCGGCGCCTTGATGAACTCCCGGAGGCGCTGGATGACGACCTGGCCATCGATGTCAGGCAATCCCAGGTCCAGGAGGATCAGCGATGGCTGGCGTGTGGCCGCGAGCCGCAGGGCGTCCTCCCCGGTTTCGGCCCTGATGGTCTCGTATCCCGCGGCACCCAGTGCGGGCTGAAGGAAGCGGTGGATCTGCGGCTCGTCATCGACGACGAGAAGCTTGGTGCGGCCGGCGTTCATGCGGGCAGGTGAACCGTCATGCGGGTTCCCGAACCATTGCTGACAGGACTTTCAGCCGTGATCCAGCCACCCATGGCATGGGTGAGGCCCCGGCAGATCGCCAGTCCCAGGCCACTCCCCGCTGGCGCGGCGTCGCCGCGCCTGACGCGGAAGAAGGGGTCGAAGATCTGCCCGATCTGGTCTGGCGGGACGCCGATCCCGTGATCTTCCACCGTGATGGCCACCTCGGCGCCGGCCCGCTTCGCATGGATGAGGATCTCCGTCCCTGCCTCAGAGAATTTCGCCGCATTGTCGAGGAGGTTGGCCAGGACCTGCTCCAGCAGGACAGGGTCGATCTGCGGCGCCGGCAGGCGCTTCTCGATGTCACAGGTGATGTGGCGGCCGGTCCGGCGGCTCGCGCGCTCCGCCGCGACAGCAACAGCATCACCGATGTCCACCGGCTCGCGCCTGGGCTTCACCTGCCCGCTCTCCAGGCGCACGATGTCGATCACGTTCCCGAGGTAACGGGTGAGCCGGACGGTTTCTTCCTCGGCGGTCGCCAGGAGGTCTTCGCGCACCGGTCCGGAAAGCTGCCGCCCCGAGATCCGCAGGGTCTCCAATGCTCCGCGGATCGAGGTAAGAGGGGTGCGCAAGTCATGGCCGATGGAGGCCAGCAGGGCTGAGCGCAAGGCTTCGGTCTCCGCTCGGGCCGCGCTGCGGGCATGTTCTTCCATGAGGTGCGACCGTTCCAGCGCGACCGCCGCCTGGTCGATCAGCGCGTCGAGGGCGCGGTCCCGCTCGGCATCCAGGTCTCGCGTTGGGACGCCGGCCATCTGCAACCCGAGCAGCCCCACGATGCCGTTCGCCGTGCGCATCGGCCGGAACTGCCAGTCGGCCGAAGGCAGCGCGTCGGTGCCAAATCCCGCCCGGGTTCCCCGCGACAGCGCCCAACGCGCGGCGGCCATGGAGGCGGCATCCGGCTCGGCCTCCACGGGCCGGGCGGCGCGCACCACCGGCTCTTCATCCAGGGGCAGCAGCACGCAGGTTGGGCGGTCGGCCAGCATCGTGGCTTCCTGTGCGACGGTGGTCAGGAGATCGCCTGTCGAGGTCGCCGCACTGAGCTTGCGCGAGAGTTCGACCAGGCGCCGCATGCCGAAGAGCCTGGCGCGCGCCATGCTGACCGAGCGCCCCAGGCTGCCGGTGGTGCCGGCCAGCAGCAGCGCGACGCTGAAGAAGATGGCGCCGCCCATCACCTCCTGAATACCGGAGAGCGCAAAGGTGAAGCGCGGCATCAGGAACAGGAAGTCCCAGATCAGGAAGGACAACAGCGCCCCCGCTGCGGCGGCGGCCGGGCCGAACAAGGCCGCCAGCGCCACCACGGCGGCGAGATAGATCATCCCGATGCCACCTTCCGGCACGATCCCGTCCGCCCAGAGGCTCAGGCCCGTGGTGACGGCCACAAGAAGCGGTACGGCAGCCCAGCCCGCCCAATGCGGCAGGCCCGCCGCTTCCTGACGGATGCAGGGCGTGACGCTGGATGGCGCGGGCACCAGGTGCAGGGTGAAGCCCCTCGCCTGCCCGATCAACACGGCGGTCAAGGTCCTGCCCGTGAGGCGCCGCCAGAAGCTGGGCTGGCCACGGCCGATGACCAGATGCGTCGCGTTATGGGCCCGCGCGTGGTTCAGCACGGCCGTGGGAAGATCCCGGGCGACGGTGGTCTCCACCTCGGCGCCCAGTTGCTCCGCCAGGCGCAAGGCGGGCGATGGGCTCATGCCATCCGCCGCGCCCATGGCCTCGACATGCAGGGCCATCAATGGCGCATGCAAGGCATCCGAGATGCGGCGGGCCTGGCGCACGACCTCTTCCGCCGTGGCATCCCGGCCCACCAGCGCCAGAACCCGGTCAGCCGAGGGCCAGGGCCCCGTGATGGCCTTGGCGCGCATATAGCCGGTGACATCGGCATCCACCCGCTCCGCCGTGCGGCGCAACGCGATCTGCCGCAACGCCGCCAGATTGCCTTCCCGGAAGAAGCCTCTCAGCGCGCGTGCCGCCTGTTCCGGCTGGTATACCTTGCCCTGGCGCATCCGCTCCAGCAGCTCGGTCGGCGGGATGTCGATCAGCTCGACGCTGTCCGCCCCGGCCAGCACATGGTCCGGCACGGTCTCCTGCACACGGATGCCGGTGATGCGCGCCACGTCCTCGGACAGGCTCTCCAGGTGCTGGACGTTCATGGCGGTCCATACCTCGACCCCGGCGTCGCGCAGTTCCTCGACATCCTGCCAGCGCTTGGGGTGGCGGCTCCCCGGAACGTTTGTATGCGCCAGCTCGTCCAGCACCAGCACCTGCGGGCGGCGCTCCAGGGCGGCGTCGAGGTCGAACTCGTCCAGCACCCGCCCGCGATAGGTGATCTGGCGCCGCGGCAGCACCTCCAGCGCGCCGATCTGGGCAGCCGTATCCTGGCGCCCATGGGTTTCCACCAGCCCGACCACGACATCGGTGCCGCCATCCCGAAGCCGGCGCGCCTCGTTCAGCATCTCGTAGGTCTTGCCGACCCCGGGCGCCGCGCCGAGGAAGACCTTCAGGCGCCCACGGCCCTCCCGCTGCGCCATGGCCAGCAGGGCATCCGGGTTCGGGCGTGGGGGTGGTTCAATCATCTCGGGCGGTCAGGTGGCTCACACAGCCGCCATCATAGGGCGGGCGAGGCAGCATGCCAGGCAAGCCAGATGCCCTTGGCCAAAGGGAGCGCCGCGGAGATCGAAGCCTCGTTGAGCCGGACGGTGGAGTTCCATGCAGGCTCGCCATGATCGTCTCCGCCCAGGCATCGCTCCCCCGAAAGACCTGCCCGGCTCATAATCCAGAACCGCATAAAGAAGATATGCGTGACACCGGGTCAAACCATAAAAAGGGTATAAAAACCGGCTCCGCCACACGGGCCCGTTTATGGCTTCTTTATAAGCCCCGGCAAGAACTCACATCGAATTTTTGCACGCCGCCAGCGTAGCAACAGTGGTCCTTGATGAGGGCTTCCTGTTCTCCATCGTGCGAGTTCACCTCGATGATCGACATCTTGCTGCTGGCGGCCGGCCTCGGCTTCTTCGGCCTCATGACCCTCTACGCGGCTGCCTGCGAAAAGGTCTGACACCCATGCTGGACCTGATCCTGGGCGCCGCCGTCTCCGCCGGCCTGCTCGGCTACCTGCTGTGGGCGCTGCTGCGCCCCGAGGACCTCTAACCCATGACCCTGATCGGATGGGTGCAGATCGCGCTCGTGCTTGCCGCCATTGTCGCGGCAGCCATCCCGCTCGGCCGCTACATCGCCGCCGTGGCCGAGGGGCGCGCCCGCTGGCTGCGGCCGGTCGAGACGCTGTTCTACCGCGCCGGCGGCATCGACCCGGCGCGCGAGCAGGGCTGGCGGGCCTATGCCGTCGCCATGCTGGCGGTGAACGCGGCGGGCTTCCTGCTGCTCTACCTCATCCTGCGCCTGCAGGGCATGTTGCCGCTGAACCCGCGCGGCTTCGGTGGCCTTTCGCCCTGGCTGGCCTTCAACACCGCCGTCAGCTTCGTCTCCAACACCAACTGGCAGGCCTATTCGGGTGAGGTGGCGATATCCTACCTCTCCCAGATGGCGGGCCTCGCCGTGCAGAACTTCCTTTCCGCATCCACCGGCATCTCGCTGGCGCTGGCGGTGTCCCGCGCCTTCGCGCGCGGCAGCATCGGCAGCCTCGGCAACTTCTGGGCGGACTTCACCCGCGTCACGCTTTACGTGCTGCTGCCGCTCTCCGCGGTGGTGGGCCTGGCATATGTCGCGCTCGGCATCCCGCAGACCTTTGCCGACTATGTGACCGCCACCACGCTTGAGGGCGGGCAGCAGGTGATCCCGCTGGGGCCCGCGGCCTTCCAGGTCGCCATCAAGCACCTGGGCACCAACGGCGGCGGCTTCTTCGGCGTCAACTCGCTGCATCCGTTCGAGGGGCCGGGCGCGCTGGTCACCGCGATCCAGACCTGGTCCCAGGCGGTCATCCCCTTCTCGCTCTGCCTCGCCTTCGGCCACATCGTGCGTGACGCGCGCCAGGGCCGCACCCTGCTGCTGGTGATGCTGGGCTTCGTGGTGGTGGCAACGCTCGCCATCTATGCCGCCGAGGCTGCCGGCACGCCCGTCATGGCATCGCTGGGCGTCGACCTCGCCCAGGGCAACATGGAAGGCAAGGACCTCCGCTTCGGGCTGGCCCTGGCCGCGCTGTTCACCGCCACCACCACGGGTGCGTCCTGCGGCGCGGTGAATGCCATGCTGTCCTCCTTCACGCCGCTGGGCGGCATGGTGCCGCTGTTCCTGATCCAGCTGGGCGAGGTCCTGCCGGGTGGCGTCGGCTCCGGCCTCTACGGCATCCTGGTCTTCGCGCTGCTGGCGGTCTTCATCGCCGGGCTGATGGTCGGCCGCACGCCGGAATTCCTGGGCAAGAAGGTGCAGGCGCGCGAGATCAAGCTGGCCATGCTGGCCGTGCTGGTGCTGCCGGCCACCATCCTGGGCTTCACCGCCGTCTCCATGGTGCTGCCACAGGCCCTGGCCTCGCTCGCCCATGCCGGGCCCCATGGCCTGACCGAGATGCTCTATGCCTATACCTCCGCCGCCGGCAACAACGGCTCCGCCTTCGGCGGCCTGACGGCCGACACGCCCTGGCTGAACACCACCCTAGGCATCGCCATGCTGCTGGGCCGCTTCGCCTATGTGGTGCCCGTCCTCGCCATCGCCGGCAGCCTGGCCGGCAAGGTCAAGACGCCGGAAGGCAGCGGCACCCTGCCGACGCACGGGCCGCTCTTCGCCGGGCTGCTGGCCGGCGTCATCCTCATCCTGGGCGGGCTGCAGTTCCTGCCCTCGCTCGCCCTCGGTCCCCTGGCGGAGCATTTCGTGATGCTCGCCGGCAAGACCTTCTGAGGTCCCGAACCCATGGACATGCCAGTACCCGCAGTCTCCACCACCCGGCGCGGGCCGGGTGGCATGGGGCTCGACCGCTCCCTGCTGGGCCACGCCGCGCTGGACGCGCTGCTGAAGCTCAACCCGGCGAAGCTGATCCGCAATCCCGTCATCTTCGTCACCGAGGTCATCTCGATCCTGGTGACACTGCTGGCCGGCGCCGCCGCCTTTCGGGGCGAGGCCTGGGGCTTCCAGGCAGCCATCGCCGCCTGGCTGTGGTTCACCGTGCTCTTCGCCACCTTCGCGGAGGCCCTGGCGGAAGGGCGCGGCCGGGCGCGAGCCGAAAGCCTGCGCCGCGCGCGCACCGAAGCCCGTGCCAAGCTGCTGATCCGCACCGACGACCGCAGCCTGTGGCAGCCGCGTGCCGCCACCGAGTTGCGCGTCGGCGACCACGTGCTGGTGGAAGCCGGCGATCTCATTCCCTCCGACGGCGAGGTGGTGGAAGGCATCGCCTCCGTCAACGAGGCGGCGGTGACGGGCGAAAGCGCGCCGGTGATCCGTGAGAGCGGCGGCGACCGCTCCGCCGTGACGGGCGGCACCACCGTGGTCTCCGACTGGATCGTCGTGCGCATCACCGCGGCTCCAGGCTCGACCTTTCTCGACCGCATGATCTCGCTGGTGGAAGGCGCATCGCGCCAGAAGACGCCGAACGAGATCGCGCTCGACATCCTGCTCGCCGGCATGACGATCGTTTTCCTGATCGCGGTGGTCACGCTGGTGGGCCTGGCGTCCTGGAACGGGCAGCCGCCATCGGTGCCGGTGCTGGCGGCGCTGCTGATCACCTTGATCCCCACCACCATCGGCGGGCTGCTTTCCGCCATCGGCATCGCCGGCATGGACCGGCTGGTGCGCTTCAATGTCATGGCCACCTCCGGCCGTGCGGTGGAGGCGGCGGGCGACGTGGATGTGCTGCTGCTGGACAAGACCGGCACCATCACGCTCGGCAACCGGCAGGCCGCCGGCTTCTCTCCGGCGCCGGGTGTCGAGATCGGGACGCTGGCCCATGCGGCCCTGCTGGCCTCGCTCGGCGATGAGACGCCGGAAGGCCGTTCGGTGGTCGCCTTTGCCCGGGAACGGCACAACCTGCCACTGCCAAGCCTGCCGCCGGGCGCACAGGTAGTGCCGTTCACCGCGCAGACGCGTATCTCCGGCATCGACCTGCCGGAGGGGAACTACCGCAAGGGCGCGGTGGATTCGGTGCTGCGTGCGCTCGGCACCGAAGCGCCGCCCGCCATCCGGCAGGAGGCGGACCGCATCGGCCGCGGCGGCGGCACGCCGCTGGCTGTCGCGCAGAACGGCCGGCTGCTGGGGCTGATCGAGCTGAAGGATATCGTCAAGCCCGGCATCCGCGACCGCTTCGCGGCACTGCGCCGCATGGGTATCCGCACCGTCATGGTGACCGGCGACAACCGCCTCACGGCGGCCGCCATCGCCACCGAGGCGGGCGTGGACGACTTCATCGCGGAAGCCACGCCGCAGGACAAGCTGCGCTACATCCGTGAGGCGCAGGCGGAAGGCCGCCTCGTCGCCATGGCGGGCGACGGCACCAATGACGCCCCCGCGCTGGCCCAGGCCGATGTCGGCGTGGCCATGCAGACCGGCACGCAGGCGGCGCGCGAGGCCGGCAACATGGTGGACCTCGACAGCGATCCGACCAAGCTGATCGAGGTGGTGGAGATCGGCAAGCAGCTACTGATCACGCGCGGCGCGCTGACCACCTTCTCCATCGCCAATGACGTGGCCAAGTATTTCGCCATTCTGCCCGCCATCTTCGTGGCCTCCTATCCGGAACTCGGGGCGCTGAACGTGATGCGCCTGGCGAGCCCGGAAAGCGCCATCCTTTCCGCCGTGATCTTCAACGCGCTGATCATCGTCGCGCTGGTGCCGCTGGCCCTGCGCGGCGTGCGCTACACGCCCGCCGGGGCGGCCGCCCTGCTGCGGCGCAACCTGCTGGTCTATGGCCTGGGCGGCATCGTCGCGCCCTTCATCGGCATCAAGATCATCGACCTCATTCTTGCCCTTCTGGGGGTTGCCTGAACCATGACCGGCATTCTGCGCGCCGCCACCACCACCGTGCTGCTCTTCACCGGCCTGCTGGGGCTGGCCGCACCCGCCGCCATGACCGGCATCGCCGGTGCGGTCTTCCCCGGCCAGGCGGGCGGCAGCCTGATCGAGCGCGACGGCCAGGTGGTTGGCTCCGCGCTCATCGGCCAGGCCTTCGCGGAGCCCCGCTACTTCCATCCCCGGCCCTCGGCGGCCGGGAGCGGCTACGATGCCAGCGCCGCCGCCGCCTCCCAGCAAGGGCCGACCAGCGCCAAGCTGGCCGAGGCCGTGCGTGAGCGCGTGGCCGCCGCGGGGCCGAAGCCGGTGCCGGCCGATGCCGTCACCGCCTCGGGCTCCGGCCTCGACCCGCATATCAGCCCGGAGAACGCGGCACGCCAAGTGCCGCGCATCGCCGCCGCGCGCGGCCTGCCGGAGGCCCGCGTGCTGACCTTGCTGCGGCAGCACACCGAAGGCCGTGAACTGGGCCTGCTGGGCGAGCCGCGCGTCAACGTCCTGCAACTCAACCTGGCGCTCGACACGCTGCGCTGAGCGGGTGGGGCCGCCGTGGCGGCCCTTCCCCAGGTTTTCCTTTCTCACACCGGACTGACCCATGAACCGCATTGCTTCCGCGGCAGCCTTCGCTTTGGCCGCTGTCCTCCTCGCGCCCGCCGCCGCCTCGGCGCAGATGAGGGTTGAGGCGCTCGGCCTCACGCTCACCGCCATGCCGGCGGTGTCCAGCGACTACCTGTTCCGCGGCATCAGCCAGACGCGCAACCGCCCGGCCATCCAGGGCACCTTCGAGGCGCTGCACGACAGCGGCCTGTATCTCGGCGCCTTCGCCAGCAACGTCGCCTTCGCCGGCACCGACGCGCGGCAGGAACTGGACCTGCTGGCCGGCTACCGGTTCGAGGCGCTCGGCATCGCCTGGGACATCGGGGCCATCTACTACAGCTATCCGGGCTACAGCCGTCCCTCCGGCGGCTACAACATCGACTACATCGAGGGTGCGCTGAAGGCGAGCAAGGCCATCGGCACCGTCACCCTCGTCGGCGGCCTGTCTGTATCGCCCAACTTCTTCGGGCAGTCCGGCACAGGCGTGTACCTGGAGGGCGGGGCGGATGTCGCCTTGCCGCTGGGTTTCACCGCCTCTGGCCGGTTCGGCCACCAGTGGATCGAGCATGAGCCGCGCTTCGGCACGCCGGATTACGCCACATGGTCCGCGAGCCTGTCGCGCGAGGTCTTCGCGGGCGTCACGCTGGCGGTCGGCTACTATGGCACCGACATTTCCCAAAGCCGGTGTTCCGGCGGCCAGAAGGTCTGCGACGACCGGGTGATGGTCACGCTGAGCCGCAAGTTCTGAAGCCTCGATCCTGCCGCGGCTCCTGGCCGCGGCAGCGCGGGAAACTGTCGCAATGCGCCGCCTGCCTCCTTCAGCCATCGCGTCACTGCGCGTGCTGGGGCGCTTCGCTCTCCGGCTCGGCTGCATCGCCATTCTGTCGGCTGTCTACCACGACCCGCGGGGCGGCCCCTGGCAGACCTTCTCATACCTGGCCTTCCTCACCGCCGCCTGCTGCGTGCTGACGGCGGCGGTCCTGCGCGAGCCGAAGTTCGGTGGCAGGCTGACGAACTGGGATGAAGCCGCCGCCTACGCGATCATCGGTTTGGCCGCACGCGCGGCGTCGCTGAGCTGATCCGTCCTTGATTGGTTTTTTATGATCCTCGCGCGGAATCGCTACTGCTTCTTTATGCGGAGGGCGAGCAGAACATAAGCGTGGAGGTTCCCATGCTTCTTTCTGCTGACGTGACCAAGGCCGGCAAGGCCGACATCCTTGACGAACACAGTTCGCTGGATGCAACGATGGTTCTGCTGAGCCGGCCCGCACGTATCCATCACATCATGCGCCAGTCTTCCGAGGATGACGGCGGCCTGCTCGATGAAGTCGAGGCATCGGCCGAAGACCGCGTTCTGGTCGTCGGCGGCACGACGGCCGACCTTCTCTGCGCCTCCGTGCGCCGCGGCTGCCGGTCCGCCATGGGCGTCGCGAAGGCGCCGGCGCATCCCGAGGCGGCCGAGGTGGTCGTCGCCCCGCAGGTCTGCTCGCTGGAGCAGGCGGAGGAGATTGCCTTCTGTGCCCGCAAGGCTCTGCTGCGCGGCGCCCATGATGGGCGGCTCGCCATGCGGCTCCTGGGCACCGGCACGGCCCGGCTGGCCCGCAGCTTGGTCACGCGGCTGAACGCGCTGGGTTACACCCGCCTGCGCCTGCGCCGCACCAAGGGCGATGCCCTTGTGGTCACTGGCCGCTTCGCCGCCGCCATTCCTTCGTCCTGAGGCCGCTGCCATGCTGATGCGTCATCAATCCATGATCCTGCGCGGCTCGATTTCGGCGCTTGTCACACCGTTCCGCGCAGGGGATGGCGAGCTTGACGAGGACACCCTCGGCCGCCTGGCGGAGCGTGCCGTCAGCCGAGGCGCCTCGGGCGTCGTGGTCTGCGGCAGCACGGGCGAGGCCGCGGCCATGACACCCGATGAACAGCTCCGGGCGATCCACGCGGTGGACGAGGCCGTCGGCGGCAGGGTGCCGGTGATCGCCGGCATTGGCGCGCCATGCACCCAGGCGGCTGTCGCCATGGCGGCCGCCGCCGGGAAATGCGGCGCCTCGGCGCTGCTCTGCGCCGCGCCTCCCTATGTTAGGCCGTCGCAGGAGGGTTTGCAGGCGCATCTGCGGGCGATCGGCAGCGCCTCCGGCCTGCCGATCATCCTCTACGACGTCCCCTCGCGCGTCGGGGTGCGGTTCGAGGACCAGACCATCGCGAGGCTGTTCGAGAAGGGCATCATCAGCGCCGTCAAGGACGCCACGGCCGACCTCGCCCGCCCGGCGAACCTCCGCCGCCTTTGCGGGGCGGACCTGCGGCAACTGTCGGGCGACGATGCGACGGCGCTGGCGCATCTGGCCATGGGAGGCAGCGGGTGCATCTCGGTCACGGCGAACCTCGTGCCGGCGCTCTGCGCCGGCATGCAGGAGGCCTGGCTTGAGCGGGACTTCGAGCGGGCGGCGCAGTTGCGGGACTGGCTGTCCCCCTTGCACCAGGCCCTGTTCACGGAAACCAACCCGGTGCCCGTGAAGGGTGCCATGGGCCTGCTCGGATTGTGCGACTGGAAGCCGCGGCTGCCGTTGGTGCGGGCGAGCGACGCGGTGCTGGCGGAGCTTGAGGCGGCCTTCCGGGAACTGATGCTGATGGAGGATTCCCTTGCCCGCTCCCTGGGGCGCCACGGGCATGGCGCCGCCCGGGTGGATCGGGCCCACCCTGGTGTCAGCGCCGCCAGCGCAAGGTAGCGGCCGGTCTCACGCATGGCGCCAACGGGGCGGGGAATCTGGCAGGTTCACGTGTCCGGCTTCATCCGCGCTTTCCTGGCCCTCGCCCTTGCCGCCTTTGGTGGCCTCGCGCCCAGCCGCTCCTGGGGAGCGCGCCCGTGGGATGGCGAGGCGCGAGGCGGTTCGCGCAACAATGCGGCATGGCACGAATTCTACCTTGCATGATGCTGTTCAAAGCGCCCGGAGGTCCGCCACGCCACGCCAGTTCCCGCTTTCGCCGGCTCTGCGCGCACTGCCTCAACGCGACCCGCTGGGACCCCTTCCGCCTGACACTCCAGACAATCCTGGCTGTCCTGATCTCCTATAATGCCGCGCGCTGGCTTCGCCTTCCTGATCCATCCTGGGCCGTGTTCTCGGCGCTTTATGTTATCCAGGGCAGCGTCGGCGGCACCCTGACGGCCGCGAAAGACCGGGTTCTGGGTGCCATGCTGGGCTCCCTCATCGCCCTGGCCTGCATCTATCTGATCGGCCTCGGCGGCTGGCAGACAATCCTGTCCTTGCTGGTGGGAATCGGAAGCATGAGCCTTCTCGCGGGGCTCAAGCCGCGGTTCAGCTATGGCTTGGTTCCGGTCGCCATCCTGATCGTTGCTCCGGGCATGGAGTTGATCGAGGATGCATTGCTCAAGATCGCCGCCATCGCCTTGGGAGCCACGGCCGGCGCGGCGGCGAGTGTGCTCATTCTGCCGCGCCAGGCCCACCGCAGCGCGGAACAGCACCTGGCGCAGGCACTGGCGGGCTGCAGCGAGCTTCTTTCCACATCCATGGCAAAGATCCTCGCGCAGGATGCGGCGGATCTTCAGGTGGCGCATGAGCGGATTGCCCGCGAACTGGCGGCGGCCGATGCCATGATCCAGCAGACGCGCCTCAGCCGGAGGCGGGCGCGCCGCATGTCCCTCATCGCCCTTCTGAAGCAGACTGAGCGGCTATGGTATACCCTTGCCATGGCGGACCGCCTCAGTGCCCAGCCTCTGTCGGAGGAGGCAAAAGGCCGCCTGGCCGAGCCTGTACGGAACGCCACGCGGGCGGTGGATCGTTTTCTTTGCGAGCTAGGGAAAGCATTGGCTGGCAGAGAAGCGCCGGGCCGTGCCGCCAACGTTCAAGGCCCTGTCAACGAAGTTGCAACGGTGATCGAGGACATGCGCCTGGAAGGGCTGCTGCATTCACTGCCACGGGAGGAGGCCGAGCAGGTTCTCGGCTTGTCGTTGGCATGGCGGCAGTTGACGCGGAACATAGATGACATCCTGCAAGCCGCGGGCGTCCACAGCCGCGACGATGCCGCCGCCTAGCACGGAGCTGGAGTGCGGCTATTGGCCGCCATCCGCACAGTTGGAGGAGAGGCCGGCGATGTGCCGGACGAACCAGATAAGCGTGCCGCAGCAGAGAAGGGCGAGAACAAGGAGGCCATGGAGACCGGGAGGGGCACGGAGGTCCCCTCCTCCACCAGCCGCGCCGTCCGCGGCACGATCAGGGCGGCTCCTGCGAAGCGGAAGAAGATGCCGGGGACCGGGCCAGGCCGAAAGAGCCGGCGTCACGGGCTATCGCGATGGCGTTCCCGGCCAATCCTGCGGAGCCAGGCGGAGCAGTCCATAGCCCAGCAAACCGGCAAGAAGCGAGCCGCCGAGGATGCCGATCTTGGCCTGTGCCTGCAGCAGCGGATCGCCGGGGAAGGCCAGCAGGGTGATAAAGAGGCTCATGGTGAAGCCGATGCCGCAGAGCAGTGCCGTCCCGGCCATCTGGAGCCGCCCCGCATAGGCCGGCATATCCGCGAGGCCCAGGCGGATGGCCAGCATGGAAAAGCCCAGCACCCCCACCAGCTTGCCCACGAGCAAACCGAGCCCGACGCCAAGCGTGACCGGCGCCGCCAGCGCTTCCGCGGGCAGGCCGAGGAAGGGCACCCCGGCATTGGCCAACCCGAAGATGGGCACGACAAGGAAGCCGACGGGCAGGTGCAGGCCATGCTCCAGCCGGTGGAGGGGGCTGCCGGAAGCCGCATCCGGCCTGCCGGGAGTGGCTTGCAAGGGGATCGTGAAGGCGAGAATCACGCCCGCCAGCGTGGCATGAACGCCCGAGCGCAGCACCAGAACCCAAAGCACGAGCCCGAGCAGGAGATAAGGCGGGAGGCGCCGGACACCCAGCCTGTTCATCCCCGCCAGGATGGCGACCACCACGGCGGCACCCGCCAAGTCCGGCAGCGAGAGCCCGGCGGTGTAGAACAGGGCGATGATGATGACGGCGCCCAGGTCGTCGATGATGGCCAGCGCCGTCAGGAAGACGCGCAACGAGGCGGGCACCCGTCTGCCCAGCAGGGAAATGACGCCAAGGGCGAAGGCGATATCCGTGGCGGCAGGAATGGCCCAGCCATGGGCCGTCGGGCCGGAGTTGAAGGCCAGGTACACCAACGCGGGCACCATCATGCCACCGGCGGCCGCGATGCTCGGCAGGGCGCGGCGCGGCCAGGTGGAGAGCTGGCCATCCAGAACCTCGCGCTTGATCTCGAGGCCGACGAGCAGAAAGAACACGGCCATCAGGCCGTCATTGATCCAGTGGCCAAGGGACAGCGGCCCCAGATAGGCATGCAGGAGGGCTTCATAGCCCGGCCCAAGAGGGGAGTTGGCGATCGCCAGGGCCAGGGCAGCCGCCCCCATCAGAACCAGCCCCGCGGAGGACTGGCCATCCAGGAAACGGCGCAGGGCACTCGGCTGAATGTGGCGGTGCTGGGCCATGGGGTGCCTCCGGGCGCAATTCATTCCGCTGGCGGCCCGACCAACGCTGAACCCTGCCCGCACCGCCTCCGGAGCGAACACCCGGAGGCCGCTATCGCATCTGATAATCCCGGGTGCAACCGCTCATGCAGCTTTGGACGTTCGAAATCCGCCGCCCAATGGTGGAATGAAGGCTCAGGCGGAACGGCCGTTCTGGCATTCAGGAAACCAGTTCGGCGGGCAACACCTGGAACTGCTCCGCATCAGCCACGCGAAGGAGACCGAGCACCTCCCCCGATCCCGGCCATGCCCGCCGAACCGGTAACGGCGGGTCTCAGGATGGCTGGGGCCGGTGCCATCCTAATCCTGAGGCGTGGGTAACCAGTCGACCACGGCAGCGGTCTGCGCCAGTTCCCGCCGCAGCGCCGGCACGGCATGGTCCACGAAGGCGCGCACCGGCGACCAGGGCCTCGGGTTCGGCCGGAAGATCATGTGCACCGGGACCGCTTCCGGCTCGAAGGAGGTGAGCACGCGCCGCAGCTGGCCCACCGCCAATGGCCCGGCCACCTGATAGGAGAGCGCGCGCACCAGCCCCTTGCCCCGCAGTGCCGCATCGAGCCCCGTTCCGACGCTGGTGATGGAGAGCTGCGTCCGCACCTGCACCGACCGTGTCCGCGCGCTGCCGGCCTTCTGCCGGAACGTCCAGAGCTCGCGGTTTCCATCCGGGTTCACCCCGATGCAGCGATGGCCGGCCAGCTCCGTGGGCTCCCGCGGCAGGCCATGGCGGGCGAGATAGGCGGGCGAGGCACAGATGACCTGCCGCACCTCGCCAAGCCTCACCGCGACCAGGCCGCTGTCTTGCAGATGCGCCAGCCGGACCGCGACATCGATACCTTCGCCCACCATGTCGACCATGCGGTTCAGGAGCAGCGCCCGCGCCCGCACCTCGGGATGCGCTTCGAGGAATGCTTCCAGTACCGGCGCCACCTTCAGGCGCCCGAACAGCTCCGGCGCGGTCAGCACCAGCGTGCCGTTGATGACATTCGGCGCCTGTTCCTTCCGGATCTCGGCCAGCCGGGCCAGCACCTCGCGCCAGACCGTGGCGTGGCGCTCGCCGGCCTCGGTCGGGCGCAGGCCGCGCGTGGAGCGCAGCAGCAGCGTCTCCCCCGCATCCTCTTCCAGGAGAGCGATAGCGCGCGTGGCCGCCGCCGCCGAGCGGCCGAACCGCCGCGCGGCAGCGGCGAGCGAGCCTTCGTCGATGGCGGCGATGGCTATCTCCATCGCGTCCAGCCGGTCCATCGTTTCAGATCCTGAAATCAAGCGCGTCATCCAACGCGCATTCAGCCGCTCCGTGCAAGCCACTAGCTTGGCTCCACCGCAGCGAGGTGACGCCATGAACCAGACGATTCCGGCGCTTCAGCGCCGCGCCCTTCTGCTTTCCCTGGCAGCGGCCCCGGCCACGGCGCCTTTCGCCCCGGCCGCCGCCCGCCTGGCACCCTTCACGGAGACGACCATGCCCGACATCCAGTACCGCACCCAACAGGTTGGCCCCGTGGAGGTCTTCTTCCGCGAGGCCGGGCCGGCCGACGCGCCGGTCCTGCTGCTGCTGCACGGCTTCCCCACCAGCAGCCACATGTTCCGCGATCTGATCCCGCTGCTCGCCGACCGTTACCGGGTGATCGCGCCGGACCTGCCTGGCTTCGGCCTGACCAGGGCACCGGCACGCGGCGCCTTCGACTACAGCTTCGACAACCTGGCACGTGTGATCGGCCAATTCGTCGATGCCATCGGCCTGCGGCGCTACGCGCTCTACATCTTCGATTACGGCGCGCCCACCGGCCTGCGGCTGGCCATGGCGCAGCCTGAGCGGGTGACCGCGATCATCTCGCAGAACGGCAATGCCTATCTGGAAGGGCTGAGCCCGGAATGGGAATCCTGGCAAGCCTACTGGCGCGAGCCGACGGAGGAGAACCGCGCCCGCTGCCGTGCCGCGCTGACCGACGAGTTTATCCGGTCCCAGTATGAGCAGGGTGCGCCGGCGGGGCGTGTCCCTCCCGATGGCTACCTGCTCGACCAGTTCTTCATGCACCGCGCGGAAGCAGCCGACATCCAGCTCGACCTCATCCTGAGCTACCGGACGAATGTGGCGCTCTATCCCGCCTTCCAGAGCTATCTCCGGCAGCACCAGCCGCCGCTGCTGGCGGTCTGGGGCAAGAACGACCCGTACTTCCTGCCAGCCGGCGCCGAGGCCTACAGGCGCGACCTGCCGAAGGCGGAGGTGCATCTGCTCGATGCCGGCCACTTCGCCCTGGAAACGCACCACCGGGAGATTGCCGGCACCATCCGCCGCTTCCTGCCAGCCGCGTGAGCCCCCCGCGGCGGGGCCGCTGCCATCCGCAGGCTTGCGCTCCACGGTGCCTCAGGAGTTCCGCCGCCGGGCACCGTGGCCAGGAGCGCAACATCCGCGTCGAGGCCGGAAGGGGCGGAGGACGGCCTTTCCGCGCAAGCCGCTGACGGAGAGGGCCGCGACGGCCCGCCGCCCCTTCAGCGGGATGCCGGTTCGGGTAAAGCGGCCAGAAAGCGCCCGAGCTCGGCCGCCCAGAAACGGGCAAAGCCGGTGGTGCCATGGCCGCGCGTCTCGGCGGAGGCGGGGATCAGGTAAAGGCGCGCCTTCGGCATCTTCGCCAATGCCTGCTCCATCAACCCGGTCTCCGGCGGGTTGCGCTCGTCGTCAGCAGAGTTGATGGCGAGCACCGGGACCTGGATGCGCTCCAGCCCCTGCGGATTGTAGTCGCGCGATGCGTTCCACTGGTACATCACGTCATTGGCGTCGCCGTTCAGCGGCGTGGCCAGGCGGGCATCCAGCAGCTTGTCCGCGGCTTCCCGCGTCGGTGCCTGCGCCTGGAAGGCCAGGGTGCCACCGCTGGTGGCGATGCCGAAGAAGGCGTTGGCGACCTGAACGGCACGTGGCTGGGCCGTATAGTCACCCCCCTTCCATTCGGGGTCATTGCGCACGGCATCGATGATCATCCGCCGCAGCATCCAGTTGCGGCTCGACATCTCGGTGGGCTGTGACGCCATCGGCACCAGGGCATCCGCCATCTGCGGATAGGTGGTGCCCCAGAGCCAGGCATGCATCCCGCCCATGGAATTGCCCAATACCAGCCGCAGGTGCGGGATCTTCAGCCCCTCGGTCACCAGCCGGTACTGCGCCAGCACCATGTCATCGTAGTTGTATTCCGGAAAACGGGCGCGCAGCCCGTCGGAGGGCTTGGCGGAACGGCCGGCGCCGATCGCATCCGGAATGATGATGAAGTATTTCCGCGCATCCAGCGGCCCGCCCGGCCCGAAGAGCGGTTCAGCGAAAGGACCGGTCAGCGCGCTGGCGGAGGAGCCGGCGGTGCCGTGCAGCACCAGCACCGGCTGCCCGCTCGGCTCCCCCACCGTGGTATAGGCGAGGCGGAGCTCCGGCAGCACCTGGCCGGTGTGGAAGCGGAAGTCGCGGGCGATCCATTCGCCCTGTCTGGGCTCGGGATAGCTGGCCGCCTGGGCCGATGGCGCGCAGAGCGCCAGCAGCCCGAACAACAGCCCTGCCCCGAGCCTGCGGCGGGTGGTGGTCATGCGGTTCCTCCCTGGACCTGACGCCGGCCCGGGCCGGCGTTTCGTTTCGGAAACCATCCTCTTGTGCAGGCGCCACGGCAAGCATTTCACAGAACCTTTCGCCGGGCCGCGCCTGTCATCGCCGCATCATGGATGCTCCGGACCTTTCCAGCGTCGGGCAGATGATGCGGGCGCCGCCCGGCTGCCCGGGCCCCGACGAAGCCGGCCGGTGCCGAGGCTGGACCGATCATCATCAATGATGAACACTGCCCCTGTCCCGCGCGCCGCCAATGCAGGTGCGGCACCGCCCCTGCGGGGGGATCGACAAGGAACCGACGCATGCCCGTGACCATGATCCGTGCCTCGCACATCATCGCCTTCCAGGATGGCGGGCACCGCCACCTGAAGGACGGCGTGGTGGTGTATGAGGGCGACACCATCCGCCATGTTGGCCAGAGCTACGACGGGCCGGTGGATGAGGTGATCGAGGCGCGGAACAAGGTTGTCACCCCCGGCTTCATCAACACCCACGCGCATCTTTCCGAATCGCCGCTGGACAAGAGCTTCGTGGAGGATCGTGGGCCGCGGCAGTTCTACCTTTCCGGCCTGTTCGAGTTCCTCTCGGCCAGGGACGGCGCCATCACGCAGGCGGCGCGGCACGCCAGCATTGCCTATTCCATGCCGGAACTGCTGCGCACCGGCACCACCACCATCATGGAAATCGGCGGCTATGGCGATGTGGTGGCCGAGCACGCCGCACGCTGCGGCATCCGTGCCTATATCGGCCAGGGCTACCGCTCCGGCCGCTGGTTCACGGCCAATGGACGCACGGTCGATTACGAATGGCTGGAGGATGACGGCGCCGGTGCCTTCGACGAGGCGGTGCGCTTCATCGAACGCGTGGACGGGCGGGAGAACGGGCGGCTGAAGGGCTTCCTCACGCCCATGCAGGTGGATACCTGCTCCGAGGCCCTGCTGCGCCGCTCCGCCGATGCGGCACGCGACATGAAGGTGCCGCTGGCGCTGCATGTCTCGCAATCCGTGCCCGAATTCATCGAGATGACGCGCCGCAACGGCTGCACGCCGATCGAGTGGCTGCAGAAGATCGACTTCCTGTCCGAGCGCTGCATCCTCGGCCACTGCATCATCCCCGGCGAGAGCAGCTGGGCCAATTACCAGGCCGACGATATCGGCATCCTGGCCGACACGGGCGCCAATGTGGCCCATGCGGTCTGGGTCTTCGCGCGGCGCGGCATCGCCATGGAAAGCTTCGCGCGCTACCAGAAGCGCGGCGTCAACATGACCATCGCGACCGATACCTGCCCGCAGAGCATGATCGAGGCGATGCGCTGGACCTCCGTGGTCTCCAAGATCGTGGACCGGCAGACGCAGGTGGCAACGGCGGCCGATGTGTTCAATGCCGCGACGCTCAATGGTGCCAAGGCGCTGGGCCGCGACGACCTCGGCCGCATCGCGCCCGGCGCCAAGGCGGACCTGCTGATCTGGCACAGCGACAGCCTCTTCATGACGCCGCTGCGCGACCCAATCCGCAACCTCGTCTTCTCGGCGACGGCGGAGGACCTGCAGACCTCCATCATCGATGGCCGCGTGGTGATGCAGGATGGCGTGGTTCCGGGCTATGACCCGGTGGCCCTGGGGCGCGCCGTGCAGGAAGGGGCGGAAGCGATGTGGGCAGGGATGCAGGCCCGTGACTGGGCCGGGCGCGATATCGAACAGCTTTCGCCGTCGAGCTATCCCCCCTTCCGCGGCTGAGTCCGCGCGCCGCTACGGGGTGCGGCGGTCAGCCTGCCATGGGCGCGCGGCGCAGCCGCCGCGCGCCCTCCGCGAGTCCCGCTTCGGGTCAGAAGCCCGCCGCCGCCCTGCCGCCCGAGCGCTGCCTGGCATGGTCGTAAAGGGCCAGGCGCCTTGTCGCCGCCGGTGTCAGGCCACCGGAATAGTCCAGGCCGGCATCGGGCAAGGTTTCGGAGAAGTGGCAGGCCGCTTGCTGCCCCGGTGACACCTCACGCAGCACAGGCACCTCCTCGCGGCACCGCGCCTGGGCGAAGGGGCAGCGGGTGTGGAAGCGGCAGCCCGGTGGCACCGCCATCGGGCTGGGCACGTCGCCGCCCAGCGGCGTGACCCGGCCACGGCGTGAGGGATCGGGATGCGGGATGGCGGCCAGCAGCGCGCGGGTATAGGGATGGCGCGGATTGGCGAAAAGCTCCGCCTTGCTGCCCATCTCCATGATGGCGCCGAGATACATGACGGCCACGCGGTCCGCCATGTGCTTCACCACCGCCAGGTCATGCGCGATGAACAGGTAGGAGAGGCCCAGCCGCGCCTGCAGGTCCTTCATCAGGTTCACCACCTGCGCCTGGATGGAGACATCCAGCGCGGAGACGGGCTCGTCGCAGACCACCAGGTCCGGCTCCACCGCCAGGGCGCGGGCGATGCCGATGCGCTGGCGCTGGCCGCCGGAGAATTCATGCGGGTAGCGTTCGGCGTGGAAGGGACGCAGGCCGACCAGCTCCAGCAGTTCCTGCACCCGCTGCTGGCGAGAGCGGTTGTCGCCGATGCCATGCACCACCATTGGCTCCGCGATGGCATCGCCTACCGTCAGGCGAGGGTTGAGGCTGGCATAGGGGTCCTGGAACACGATCTGCATGCGCCGGCGCAGCGCCCGCATCGCGCCGCCCGCCACCTTGGTCACGTCCTGGCCATCGAAGCGGATGCTGCCGGCGCTGGGCTCGATCAGCCGCAGGGCCAGCCGCGCGGTGGTGGACTTGCCGCAGCCGCTTTCCCCCACCAGCGCCAGGGTCTCGCCGCGCATCACGGAAAAGGACACGCCGTCCACGGCGCGCACCGTGCCCACCTGCCGCTGGCGGATCACGCCCTGCTTCACCGGGTAGTGCTTGGCCAGACCGGCCACTTCCAGCAAGGGCGTCATGCGGCGCTCTCCAGGGCCAGTGCTTCCTCGACCGGGGCGCGGATGCAGGCGGCCTCATGCCCCGGACCCAGCGCCCGCAGCGGCGGCAAGGCCTCCCGGCAGGCCTGGATGGCGAAGGGGCAGCGCGGGTGGAAGCGGCAGCCATCGGGAAAGGCGAAGGGCGGCGGCACGGCGCCGTCGATCGCCAGCAGCCTCTCCCGGCTCTCGTCCAGCCGCGGCACGGAGCCGAGCAGGCCCAGCGTATAGGGATGCTGCGGGTCCTCGAACAGGGCGCGGGCGCTGGTGCGCTCCACCACCTGGCCGCCATACATCACCGCCACCTCATCCGCCATTTCCGCGATGACGCCCAGGTCATGGGTGATGAGGATGATGGACATCCCCGTCTCGGCCTGCAATTCCCGCAACAGGTCCAGGATCTGCGCCTGCACGGTTACGTCCAGCGCCGTGGTCGGCTCATCCGCGATCAGCAAGCGCGGCTCGCAGGCCAGGGCCATGGCGATCATGACGCGCTGGCGCATGCCGCCGGAAAGCTGGTGCGGGTATTCGTCGAAGCGCCGCTCCGGCGAGGGGATGCGCACGCGCTTCAGCGCGGCCACCGCCTTCTCCTTCAGCGCGGCGGCGTTGAGGCCGGGGGAATGCACCTGCATCGCCTCGACGAGCTGCCGCCCGACCGTATGCACCGGGTTCAGGCTGGTCATCGGCTCCTGGAAGATCATGGCGATCTGGCCGCCGCGCACCAAGCGCATCTCGCGCGCGGAAAGCGGCAGCAGGTCACGCCCCGCCAGCAGCACGCGGCCATCCACCGTGCGCCCCGGCGACGGCACCAGCCGCATGATGGAGAGCGACAGCATGGACTTGCCGCAGCCGCTTTCCCCCACGATGCCCAAAGTCTTGCCGCGCGGCACGGAGAGGTCCACCCCATCCACCGCCCGCACCAGCCCGGCGGAGGTCTTGAAGACGGTGCGCAACCCTTCGACGCGCAGCAGCTCCTCCGTCATCGGGCCCACCGGAAGGTCGGCGGGGAGATCTTCTCCACCGGTCGGTGCGCCCAGTCGCGCTCGGGTGCATTCGCGACGATGCGCTTCTGGGCCTCATGCAGATGCGCGGCGGCGCCTTCGTAATCCATGGTCAGCACGCGGCCTTCCCGCACCACTTCCTGGCCATCGACATGAACGGAGCGGATGGCGCGGTCACCGGCGGCGTAGATCAGGCTGCGCATGGGGTCGCGCGCCGGGCGCATCATCGGGTGCGTCACGTCCACCATCACGAAATCGGCGCGGCAGCCCATCGCCAGCCGCCCGATATCATCGCGCCCCAGCGCCTGGGCGCCGCCGATCGTCGCCGCATCGAAGAGGTCGGTGGAGGAGAGGCTGCGTGGGTCCTCCGCCTGCGTGCGCGCGAGGTAGGAAACCAGCCGCAGCTCATCCAGCATGTTGTGCGGATAGGTATCGGTGCCGATGCCCATGTTGACGCCACGGCGGCGGTAGCGGCCGAAATGCTTCATGGTGATGCCGCGGCGTGCGAAGACGGTGGGGCAATGCGCCACGGTGGTGCCGGTCTCCGCCAGCCGGTCCAGGTCGTTGGCGGTATGCCAGCGGGTGCTGGGATGGTCGTCCAGGAAGATGCCGTGGCCGATGATGGCGCGGTCCGAGAGCAGCCCCATGCTGTCGAGCCAGCCGATGGGCGTGAAGCCGCTGCGGCGCGTGATCTCATGGAATTCCACCACGCTCTGCGCCGCATGGATCTGCCAGGAAAGGCCGCGCTTGCGGGCTTCCTCGGCACTCTCGCGCAGCAGGGTCTCGGAACAGGTGTCGATCTGCGCCGGCACCACCATGCCGAAGAGGCGGCCGGATTCATGCTGCTCCGCGCGCTCCACCAGCGACAGCGCCTCGGCCATCCCTTTCTCGCCGGCGGCCTCGTCCCATTCGTATTCCACCACATGGCCGTTCCTGGTGAACCAGCGCGCGGAGCGGAACATCGGCGCGACGCAGACGCGCATGCCGCTTTCCGCCAGCAGGTCCAGCCAGCCCGGATGTGCCATGGAAAGGTCGGCCACCGTGGTGACGCCGGAGAGAAGCAACTCCGACAGCGCCACGCGCACGCAGGAGGGCACGGCTTCCGCATCCGCGCGGAAGATCGGCATGTATTCGTAGAGCGAGGAATTATACAGGCCGGGGGAGCCGATCTCGTCGATCAGCCCCTTGTTCATCGGCTCGCTGGAAGGGTGGCAGTGGATATTCACCAGCCCGGGCATGACCATCATGCCGTGGGCGTCGATGACCTTGTCGGCCCGGCCGTCATAGCCACGGCCGACGAAGGTGATGCGGCCGTCCTCGAAGGCCACGGAGGCATCGGGCATGTAGACATGCTGCCCGGCTGCCTCATCCCAGGCGATGACGAGATCGGCGTCCTGAACGAGCGTGGTGGTCATGTCCCTGCCCTTCCCGCCTCAGCGCGTCAGCCGGATGTCGAGGCCCTTGTAGAGCGCGGCACCGTAGATGCCATGCGGCCGCACGCCTTCCACCCGCTGCCCCGACATCACCCAGAGCGGCTGGCGGATCAGCGGCAGCCAGGGGTTCTGTTCCGACAGGAGCATCTGCGCCTCGCCGATGGCCTTGGCGCGTTCCTCCGGCGCCGTGGCGGCACGGGCGGCGTTGATCAGCCGGTCGGTTTCCGCGTCATTCCAGTTCATGCGGTTGGGCGTCGGCCGATTGGTGCTGGGGAAGTACAGGCCCAGCGCATCGGTGGCCGAGGCATAGGGATAGGACATGATGAAGGCGTCGAATTCCTGCGTCGCCAGCTTGCCCCAGGCCACCGTGGCGTCCCAGAGCTGCACGCGCATCTCGATGCCCACGCGCCGCAGGTCCGCCTGGATGGCCTGCATCATGCCGTTGTTGTAGGCATGCTGGATGGCATAGGCCAGGAATGTGGCGCGCTGGCCGTCCTTCACCCGCACGCCGTCGCTGCCCAGGGCCCAGCCGGCCTCGTCCAGCACCTTGCGGGCGGCGGCGGGGTCGAAGCCCGGCACCTTGGCAGCGGCCTGGGCGCTGGCGTCCTGCGCGTTGGGGTTGACGTAGGAGCTGGCCACTTCACCGGCATTGAACCAGACAGCCTTGTTGATGGCATCCTTGTTCACCGCGAGATTGATGGCGCGGCGCACGGCCGGGTCGTTCATCACGGGCTTGTCCACCCTGAAGCCCATGAAGTTGTCGTAGAAGTAGTTCGGCTGCTGCTGCAGCTTCACCGTCGGGACGCGCTTCAGGCCTTCCAGCGCGAAATACGGAATCCACTGCGTCACGTCACCCTGGCCGGATTGCACGGCGGCCAGCCGGGTATTCGCTTCCGGGATCACGCGCAGGATGATGCGGCCCACCTGCGGCGACGGGTTCTGGTAGATCGGCGGGCCCCAGTTGTAGGCAGGGTTCTTGGTCAGCACCATCTCCTGGCGTGGCGACCAGCTGTTCCAGCAGTAGGGCCCGACGCCGTTGAAGCCCTGCACCCCGAAGCCATCGCCCAGCTTCTCCACCGTCGCCTGATCGACGATGCCCATGAAATACTGCGTCAGCTGCAGCAGCAACTCGCTGAAGGGCTGCTGCAGCTCGTATTCCACGGTGTAGTCATCGACAGCGCGGACCTCCTTCACCTGCCCGGCGCGCGCGCGCACCGGCCCGCGCAGCGCGGGGTCGATGAAGCGGTTGATGGTATAGACCACGTCCTTGGCGGTGAAGTCCTTGCCATCGCAGAACTTCACGCCACGCCGCAGCTTGAAGGTATAGAGCTTGCCGTCCTCGCTGACGGTCCAGCTTTCCGCCAGGCTGGGCCGGATGGTCTTCTGGTCCCAGTCCAGTGACACCAGCGTATCCGTCAGCAGGAACAGCGCCTCCCCCGCCGCGGTGGCCGAGGTGCGGGCGGGGTCGTAGCGGTCCGCGTCGATCTCGCGCAGCACCACCAGCGTATCCTTGGGCGCCATCTGGGCCTGCGCGGCGGGCGGCAGCGCACCCAGCGCCAGCAGGGAACCGCTCAGCAGGCCGGCCATCCGGCGGCGCTTCAGCAACTGGAACATCCTTGGGCCTTTCGGTTGCAGCAGGATCAGACGCGGAGCCGGGGGTCCAGCGCGTCACGCAGCGCATCGCCCAGCAGGTTGAAGCTCAAGACCAAGACAAAGATCAGTGCGCAGGGGAGCACCGCGATATGCGGCGCAAAGAACAGGAAGTTCCGCCCTTCCGCCGCCATGGCGCCCAGTTCCGCCATCGGCGGCTGCGCGCCGAGGCCGAGGAAGGACAGCGCCGAGCCCAGCAGGATGACCTGCCCGAAGCGCAGCGTGGCGAAGACGAACATCGGCGAGAGGCAGTTGGGCGCCACGTGGCGCAGCATCAGCCGGGCATCGCCCATGCCGGTGGCGCGCGCGGCCTCGATGTAATCCTGGCGCATCACCACCAGGGCGGCGCCGCGCACGATGCGCGCCATCAGCGGCACCGTGGCGACGGAGAGGGCCAGCACCACGGCCGGGATGCCGGGGCCGAAGATGGCCGCCAGCGCCAGGCCGAAGAGGATGGCGGGAAAGGAGAGCAGCACATCCATCAGCCGCATCAGCAGCCCGTCCACGCGGCGGTAGAAGGCGGCGGCGAAGCCCACCAGCGCGCCCACGAAGCCGCCCAGCAGCACAGAGGCGATGCCGATGACGAAGGTGATGCGCAGCCCGTAGAGCAGCCGGGTGATCATGTCCCGCCCCTGCGCATCGGCGCCGAGCAGCAGCCCTGGCGTGCCCGGCACCGCCATGGCGGAGCCGAGGTCGTTGTCGAAGGGGTCTGTGGGCGCCAGCACCGGCGCCAGCACGGCGGCCAGGATCAGCAGGATGGCGAGCAGCAGCGCCGCCGCCGCCACGGGCTCCCGCACCAAGCGGCGCAGGGTGCCCGGCGCGCGGCGCGGG
>NZ_JACTUZ010000159.1 GCF_014490445.1 Pseudoroseomonas ludipueritiae | reverse complement strand
CGCGGCGCTGGGCGCCGTGGCGGTGCCGCTGCTGCTGCAGGGCGGCGTCGCCCTGGCCTGGATCGGCATGGCGGCGCTGGTGGCGCTGATCTGGCTCGCCGCCCGCCCCTACTGGCCCAACCCGCAGGTGGCGACGCTGGCGCTGCCCCGTGGCCAGGCCTTGCCGCCGGCCTGGTGGCTGCTGGGCACCTATGTGCTCTCGGCCGCCGGGATGGTGCCGCCCATGGTCTATACGGCCGATCTTGCCGTGCGCGGCCACGGCGCGGGGGCCGTGCTGACGGGGCTGCTCTGGGTGCTTTTCGGCCTCGGCGCCGTGGCGGGCACATTGGGCGGCGGCGTGCTGGCCGGGCGGATCGGCGCCATGCCGGCCGTGCGGCTCTGGATGGCCTTCCAGGTGGCGGCCCTGGCTGCCGCCCTGGCCCCCGCCGGCTGGGGAAACTGGGCGCTGTTGCTGGCGGCGCCGCTTTCCGGCTTCTCGGGCGTGGGCCTGACAGCGGTGACCCTGGCCGGGGCACGGGAGGTCGCCGGCCCTGCCTCCGCCGTGCTCTGGGCGCGGGCCACCGTGCTCTACGCGCTGACCCAGGCCTGCACCGGCTTTCTGCTGGCGGCGCTGTTCCGTTGGAGCGGCGACCAGCACGCCGCCGTCTTCGGCGCCGGGCTGGTGCTCTCCGCCATGGGGCTGGCCGTGGCGCTTCTGGCGCCGAGGCGGGCATCACCGTCTTCGTGAAGCTTCGGCGGGTTGCCTGCGCGGCCGCGCTATGCTGCGTTGCAGCAAATCCTCCGGGCAGTGACTATGACCTTCTCTCCCTCTCCCGATACCGCGCGGGATGGTGCCGGCGTGATGTCGCCCGCCCGCGTTCGGCTGGTGATCCTGGCCCTCGCCATGGGTGGCTTCGCCATCGGCATCGGCGAATTCGCGGTGATGAGCCTGATGCCGAATATCGCCGGCAACATGGATGTCAGCCTGCCGCGGGGCAGCCACATGATCAGCGCCTATGCCCTGGGCGTGGTGGTGGGCGCGCCGGTCATCGCCGTGCTGGCGGCGCGGCTGCCGCGCCGCCTGCTGCTGATCGGGCTGATGCTGCTCTATGCGCTGGGGCATCTCGCCAGCGCCACCGCCGGTGGCTTCAACTGGCTGGTGGGCTTCCGCTTCGTCTCCGGCCTGCCGCATGGCGCTTATTTCGGCATCGCCTCGTTGGTGGCGGCCTCCCTGGCGCCGCCGGACCGGCGCGCCCGCGCGGTGGCCATGGTGATGCTGGGGCTGACGCTCGCCACCCTGGCCGGCGTGCCGCTGGCCAACTGGATGGGCCAGTTCCTCGGCTGGCGCGCTTCCTTCGGCCTAGTGGGGGCGCTGGCGCTGCTGACGGCGGTGCTGCTGGCACTGTTTGCCCCGCGTGGCGGCGGCGTCGCATCGGCCACCAGCCCGTTGCAGGAGCTGGGCGCGCTGCGGAAGCCGCAGGTGCTGCTGACCATCGCCACCGGGGCCGTGGGCTTCGGCGGCATGTTCGCCGTCTACACCTACCTGGAGCCGACGCTGGTGCAGGTGGCCGGTGCCCCGGCCAGCGTCCTGCCACTGATGCTGATGGTCTTCGGCCTGGGCATGGTGGTGGGCAATATCGCCGGCGGCTGGATGGCGGACCGGGCGCTGATGCCCGCCATCGCCGGCATCCTGCTCTGGATCTTCCTGGCCTGCCTGCTGGTGCTGGTCACGGCCGGCAATGTCTGGGCGCTGGGGCTGAACGTGTTTCTGGTCGGCTGCGGCGTGGCGCTGGGCGCCGGTTTGCAGACCCGCCTGATGGATGTGGCGCAGGAAGCCCAGACCCTGGCCGCCGCCATGAACCACAGCGCTTTGAACATCGCCAATGCGCTGGGCCCTTGGCTGGGCGGCCTGGCCATCGCCGCCGGCTATGGCTGGACTTCCACCGGCTGGGTGGGCGCGCTGCTCAGCGCCGCCGGGCTGGCGATCTTCCTGTGCTCCTGGGCGCTGGAGCGGCGGAAGGTGGCGCAGCTCTCCTTCGAGCCTGCCGAGCGCAGCCTCCAGCACCACTGAAGCGTCATCAGAGAAGGCCCGGCGAGACCCGCCGGGCCCAGCCAGGCGGGCGCCCTAGCCTTCCAGCTCGTGCGACAGGGCGATCAGGTCCCGCGTGTGGGAATGCGTCGCTTCCCCGGCGCGGAGCTGCTGCTCAGACAGGATCTCGACGATCCGGCCGCCCTGCATCACCGCCAGCCGCTCGCACAGATGCCCCACCACCGCGAGGTTGTGCGAGACCAGGATGCAGGTGAGCTGCCGCGCCTGCCGCAGGTCGGCCAGCAGGTTCAGCACCTCCGCCTGCACGGAAACGTCCAGCGCGCTGGTCGGCTCATCCAGCAGCAGCACGGAAGGGTCGGCGATCAGCGCGCGGGCGATGGCCACGCGCTGCCGCTGCCCGCCGGAAAGCTGGTGCGGATAGCGGAAGCGCGCGGTGCGCGGCAGCGCCACTTCCTCCAGCGCGCGGGTGATGCGCGCCTCGGCATCCGGCACGCCGTGGATGGCGAGCGGCTCGGCCAGGATGCGGTCCACCGTCTGCCGCGGGTGCAGCGAGCCATAAGGGTCCTGGAAGACCATCTGCACCTTGCGGAAGAAGGCGCGGTCCCGCTTGTGGCCCAGTTGTTCGCCGTCGATCTTCAGGGTGCCATCCCAGCTCTCCACCAGCCCGGCGAAGCAGCGCAGCACAGTGGACTTGCCGGAACCGGATTCACCCACCAGCCCGAAGGTCTCCCCCGGCGCCACGCTGAACGAGACATCGTGGACAACATGGTTGCTGCCGAAATGGACGTTGAGCCGGTTGGCCTCGATCATCGCCTGGCTCACGTGCGCGGCTCCAGCCACTTGGGGTCGCGGGTCAGCACCGGCAGGCGCGCGCGCTTCTCGGAGAGCGCGGGCATGCAGTCCAGCAGCCCGCGGGTATAGGGATGCTCGGCGCGGTGCAGGTCGCGCGCCGGCAGGGTTTCCATCACCTGCCCGGCATACATCACCACCACGCGGTCGCAGAAGCGGGCCACCAGCGGCAGGTCATGGCTGATCAGCATCAGCCCCATGCCGCGCGCGGAAACGAGGTCCTCGATCAGCTTCAGGATCTCGGCCTGGACAGAGGCATCCAGCGCACTGGTCGGCTCATCCGCGATCAGCATGTCCGGGTTGGGCGCCAGCATCATCGCGATCATGACGCGCTGCCCCATGCCGCCGGAAACCTCGTGCGGATAGGAATCCAGCACGCGCTTCGGGTCGCGGATGCGCACCTGCTCCAGCAGGTTCAACGCGGCCTCCCGGGCTTCCCGCTTGCCACCCTTGTTGTGGGTGCCCCAGGCCTCGGCGATCTGCTGGCCGATCGTCATCACCGGGTTCAGGCTGTATTTCGGGTCCTGCAGGATCAGGCCGATGCGGCCGCCGCGCAGCTTGCGCATCTGCCGCTCGCTGGCGCCCAGCACGTCGATGCCGTCGAAGACCAGCTTATCCGCCCGCACCCGCGCCGCTTCCGGCAAGAGGCGCATCAGCGCCCGGCCGGTGACGGATTTGCCCGAGCCGCTTTCGCCTACGATGCCCAGCTTCTCCCGCCCCAGGGACATGGAGACGCCGCGCACGGCGGGGTTGAAGGTGCCGGAGGCGGTGGGGAAATCGACCCGCAGGTTCTGGATTTCGACCAGGGGCTTGTTCACGGAACCGCTCATCGCTGCTTCGGGTCCAGCACGTCGCGCAGGCCATCGCCCAGCAGGTTGAAGGCCAGGCTCGCCAGGAAGATGGCGATGCCCGGGATCACCGGCACCCACCACTGCTCCAGGATGAAGCGGCGGGCGGTGGCGATCATGGTGCCCCATTCCGGGATCGGTGGCTGCGCGCCGAGGCCGAGGAAGCCGAGGCCGGCGGCGGTGAGGATGATGGAGGACATGTCCAGCGTCACGCGCACCGTCAGCGAGGGCAGGCACATCGGCGCCACATGGCGCAGGATGACGCGCCAGGGCGAGGCGCCGGTCATGCGCACGGCGGCGATATAGTCGGCGTTGCGGATGGTCAGCGTCTCCGCCCGCGCCAGCCGCGCATAGGGCGGCCAGGCGGTCAACGCGATGGCCACCACGGCGCTTTCCACGCCCGGCTTCATGGCAGCCACGAAGGCGAGCGCCAGGATCAGGCGCGGGAAGGCCAGGAAGACATCCGTGACGCGCATCAGGAGCTTGTCGACGATGCCGCCGGCATAACCCGCGACGCAGCCGACGATCAGCCCCAGCGGCGCCACCAGGATGACGACGGCCACCACCATGCCGAGCGTGACGCGGCCGCCATAGAGCAGGCGGGAATAGGTGTCGCGCCCCAGCTCATCCGTGCCCAGCCAATGGGCGGCGGAAGGCGGCTGCAGGCGGTCCGCCAGCACCTGCACGCCCGGGTCATGCGTCGCCAGGACCGGCGCCAGGATGGCCAGCACCAGCATGGCCAGCACGATGAAGAGGCCCGCCACCGCCAGCCCGTTGCGGCGGAAGGCCAGCCAGGTCTGGTAGCGCCGGCCCCACTTGGCCTGGGCGCGGGAGGTGGGCGTGTCGGAGAGCAGCCATTCACGGCGGCTCAGGGTCGCTTCGCTCATCTTATTTCACCCGCGGGTCGAGCAGCCGGTAGAGCAGGTCCGCCAGCAGGTTCAGCACCACATAGATCAGCCCCACCACCAGGGTGGCGCCCAGCACCGCATTCATGTCGGCATTCAGCAGCGACACGGTCAGGTACTGGCCGAGGCCGGGCCAGGAGAAGATCGTCTCGGTCAGCACCGCGCCTTCCAGCAGCCCGGCATAGGTCATGGCCAGCACGGTGACGAGCGGCACCATGATATTGCCGAAGGCGTGCCGCCAGACGATGCGGCCGGAGGAAAGCCCCTTGGCGCGCGCGGTGGTGACATATTCGCTCCGTAGCTCCGCCAGCATGAAGGCGCGCGTCATGCGGGCGATATAGGCGAGGCTGAAGAAGGCCAGCACGCCCGCCGGCTGGATCAGGTGATACAGCGCGTCATTGAAGGCGCCCCAGTCACCGGCCAGCAGGCTGTCCACCGTCAGGATGCCGGTGCGCTCTTCCACCATGCCCTCGAAATAGATGCTCTGCCGCCCGGGGCCGGGCACCCAGCCCAGCTTGGCGTAGAAGAGCAGCAGCGAGACGAGGCCGAGCACGAAGACCGGCAGCGAATGCCCGGCGAGGCAGAAGAGCCGCACCGCCTGATCGACGAACTTGCCCTGCCGCGTCGCTGCCCAGACGCCCAGCGGCACGCCGATCAGCACGGCGATGATGATGGCCACCGTCGCCAGTTCGAAAGTCGCCGGGAAGAAGCGGGCGATGTCCTGCGTCACCGGGTTCGAGGTCATCACCGAGCGGCCGAGGTCGCCTGAGAAGATCTGCCCCAGGTAGCGCCAGAACTGCACGTAGAGCGGCTGGTCCAGCCCGAGGTCGAGCCGCGCACGCTCCACCACATCCGCCGGCGCCCGGTCGCCGACAATGGCCAGTACCGGGTCGATCGGCACAACGCGTCCGATGAAGAAGGTGACAACCGCCAGCCCGAACAGCGTGATCGGCACGCTGGCCAGGGTGGACAGGGCGCCGCGCAGCCGGAGCCAGGCGGCGGAAGGACGTGCCCGACGCGCAACCGGCGCGGCGGGCGGCTCGGCTTCAGGCGGCAACAGTTCCGCCTGAAGTTCCCCATCGGATCGCATTCAGTGAATACTCAGACCTTGGTGATGTTGGTGTAGGAGTGCCGGTCGTTCATCGGCCCCATGTCGAAACCCTTCACGGCGGCGCGGGAGACGGAAACCTCGATCTCCTGCAGCATGACGACGAAGGGGGAGGTCTGCTGGTGCTCCTTCTGGATGTCCAGGTACATCTGGGCGCGCGTCTCGGCATCCGTCTGCTTCTGCGCTTCCAGCGTCTTGGCCGAGAGTTCCGGGATCAGCCAGCTCGCGCGCCAAGCCAGGGTCTTGTTGCGGGCCTCATCGCCATTGTCGATGTTGATGGAGAAGGCCTCGGCATTGCTGTTGGGGTCGAAGTAGTCGGAGCCCCAGCGCACCATGGCGATGTCATGGGTGCGGGCGCGGGTCTTGGTGATGACCGCGCGCTGCTCGCCGGGCAGCATCTTCAGGCGGATGCCGATCTCGGCCAGGTTCGCCTGGATAGCCTGCGCGATGTCGGAGAGCGGGGCGCCGGAGAAATAGTCGAAGGACAGTTCGAACCCGCCCTCCAGCCCGGCCTTGGCCAGCAGCGCCTTGGCCTCAGCGACATTCTTCTGGAAGGGCGTCTCGGTCAGCGCGCCGGGCAGGCCGGCGGGCAGAAAGGCCTGGTGCACCGCATAGGTGGTGGGGACGATGTTCTTCTGGATGGCGGCATAGTCGATGGCCATCTTGATCGCCTGCCGCACCTCGGGCTTCGCCAGATTGGGGTTCTTCTGGTTCAGGCTCAGGTACATCAGGCTCGCCTTGCGGGCGTATTGCACCGTGAAGTTCCGGTCCTTCTCCACCGTCGCGATCTGGTCCGCCACCAGGTTGCGCACGATGTCGAAGTCGCCCTTCTGCAGGCCCAGCAGCTGCGCCGAGGGGTCCGCCACATGGCGCATGATGATGCGCTTCATCTTCGGCGGCTCGATCGCATGCGGGTTGGCGTCCAGCATGACATTGTCGCTGGCCCGCCACTGGCGGACCATATAGGAGCCGGAGCCGGCGGAATTCTGCTTCAGCCAGGCATTGCCCAGGTCATCGCCCTTGGCATTGGCGGTCACCACCGCCTTCTCCACCACGCTGCCGACCGCCGCCGAGAGGCAGTAGAGCAGGAAGGAAGGCGCGGTCGGCTCGGCCGTCTGCAGCACCAGGGTCTTGGCGTCGGTGGCGCGGATGCGCTCGGCCACATTGTCCTTGGTGAAGCCGAACTGGTTGATGATGAAGGCCGGCGACTTGTTCAGGATCACGGCGCGGGAGAGCGAGAAGGCCACGTCCTCGGCCGTCACGGGCTTGCCGGAGGCGAACTTGGGGCCGTCCTTCAGGGTGAAGGTGAAGGTCTTGTTGCCATCCGAGACCGTCCACTTCTCGGCCAGCTCGCCGCGGATCTCGGAAGGGTTGCTGTTCGGCGTCGTCACCAGCTTCTGGTAGACATTCCCCGCGATTTCGGAGGCCGTGTACTCGAAGGCCTCATGCGGATCGAGCGAGATGATGTCGTCGATCTGCTTCGCGAAGACCAGCACGTCCTTGGGCGTCTGGGCCTGGGCGTCGGTGGCGGCCAGCGCGGCCGGCAGGGCGGCGGCGCTGGAGGCGAGCAGCAGCGAACGGCGAGTCAGCATGAACGGAAACCCTTTGCGGATTGCGCAGAATAACGCAGGGGTGGGGTGCTGCGCCAGCATGGGCATGTGCCCCGGCGCGGGGCTTCGCCACCCGCGCCGGCGCCACGACAGCCTCAGGGATAAAGGGTTTCGGAGCGCCAGCCACCATCCGGCCGGGCATGGAAGACGCGGCGGTCATGCAGGCGGAAAGGCATGTCGCGCCAGAACTCGATGCGCCGCGGCAGCACGCGGAAGCCGCCCCAATGGGACGGGCGCGGCACCGTGTCATCCGGGTAGCGGGCTTCCACCTCGGCCACCGCCGCCTCCAGCTCCTCCCGGCTGCCCAGCGGGCTCGACTGCCGCGAGGCCCAGGCCCCGATGCGGGAGCGGCGCGGGCGGGTGGCGTAGTATTCGTCGGATTCCGCCGCCGTCACCTGCTCCACGGTGCCCTCCACCCGCACGGCGCGGCGCAGCGTCTTCCAGTGGAAGTTCAGCGCGGCGCGGGGATTGGCCAGAAGCTGCTCCCCCTTGCGGCTCCCGTGGTTCGTGAAAAAGACGAAGCCGCGCGGGTCCAGCCCCTTCAGCAGCACCATGCGGGCGCTGGGCCAGCCGTCCGGCGTGCTGGTCGCCAGGCACATGGCATTGGGATCATTGGGTTCCGAGGCCTCGGCCTCGGCCATCCAGGCGTTGAAGATCGCATAGGGGTCGGCGTCGGGTGTCGGTACGCTCATCTGCTCCTGTCCCTGCTTCCTCTTGCCGGCGGGACGGGGGTGTGCCACCACGCCTTGACCCTTGCAACGCCCTGCCGCCGGACTCCGGACACATCCGGCGCCCTGTCTTCGCTGTCCCCATTCAACAGAACCGGTCCTGCCTGAACATGGAACCTGCCGCGCAATCCAACACCCCTGAACCCGCCAAGGGCAACCTGATGGCCGGCAAGCGGGGCCTGATCATGGGCGTGGCGAACGACCGCTCGATCGCCTGGGGCATCGCCCGCGCCCTGGCCGCCCAGGGGGCGGAGGTCGCCTTCACCTATCAGGGCGAGGCGCTGGAGAAGCGTGTCCGCCCACTGGCCGAGAGCCTGGGCAGCGACATCGTGCTGCCCTGCGACGTGACGGACGAGGCCAGCATCGACTCTGTCTTCGAGACGCTGGAGAAGCGCTGGGGCAAGATGGACTTCCTGGTCCATGCCATCGGCTTCGCCGACAAGCAGTACCTGCGCGGCCGCTACATGGACACGCCGCGCGCGGCCTTCCTGCAGGCGCTGGACATCTCCTGCTTCTCCTTTGTCTCCGTCTCCAAGCGCGCAGCGGCCCTGATGTCCGAGGGCGGCAGCCTGCTGACCCTGACCTATCTGGGCGCCGAGCGCGTGACGCCGCATTACAACGTGATGGGCGTGGCCAAGGCGGCGCTGGAGGCCAGCGTGCGCTACATGGCCGTGGATGTGGGCGGGCGCGGCATCCGCGTGAACGCCATCTCCGCCGGCCCGATCAAGACCCTGGCGGCCAGCGGCATCGGCGACTTCCGCTACATCCTGAAGTGGAACCAGTACAACGCGCCCCTGAAGCGCAACACCACCATCGAGGATGTGGGCGGCTCCGCGCTCTACCTGCTCTCCGACCTCGGCGCCGGCGTCACCGGCGAGGTGCATCACGTGGATAGCGGCTATCACATCGTCGGCATGAAAGCCGAGGATGCGCCGGACATCGTGGTCGGCCGCGACTGACCCGCCGCGAAGGCCGCCCCTAGGGGCGGCCTTTTTCGTGAGGGGCCTAGCCTGCAACCCCTTGCCCCTTCGGCTGGTTCTTTCCCCGCAGTGGCAAGGGGCACCGCCCCGCGCCGCACGGAAGAAGGAGAAGGCCATGACGCACGCGCATATGCCGCCGGTCCCGCCGGCGAACCAGCCGAAGCATGGGGGCCCGACCCAGGACCCGAAGAAGTCGGACATCAAGGCCGAGACCCTTGACCGTGACCCGAAGCAGGGCCGCAGCGGCGACATCAAGCAGAACACGACCCACCAGGGTTACCAGCAGGACCGCTGAGGAGACTGCCCATGCCGAACAAGAACCCCGATACCGAACGGGTGGGCGGCCCCGGCAGCAGCCACCAGAACCGCGAGCACCCGGAAAAGTCCATGGCCACCGGCAAGAAGGGTGGCGGGGACAATAGCGGCCCCACCCCTGGCTCCCCCACCAACAGCCGCGACAGCCGGATTTCCGGCGGCGGGGGCGAGCGGGACGAGCACCATACCCACGACCCCCGCACCAAGTCCTGAGAGGGCCCCATGGCCGAAGCGAAGAAGGATGCGGAACGCGACGCGGATGACACCGCCAGCGGCACGGTCCAGGAGCCGATTCCGCCCGGCGAGCCGCAGCCCGGCGACATGAACGAGCTGGGCGGCAACCTGGGCGGGCCGGTCGATGTCTTTCCTGGCCGGCCGCGCAAGCCAGTGCAGCAGCAGGAATGAACCTGGAAAGGGCGGCAGCTTGGCCGCCCTTTTTCCTTATGGCACCCGCTGCACCTCCACCAGCGGCCGCCCGCCCTCGACATAAAGGCGGTAGGACAGCACCACCTCGCCCAGCCCCGTCTCGGCATTGACCAGGCATTGCGGCACCGGCGCCATATAGGGCCGCAGCCGCTGGTATTCGGCGCGCAGTGCCGGCGTGGCGCTATAGGCTTCCATGATGACATCGGTGTAGGGGCGCGGATTGCTCAGCCGCTGGATGCGCGTGCCGCCGGACAGATGCGGCGTCGCCTGGAAGGTGAAGGACACATCCTGCAGCAGCGCCGGGTCGGCGCAGTTCAGCGCGGCCAGCGGCCCCTCCCCACCCCCGGCCGGTGGCGCGGGAGCCGGCTGGGCCGGAGGCTGGCGCGGCGGCAGGGC
>NZ_JACTUZ010000158.1 GCF_014490445.1 Pseudoroseomonas ludipueritiae | reverse complement strand
GGCGGGGGTGGCGGCGGCGGAGTCGGCGTGGCCGACTGCGGCAGGTCCGGCGTCACCGGCTGGGTCGCATCCGGCGCCTGCTCGGGCGCCGGGGGCGCCGGCAGGGGCAGCGGGTTGGGCGCCTGGGCAAGCTGCGGGTTATCGGCCGGCATCAGCTCGACCGTGATGGCCTGCTCTTGCGGCTCTTGAAGTTCGGGCTTGGGCAGGCCGATCAGCAGCAGCAGCGCGATCAGCGCATGCAGTGCCGCCGAGACGGTCGCCCAGAAGCGGAGGCCAGAACGGGCCATCAGGGAAATGCCGTTCCTCTTAGCGCCGCTGCGGCTGGGCGGGCGCGGGGGTCGCGGGGCGCGCGCCACCGGCCGCCGGCGTGCCCGAGGGCTGCTCGGCCAGCAGGGCGACCTTGGTGAATCCGGCGGCGGAGACGGTGCCCATCACCTCCATCACCCGGCCGTAATTGATGCCCCGGTCGCCGCGCACGAAGATGCGGCGTTCCGGCGCCCCGGCGGGCTGCTCGGCCAGGATGGCGCGCAGGCGGTCCACCAGACCCTCCATCGGCACCTCGGATTCCTGGATGAAGATCCGGCCCTCGGCATTGACGGAAATGGTCAGCGGCTCGGTTTCCTGATTGAGGGCCGAGGCATTGGTCTTGGGCAGGTCCACCGGCACGCCTACCGTCATCAGCGGCGCCGCCACCATGAAGATGATCAGCAGGACCAGCATGACGTCGACCAGCGGCGTCACGTTGATCTCGGCCATCGCGCGGTAGCGGCCGCGGCCCTTGCCGCCGCCCATCCCGGACATCGCCATGGTTCAGACGCGCTCCTCGGCCTGGCGGGAGAGGATGGCGGCGAATTCGGTGGCGAAGCCTTCCAGGCGGCCGGCGAAGCGCGACAGGTCGGTGGTGATCTTGTTGTAGGCCAGCACCGCCGGGATGGCGGCCACCAGGCCGATGGCGGTGGCGAAGAGCGCCTCGGCGATGCCGGGGGCCACCACGGCCAGGTTGGTGTTGTTCATGCCGGCGATGGCGCTGAACGAATTCATGATGCCCCAGACCGTGCCGAAGAGGCCGACAAAGGGGCCGACCGAGCCGACGGAGGCCAGGAAGACCATCCAGCGCTCCATGCCGTCCATCTCGCGCTGGATGGCGACGGTCATGGCCCGCTCGGCCCGCTGCTGCATGCCGACGCCGGCGGGGGCGCCTTCACCCGGGCGGGTGGAGCTGCGCTCCCATTCCCGCATGGCGGCGCCGAAGACAGCGGCCATGGGGTGGCTCGGGCGCTCGCCTTCCGACTGGAAAAGCTGCTCCAGGCTGCCACCCGACCAGAACTTGTCCTCGAAGGCATCCGCCGCGCGGTTCGCCCGGCGCAGGCTCGTCACCTTCTCGAAGACCACCGCCCAGACCCAGATGCTGGCGGCAATCAGCCCCAGCATCACGAGCTTCACAATCCAATCAGCCTGCAGGAACAGACCCCACAGGGAGAGGTCGTGCGCCACCTGGCCGAGATCCGACGCACTCACGCTGCCACCCACGGCCATCTCCTTCGCCCCGGGCCGCCACGGCGGCCCTTCATCCCGTCAAGCGGGCGGCGTCAGGCCGCCCCGCTCAGTCATTCCGTTCCGCAAGGCACTGCGCCAGGGTTCGGGGATCGGCACGGGGCGCATGTTCTCGCTCCGCACACAAACCAGCCCGACCTTGAGCCTCGCCCTTTCGGCCCCCGACGCCGCATCCAGCACCCTCTGGTCGAGATCGACCGAGGCGCCGCGCAACGCCAGCACGCCTGTCTCGACCACCAGCGAATCGTCGAGCCGCGCGGGGGCCACATACTCCACTTCGAGCCGTCGCACCACGAGCAACGAAGCGTGACGTTGGATCATAAGTTGATGCGGCAAATCTATGGCACGCAACGATTCAGTACGCGCCCGTTCCGCCCAGCGGAGGTAATTGGCGTGGTAAACAATCCCGCCGGCGTCCGTGTCCTCGAAATAAACGCGCAGCGGAAAACGGTGCGGCCACATCGACTTCAGAAGCCCCCCAGCAGATCCGCTTGGCTGCCCTGCGGAGGCGTCATGCCAAGGTGGCGCCAGCCAGGCTCGCCCAGCACGCGGCCGCGTGGGGTGCGAAGAACGAAGCCTTCCTGGATCAGGTAGGGCTCCACCACTTCCTCCAGCGTGTCCCGCCCCTCGGAGAGCGCGGCGGCCAGCGTTTCCACGCCCACCGGCCCGCCGCCATGATGCTCGGCGATGCGGCGGAGGTAGCGGCGGTCCTGCGCATCCAGCCCGCGCGCGTCCACTTCCAGCCGCCGCAGCGAATCGTCGGCCATGGCCCGGTCGGCATCCTTGCCGGAGACCAGCGCGAAATCCCGCACCCGCCGCAGCAGCCGCCCGGCAATACGCGGTGTGCCGCGGGAGCGGTTGGCGATCTCCCGCGCACCATCCTCGGTCAGGGAGAAGCCGAGCTTCTGCGCGCCACGGCGGACGATCAGCAGCAGCTCCTCGGGTGTATAGAATTGTAGGCGCAGCGGAATGCCGAAGCGGTCGCGCAGCGGCGTGGCCAAAAGGCCGGCCCGCGTGGTGGCGCCTACCAGGGTAAAAGGCGGCAGGTCGATCCGCACGGTGCGGGCCGCAGGCCCCTCCCCGATGATCAGGTCGAGCTGGAAATCCTCCATCGCGGGATAGAGGGTTTCCTCGATCGCCGGCTGCAGGCGGTGGATCTCGTCCACGAAGAGCACGTCGCGCGGCTGCAGGTTGGTCAGGATGGCCGCAAGGTCACCGGCCCGCTGCAACACGGGGCCGGAAGTGGCGCGGAAGCCCACGCCCAGTTCCCGAGCCACGATCTGCGCCAGCGTGGTCTTGCCCAGGCCCGGCGGGCCGTGCAGCAGCACGTGGTCCAGCGCCTCGCCCCGCGCCTTGGCGGCCTGGATGAAGATGGAGAGGTTCTCGCGCAGCGCCTTCTGGCCGGTGAAGTCGTCCAGGGTCTGCGGGCGCAGCGTCGCCTCGGCGGCGTCTTCCTCGCTGCGGTAAGGATCGGAAATGCGGTCGCTGCCACTCATCGGGGTGCCAGCTCCTTCAGGCTCTCACGAATCAGTTGCTCCAGGGCCACCCCCTCGCCCAGCCGGTCGGCCACGCGGGTGACGACGGCCTGCGCCTCGGGCCGCCGCCAGCCGAGGTTCAGCAGCACGGAGACGGTCTCGGCCACCACGGAATTGGCGGGCAACGGCAGCGCGGCGCCGGTGCTGGGGGCGAAGGCGGGGCCGATGGGCATGCCACCGACCTTGCTTTGCAGCTCAGAAATCAGCCGCACCGCCAGCTTCGGGCCGACGCCCGCCGCGCGGGTCAGCGAGCCCTTGTCCCCGGCCAGGATGGCGCGGGCCATGTCGGCCGGCGAGAGGGCCGAGAGCAGGGAGAGCGCCACCTTCGGCCCCACGCTCTGGATGCCGGTCAGCAGGCGGAACCAGTCGCGCTCGGCGGCATCGGCGAAGCCGTAGAGGGTGATGGCATCCTCCCGCACCGCCGTCTCGATCAGCAGCGAGGCCACGGCCGGCGGCGCCGGCAGTGCCGAGAGCGCGCGGGAGGAGCAGGCGACCAGATAGCCCACCCCGTTCACGTCGAAGATGCAGCCGCCCTCGAAGGCGGTGTCCAGCTTGCCGGTGAGTTTTCCGATCATGGCAGCTTGCCGATCATGCCGGCACATATCCCTTCGCCAGCGCCAGCCTGCTGCCCCGGTGATGGGCGTGGCAAATTGCCACCGCCAGCGCGTCCGAGGCATCGGCCCGCTTCAGCGTGGCGCCGGGCAGCAGGCGGCGCACCATGTCGGCCACCTGGATCTTGTCCGCGTGCCCGGTGCCAACCACGGCGCGCTTCACTTCCATGGCCTGGTACTCGGCCACCGGCAGCCCGGCCAGCGCTGGCGCCAGCAGCACCACGCCGCGCGCCTGGCCCAGCTTCAGCGCCGCGCCAGGGTTCTTGTTGACATAGGTATGCTCCACCGCCGCCTCATCCGGCTTCCAGATCTCCATCAGCGCGTTCAGCGCCCGGTGGAGCTGGCAGAGCCGCTCGGCCAGCGGCAGGTCGGCGGTGGTGGAGACCACGCCATCGGCGATATGCCGCAGCCGGTTGCCCGTGCTTTCCACGACGCCCCAGCCGGTATGCTGGAGGCCAGGGTCCAGCCCGAGCAACCGGACGGTATTCATGCTTCCGCCAGCGCCTGCGCCACGGCGTCCGAGACCTCGAAATTGGCGGTCACGGTCTGCACGTCGTCATGCTCGTCCAGCACGTCGATCAGCTTCATGACAGAGCGCGCCTTCTCCTCGTCCAGCTCCACCGTCACATTGGGGCGCCATTCCAGCTTGGCGCTCTCGGCGGGGCCGAACTTCTCTTCCAGCACGTCGCGCACGGAAAACAGGTCCTCGATGCCCGTGCGGACCTCGTGGCCTTCCTCGGTGCTTTCCACGTCATCGGCGCCGGCCTCGATCGCGGCTTCCAGCATGGCATCGGCATCGGCCACGCCGGCCGGGTAGCGGATGACGCCGCTGCGCTCGAACTGGAAGGAGACCGAGCCCGTCTCGCCCATCGCACCGCCGAACTTGGAGAAGGCGGAGCGGATGTCGGAAGCCGTGCGGTTGCGGTTGTCCGTCAGCGCCTCGACGATGATGGCGACGCCGGCGGGGCCGTAGCCCTCGTAGCGCATCTCCACGTAATCCTCGCCGCCGCCTTCACCCGAGGCCTTCTTGATGGCGCGGTCGATGGTGTCCTTGGTCATATTGGCCACCCGCGCCGCCTGCACCGCCGAGCGGAGGCGCGGGTTGAAGGCCGGGTCAGGCAGGCCCTGGCGGGCGCTGACCGTGATCTCTCGGATCAGCTTGGCGAATGCGCGGGCGCGCTTGGCATCCTGCGCACCCTTGCGGTGCATGATGTTCTTGAACTGGGAATGGCCGGCCACGCGCTGCTTCTCCGGGATTCTCGTGTTGTTCCGGGCTGTGCCGCCCCTATACCGCCGCCCGCCGCCGGATGCGAGGGTCCGGCTTCTGTGACATGCTGCAACTGAGACGCTTTCGCTCTTGGCTTCGCCCCGCGGCCTGCCGCATGACAGTGCTGCAATGCACAGGAGGCCCCATCGCATGAGCAGTCCCTGGCTCGATACCCCGCAGCGCTATGGGCTGGTCAGCCGCGCGCTGCACTGGGGCATGGCGGCGCTCTTCGCCTGGCAGTTCGCCGGCATGGCCGTGCGTATCCTGGTCGGGCGGCATCCGCTGACGGCCTTCATGGTCGGCAGCCATGCCAGCATCGGCACGCTGCTCCTGCTGCTGGTGCTGCTGCGGGGTGCCTGGGGGCTGGCCAATGCCCGCCGCCGCCCGGGCCATGCGCCCGGGCTGATGGGCCGGCTGGCCACCGCCGGGCACCTGCTGCTCTATGCCATGATGCTGGTGGTGCCTTCCCTGGCGCTGCTGCGCGCCGCCGGCAGCGGCCGAGGCCTGGCCTTCTTCGGCATCCCGCTCTTCTCCCCCTTCCAGGGCGGACCGGTGGGCTGGATGGTGGCGCCGGCCAGTGCCGCCCATGGCCTGCTGGCCTGGACGTTGCTGGCATTGGTCGCCGGCCACGTGCTGATGGTGGTTGTGCATCGCTGGCTGTGGCGCGACGATGTGCTGCAGCGCATGGCCGGGCGCATGCCCGCCGGCCCCAGCAACGTCCAGCAGCAAAGAACCGCCGCATGACCGATGCCCACGCCATCACCACGCCCGAACAGCTCCAGGCGCTCTATGCCCCGCCGCGGGAGCTGGTGCTGAAGAAGGTGGCGGACCGCATCGACCCGCGCACCGCCAGCTTCATCGGCGCCAGCCCCTTCGCCGTGCTGGCCACCTTCGGCGCGCGCGGCCCGCATGTGACGCCGCGCGGCGATGCCCCCGGCTTCGTGGATGTGGTGAACGAGACCACCCTCGCCCTGCCCGACCGGCGCGGCAACAACCGCATCGACGCGCTGCGGGACGTGGTGGACAACCCCGCCGTTTCCCTGCTCTTCATGGTGCCCGGCGTGGGTGAGACGCTGCGCGTGGCCGGCAAGGCGCGCTTGACAACGGACCCGGCGCTCTGCGCCCGCTATGCCGTGCAGGGGCAGCTTCCGGTCACGGTGATGCTGATCTCCGTCGAGGAAGTCTTCATGCAATGCGCCCGGGCCATTGTGCGCTCCAAGCTCTGGAAGGCACCTGAGGCTCCGGCGCCGGTGCCCAGCGCCGGCCAGTTGCTGGAAGCCCATACCAAGGGGCTGGTGGTCGCCGAGGAATACGACCGCGAGCGCGGGCCCGTGGTGGCTTCCACCCTTTACTGAGCCGGAGGCGGAGCGGCCCGGTCCGGCCCCCCCCCCCGCTCCTTCTGCCGTCAGATCAGGTCCACGCCATCCGTCAGCACCTGGCGGTAGCCGGCCATGCCTTCCTCGGAATGCAGGATGTTGAAGGCCAGTTCGGCGCGGCTGGCGCCGGCCTGGAGGGAGCCAAGATGGGCGGCCAACCCTTCCGCCTCGGCCGCACGGCCTAGCACGCCCTGGTAGAGCGATTCCACGAAAGCCGTGTCATCCATCCCGCCGGTCAGCACCGTGTATTCGCGGGAGCCGACGATGCCGGCCACCAGCCCCTGCTGGTCCAGCCCATGCTCCATCAGCGCGCTGAAGCCAGCCAGCCCGGCGAGGTCCACCGCCCGGCCCAGCAGGCCGGCATAGCCGTGGCCGATCCAGGCCGCGTCCGCGTCCACGATGCGGATACCAGCCGCCGCGGCACCCGTCGGGTCCGCCGCCGCCTCGGCCGAGCCGGCGATGCCGGCGGCGACACCCGCCAGGCCGCCCTGCTGCGCCTGGCCACGCCAGAAGCCGATCTCCTCGGCACCCGCCTCACGGCCCAATACCTGCTGGTAGAGCTGACCGATCACCTGGTCCTGCGTCAGCCCGCCCAGATGCGCCTGCGCCTCGGCCGAGGCCAGCACACCGGCGGCGGCGCCGGAGAGGCCCTCGCCCTCCGCCTGGGCCGCCCAGAAGGACAGGCCGGCGGCCTCTGCTTCCCGCCCCAGGAGCGCGCGGTACAGCGCGGAAACCTGCGCCCCGGCGCTGTCGCCCGTGAAGGAGATGGTGCCGTCCAGCAGCTCCACCGTCTCGACGCCGGTGAAGGCGGTGTTGTGCTGCCCCGCCGCATCCCTCCAGGCCAGGGCGGAAATGGCGCCATCGGCACCTCGGGCCAGCGTGGCCTCGCCCAGCGTCAGTGCCTCGAAGCGCAGCGTGTCGCGCCCGGCGCCGCCCGCCACCACGTCCTGGCCGCCGGACGCGAAGATCAGGTCGTCGCCGCCACCGGCCTCGACCGTGTTGTTGCCACTGGTGCCGCGCAGCACGTCGGCGGCCTCGGTGCCGAGCAGCGGGAAGGAGAGCAGCAGGCCATTGGTGGTGCCGTCGCCCTCGTTCGGCGAGATCAGCAGCGGCTCGCCCAGCCCGCCCGGCGCATCCTCGGCCGGGATGAAGGTGACCACCTCCGGCGCGTCACCACCGACCGGAATCACGCCGGCATAGGAAACCTCGGTGGGGCTATCGATGCGGAAGGCCATCACGGCATCCGACCGCTCCAGCGCCACGAAGGCATAGAGCTTGCCATCCACCCGGCCGAGCGTGACGCTCTCCGGCTCCGGCCCCTTGTCGTCGGAACGGTCGTCATCCAGCAGCCCGGGAAAATCGGCGGCCAGGATGCGCTCCATCAGGTCGCCGGAGTCGTAGACCTGGGTCAGCCCGTCCTCGCCCACTTCCCAGATCGACATGCTGCGGCCGCCGAGGGCGTAGAGCACGTCGAGATCACCGTCGCCGTCGATGTCGCCATCCACGGAGGACACGGTCAGGCGGCTCAGGTTGCTGTTCTGCTGCAAGGCGGCCACGGCGGCGGCACCGCCGAAGGCGGCCTCGTCCAGCACCAGGTCGGCGACGCGGGCGGTATCCTCGTAGTCGCCGTATTCGCGGGCATCGCCCTCATTGGCGGTGACCAGGTAGGTCTTGCCGTTGTGCTCGAAGTTGGCGATGCCATCGGGCATGTAGAGGCCGCGCACCGGCACGGTGCGGATGTCCACGCCGCCATCGCGGTTGGAGGGGTCGATGCCATTGCCCTCCAGCGAGTGGTCCTTGGTGCCCAGCGCGAAGACATCGGTGAACTTCAGCGTCTGCAGGTCCAGCACGCCGATGGCGTTGTTCTCCTGCAGCGTGACATAAGCCTTGGTGCCATCGGCCGAGATGGTGGTGTATTCCGGCTCCAGGTCCTGCGCCGCCGTGGCGCCCGCCTTGATGCGCACGCCGGCGGCGCGCAGGGCATCGGCGTCGAAACCGTCGAAGCCCACGAAGGTGGGGGTCAGGGTGGCTGTATCGATCACCGTCACGCCGCCAGGGGCATCGGATTGCGTGCCGGCGGGCACCTGGGCAGCGTCGTAGTCGTAGGGCTGGCCCTCGATGGTCACCAGCAGGCGGCTGCCATCGGGCGTGAAGCCGATCTGGTCCGGCGTCGCGCCCACCTCCACCGTCTGCAGCAACGTGGCGGCGGTGCCGGCGGCGTCCAGCCGGTAGAAAGCGACATGGCCGTTCAGCCCGTTGGTGGCACCCTCATAGGAGACCGCCAGCAGGTCACCCTTCACCGCGACACTGGTGCCGCCGATGCTGCCTGCCAGGCCGGTGGCGCTGAAGGGCAGCGCGAAGCGCAGCGTGCCGGTGGCGGCGTCCAGCGCATCCACACCATTGGGGCCGAGGATGAAGATGATCTCGCGCGTGGCGTCATAGGCCGAGACCTCGGCGCCGCCGGTGGCGCTGCCACCCAGGGTGGCATGAGCGGTCGCGAAAAGCTGGGAGGCGGTAATCGTGGCGGGCATCGGGCTCACTGTTCCGGTGGATGCCCGCCGCTAGCCCAGGTTACGCTTCCTTTACTTTACGGCCGGGTGAAGGATCGATGACACCCGGCCGCGCCCCTCAGAATTCAGGCATGGCAGGCGCCAGTTGCCCGCCCATCCGCACCGGCGCCACCCGCAGGGCCAGGCCGGTGGCGTCGTCGGTTTCCACGAAGACGCCGGAAATGCTGGCCGGCCCCTCCGCCGGGGCCAGCTTCTCGCCCGGCACCTTCTTCCAGAAGCGCAGCGCGGCGGCGCCTTTCTGCATGCCGATGACGCTGTCGTAGTCGCCGCACATGCCGGCATCGGTCATATAGGCCGTGCCGTTCTCCAGGATGCGGTGGTCGGCGCTGGGCACATGCGTATGCGTGCCCACCACCAGGGAAGCCCGCCCGTCGAAGCTGTGCGCCATCGACATCTTCTCGCTGGTCGCCTCGGCATGCATATCGATCAGCACGGCCTGCACCGTGCCGCCGGCGCCCATGCTGTGCTGCGCCAGAACCCCCTGCACGCCCCGGAAGGGGTCGTCCAGCGGCTCCATGAACAGGCGGCCCATGGCATTGATCACCAGCGCCTTGCGGCCGCCGGGCACCTCCACCACCGTGGCGCCGCGCCCCGGCGTGCCGGGCGGGTAGTTCAGCGGCCGCACCAGGCGCGGCTCGCCGTCGATGAAGCCGATGATCTCCTTGCGGTCCCAGGAGTGGTTGCCCAGCGTCAGCGCATCCGCGCCCGCCGCCAGGAAGGCACGCACCATGTCCGGAGAGACGCCGAAGCCATGGCTGGCATTCTCCACATTCACCACGACCAGGTCGGCACGCAGGCGGGCCCGCAGGCCGGGCAGTTCAGTGGTGACCGCGTCGCGGCCGGCGCGCCCGACGACGTCGCCCAGAAACAGGATGCGCAAGGAACAGATTACCCTTCGGTACGGAAGAAACCGGCTTCGGTGGCGATGCCGTTCAGCGGCACGTCATGCGTGCCCGCGGGCACCTTTGCCACCTGCTGGCCGGCAAAGGCAACGCCCAGCGCCCAGGCGCCGGGCAGCGATGCCAGCGTGCGGTCGTAATAACCACCGCCATAGCCCAGCCGAAGCCCGGTGGCGTCGAAGGCCAGCAGGGGCACCAGCAGGGCTTCCGGCGCCACGGTTTCCGCCTCCTCCGGCGGCACCGAGGTCCCGAAGCGGCCCGGCACCAGCGGCTGCCCGAAGCGCCAGCGCCGGAAGACCAGCGGCTGGCCGCGCGCCGGCGTCACCGGCAGCGCCAGGGCATGGCCAGCGGCTTCCAGGCGGTGCAACAGGGGGCGGATGTCGATCTCGTCGCCCATCGGCCAGAAGCCGGCGACCAGCGCCCCACGCGGCGGCGGGCATTCGCGCAGCACGACCTGGGCCAGGGCCTCGGCGGCGCCGG
>NZ_JACTUZ010000157.1 GCF_014490445.1 Pseudoroseomonas ludipueritiae | reverse complement strand
AAGCCGCCCGGCCCCACCACCGCTGCCACCGCGTCCAGCGCCGCCGCTTCCAGCCCGGCCTCCCGCAGCACCTGCTGCGCCAGCAGCGGCAATTGCGTGGGCTGGCCCCGCGCGCCATCCACGCCGGCGCGCGCCAGCACGCGCCCATCCGCCCATACCGCCGCCGAGGCCCTCGCCAGGGCGCCATCCACCGCCAGGATTCGCATGCGGCGGCCATAGGGCGTGCCACCGCGCAAGTCCACCGCTTCCCCTGGGCAAGCCCGCCGTGGAAGTGTTGTGGGCGAGGAAACGGCTGCCAAAGGAAGAAGCACCATGCTCCGCCGAAGCCTGCTTTCCGCCCTGGCGGCGGCACTGGCCTTGACCCTGCCGCCCGCCGCGCCCAGGGCGCAGGAGCGCAGCATCACCGTGGCTTCCACCACCTCCACCGAGCAGTCAGGGCTTTTCGGCCACATCCTGCCGGCCTTCACCAAGGGCAGCGGCATCGCGGTGCGGGTGGTGGCGCTGGGCACCGGGCAAGCGCTGGACGTGGGGCGGCGCGGCGATGCCGATGTGGTCTTCGTGCATGACCGCGCGGCGGAAGAGGCATTCCTGGCGGAAGGCTTCGCCACCCGCCGCCACCCGGTGATGTACAACGACTTCGTCCTGGTCGGCCCCAGGGCGGACCTGGCCGGCGCCAGGGGCGACGACATTGCCACGGCGCTGAAGCGCATCGCGGAAAAGAAGGCGCCCTTTGTCTCGCGCGGCGACCGCTCGGGCACCCATGCGGCGGAGTTGCGGCTGTGGCAGATGGCGGGCATCGACCCCGCCACGGGGCGCGGCGCCTGGTACCGCGAGATCGGCCAGGGCATGGGCCCGGCGCTGAACACCGCCGCCGCCTCGGGCGCCTATCTGCTCAGCGACCGTGGCACCTGGATCAGCTTCCGGAACCGCCAGGACCTGCGCATCCTGACCGAGGGCGACAAGCGCCTGTTCAACCAGTATGGCGTGATGCTGGTGAACCCGGCCCGCCACGGCCACGTCAAGGCGGCCGAGGGCCAGGCCTTCATCGACTGGCTGGTCTCAAAGGAAGGGCAGGATGCCATCGCCGCCTACCAGATCGATGGCGAGCAGCTCTTCTTCCCCAATGTCGGCGAGCCCAATGGCTGAGACCACCAGGGATGGCCGGAGAAAGCCCGCGCCGCCCTGCCTCAGGGCCGGGCGGAGGAGCCGGACAAGGCTTCCCGCGCCCCGGGCCACATGCCCTGGTCCAGCACCCAGGCGGCAACGGCGGCAAGCAGCGCGGCGGCCACGACACCGCTGAGGAAGGCTTTCATGGAACGGGCATTCTCCTGGCCGCAGCTTGGCCTGCCCAGGCTAGGGGGCTGCCGCGCCGCCGCGCAAGAGCACTTCGGCCTCGGCCAGCTCCTCCGGCGTATTGGCGTTGAAGAAGGGGTCCAGCGGCGCATCGGACCATTCGGCGCTGGCGCAGCCGAAGCGGGCGGTCCAGCGGTCGATCTTGCGCTCATCGGCCAGCAGGGCGGCGCGCAGCTCCTCCCGCAGCGCCACGGGCCAGAGGCCGATGGGCGGATGCGTCCAGCCGCCGGAGCGGGCGCAGGCCATCGGCACCCCCGCCGCCTGTCGCGCCGCGTGCAGCCGCGCCACCAGGTCATGCGGGATGAAGGGCGAATCTCCTGGCACGGAAACAACCCATTCAAACCGGGGATGGTGTTCCGCTGCCCAGTCCAGCGCAGCCAGCACGCCCGCCAGGGGACCGGGGTAGTCCGGCACGCCATCCGCCGCCACCGGCAGGCCGAAGCCCGCGAAGCGCGCGGGGTCGCCATTGGCATTCAGCAGCAGCGCGGAAACCTGCGGACCCAGCCGCGCCACCACATGCGCCAGCAGCGGCCGGCCGCCCAGTTCGCGCAGCGGCTTGTCGCCGCCACCCATCCGCCGCGCCAGCCCGCCGGCCAGCACCACGCCCAGGGTGTCAGGACTTCTCGGCATCGCGGCTGTTCTTGCGCCAGTGGCGGGCACTTTCTTCCTCGACGTAATGCAGGTCGGCATCGAAGACGATCCGCTCCTCCCCCGCCAGAGCGGTGAAGCGGCGGCCCTTGCAGCGGCCGATCAGCGTCAGCCCCACCTCCCGCGCCAGCTCCACGCCCCAGGCGGTGAAGCCGGAGCGTGAGACCAGGATGGGAATGCCCATCCGCACCGTCTTGATCACCATCTCGGAGGTCAGGCGGCCGGTGGTGTAGAAGATCTTGTCAGCCCCCGAGACGCCCTCGCGGAACATCCAGCCGGCGATCTTGTCCACCGCGTTGTGGCGGCCGACATCCTCCATATAGGCCACCGGCTGGTCCTGGAAGCAGAGCGCGCAGCCATGGATGGCGCCGGCTTCCAGATACAGCGTCGGCAGCGTGTTGATCCGGTGCAGAAGGCGGTACAGCCAGGACGTCCGGATCTCGGCTGACACCGGAAGCCGGGCCTGGGAAAAATCCTCCATCAGGTCGCCGAAGGCGGTGCCCTGGGCGCAGCCGGAGGTCAGGGTCTTCTTCTTCAGCTTCTGCTCGAAATCGGTGCGGCGCTCGGTGCGCACCACCACCACGCCCAGATCCTCGTCATGGTCGATGGCGGTGATGGTATCGTCCGGGCGCAGCATGTTCTGGTTGAGCAGATAGCCCAGCGCCAGGTCCCCGGGCCGGTCGGCGATGGTCATCATCGTCACGATCTCCTGCCCGTTGAGGTAGAGGGTCAGCGGCCGCTCCACCGTCACGCTGGCCTCCACCCGCGCGCCGGTCTGGTCGATGCCCGCCACGCGCCGCGTCAGGCGCGGGTCGGAAGGGTCGGGGCGGACGCGCAGAGCGGAAAGATCGTCTGGCAGGGACATGGCTGAGGAAGAGATGCGCCCGCGCGGCCGCCGCGGCAAGGCGCCAGGGCTCAGCCCAGCGTGGCGCCGGCCAGTTCCACCAGTTCCTTCCAGACATCCTGCTGTGCCCCCAGAAAATCCAGGCATGCCCCAGGCGAAGCATCGGAGACCGGGGTGAAGCCCAGCGGCTCCAGCCGGGCGCGGTAGGCATCGGAGGTCGCCACCTGCCGCACCGCGCGGTGCAACACCGCCAGGCGCTCCTCCGGCGTGCCGCCGGTGGTGGTGACGGCGTACCAGGTGTGCATGTCGATGCCGGAGCCCGGCAGCAGCTCCGCCATGCCCGGCACCTCGCGCAGCTCCGGCACAAAGGGGACGCGGCCCGCGCTGCCCACCGCCAGGGCGCGGAAGCGGCGGGCGCGCAGATGCGGCATCAGCGCGGGGATCACATCGAACATCATGTCGATGCCGCCCGCCCGCAGGTCCTGGATGGCGGCGCCGCCGCCGCGATAAGGCAGGTGGTCGATCTCGATGCCCGCCGCGCGGTTCAGCGCCGCCAGCATCAGGTGGCTGGCCGAGCCGGTGCCGGAGGAGCCCATGACGATCCGCCCCGGCTTCTGCCGCGCCGCCGCGACCAGTTCATCGAAGCTCTGCCAGGGGCGCCCGGCATGGACCACCAGCAGCAGCGTGCCGGCGGCGATGCGCGAGACCGGCGCCAGGTCCACCAGCGGGTCGAAGGGCATGGATTTGGGAAAGAGGTATTTGTTGGCGGCCAGCAGGGTGGCGCTGCCCAGCAGCAGCGAATAGCCATCCTTCGCCGCCCTGGCCACGTTGTCGCCGCCCAGGTTGCCTGGCGGAGCCGCCCCGGTTCTCCACAGCCACCCCCTGCCCCAGGGCCGGCGCCAGCATCTCCGCCAGCAGCCGCCCGGTCAGGTCCACCGCGCCGCCCGGCATGAAGGGCAGCACCAGCCGCAGCGGGCGGGCGGGGAATTCCTCCTGCGCCCGTGCCAAGCGGGGCGATGCCAGCGTGGCAAGGGGCATGGCCAGGAGGCTGCGGCGGCGGGGCATGCTCGGATCTCCCGGTGCGTTGAGGTCGGGGCCACAACGCACCAGCACCGCCGATCTATGCAGAAGGCGGCGGCCTCAGAATTCCAGCAGGTTCTCGCGGAAGGTGGCATGGCCATAGGCGCGGCGCGTCAGCCCACGCGCCTGCAGGGCAGGCACCAGTCCATCCGCCACTTCCGCCACCACGCGGCGGGAAACATCGCCCATGGAGAAAAGGAAGCCGTCGCCGCCCACTTCCTGCATGACCTCCGCCATCCGGCCCGCCACCGTATCCACCGTGCCGCAGAGATCGACCGAAAGGCCGGTGCCGCTGTAATCGGTGAAGGCCTGCCGCAGCGTCTTGCCGCCGGCGCCCATCTTCTTCAGCGTGTCGAGATTCTGCTGGTGGCCATTGGTGCGCAGGGTCTCGTCGATCGGCTTGTCCAGGTCCATGCCGCCGAAATCGATGTTGGTGACCTTGCTGAAATGCGCGAGGCGCTGCGCGATCTTGCGGTCGGCATCGGCGATGCGCTGCAGGCGGCGCAGTTCCGCATGCTCCGCGCTTTCGCCGATGATGGGGTTGATCAGGAAGAGCACCTTGATGCTGTCCGGATCGCGGCCCATGGCGGCGGCGCGGGCGCGGACATCCTCGCGGTAGCTCTTCATGGCCTCGATGCCCTTCGGATTGGCCACAATGGTCTCGCCATGCGTGGCGGCGAATTGCCGGCCGCGGGGGGAGCCGCCGGCCTGGGCGATCACCGGCCGCCCCTGGATGCAGGGGCCGGAATTCAGCGGGCCGCGGGAGCTGTACCACCTGCCCTTGAAGTCCACCGCATGGACCTTGGTGTGGTCCACCAGCACGCCGCTTTCCCGGTCCGCGACAATGGCGCCGGGCTCCCAGGAATCCCACAGCGCATTGACGCAGGCCATGTATTCATCGGCCATGTCGTAGCGAAGGTCGTGTTCCGGCAGCCCCTCCAGCCCGTAGTTGCGCGCCGCCAGGTCGGAACTGCCGGTCACCATGTTCCAGCCGGCGCGGCCGCCCGAGACCTGGTCCAGCGTCGCGATGATGCGCGCCAGCAGATAGGGATGGTGCGTGAAGGTGGCGAGCGTGGTGGCCACGCCGATCCGCTTCGTGGCGGCGAAGAGCAGCGTCGCCACCACCGAGGGGTCCTGGCGCGGCACGGAGAGCCCGTGCTTCAGGTAGATCTCGCGCGAGCCGCCATAGGCTTCCCCGACATAGGAACTGTCTTCGAGCAGGATGTAGTCGAAGCAGGCGCGCTCCAGCGCGCGGGCCATGTCGATGAAGAGGTCGGGATGCCTCCAGTCCTGGCCGATGCTGCCGGTCCAGGGCTCATCCCAGGCCTGCACGCTGGAGCCTTGCAGGAACCAGCCAAGATGAAAGGGGCGCTGCGCCATTCGTCGTCTCCGCTCGGGCACGCCAAGCCAGGCATGCCATCCAGGCCGCCGCGCCACCTTCCCCGTCCCGCGGCTCTGCGACCGTCTTGACGGCGGCAGTCTTCCCCATGCGCCGCAGCCTGGCAATCCACCGAAACGAATGGTTCGGCTCAAGTTTTATGTGAACTTTCTGTAATTTTCGGGCGCTTCATGGTGACCGCTTCCATGCCACCCTGATGGGAGCGAAGCGATCCAAAGGCTCCTGTCATCGGCAAAACATTGAAAACCATGATCATCCTCACGCGGCACCTGTCAGCGCCGCAACAAGATCGTTTCGATTTCCCTTTGAGTTCAGGCGGATGCGCCTGGGTTGCAAGGCTGTAATCAAGATGGCATTTGCGAGTAATTCTTAATTTCAGGTACAGCCGTGACCCGACGTTCCTTGAGCACTTCCGTTTCTCGCCCCGCCCTGCTGGCCAGCCTGGCCCTGGCTGCCGCAGCACCCGCCGCAGCACAGAGCACGATCGTGCTGCCAGAGGTCGAGGTGGTCGCAACGGCGGAGCAGGAACTGAAGCAGGCCCCCGGCGTCTCGGTCATCACGCGCGAGGATATCCAGCGCCTGCCGCCCTCCAACGACATCTCCGAGATCGTGCGGCAGATGCCGGGCGTGAACCTCACCGGCAACAGCGCCTCCGGCCAGTACGGCAACAACCGCCAGATCGACCTGCGCGGCATGGGGCCGGAGAACACGCTGATCCTGATCGACGGCAAGCCGGTGCGCTCCCGCAACTCGGTGCGCATGGGCCGCAGCGGCGAGCGCAACACGCGCGGCGATTCCAACTGGGTGCCGGCGGAAGCCATCGAGCGCATCGAGGTCATCCGCGGCCCCGCCGCCGCGCGCTATGGTTCGGGCGCCGCGGGCGGCGTGGTGAACATCATCACCAAGGCACCGACCGACAAGCTGTCCGGCTCCATCACCGCCTATACCAATATTCCCGAGGATGGCGACGAGGGCGACAGCCGCCGCCTCGGCTTCAACCTCGCCGGGCCGCTGGTGGATGATTTCTCCTTCCGCCTCTACGGCAATATCGCCCGCACCGATGCCGATAGCCTGGACCTGAACCGGGATTTCGCCGCCTCCCCCGGCGCCGTGCCGCCGGCGGGGCGCGAGGGCGTGAAGAACCGCGACATCAATGGCCTGCTGCGCTGGGACCTGGCGCCGCAGCAGGTGCTGGAACTGGAACTCGGATACAGCCGCCAAGGCAATATCTATGCAGGCGACCGGGCCGTGAACAATACCGGCAGCGAGCTGCTGGCCAAGCTGGCTGATGAGGGCGCCGAGACCAATGTGCTGGAGCGCTACACCGCCTCGCTGGCGCATCGGGGCGATTTCGGCTGGGCCGATACACGCACGCTGTTCCTTTATGAAGGCACCATCAACAAGCGGCTGAACGAGGGCCTGGCGGGCAGCGCCGAAGGCAGCATCAACACGGAGAGCGGCTTCTCCACCGCCACCCTCAACAACTACACGGCCAATACCGAGATCAACATCCCGCTGGAGCTGCTGGCGCCGCAGCGCCTGACGCTGGGGGCCGAGGTCTTCGTCGAGAACCTGAAGGACCCCTTCGCGGTCACGCAGAGCACCGCCACCGGCGGCAGCATCCCCGGCATTTCCGATGGCCCGCGTGCAACCAGCGCCCGTGCCGAGACCTACTCCCTCTTCGCCGAGAATAATATCTACGCCACCAGCCGCCTGGTGCTGACGCCAGGCGTGCGCTTCGACCACCACAGCGAGTTCGGCTCCAACTGGAGCCCCAGCCTGAACGCCTCCTACGAGTTGTTCGACGGCTTCTCGATCAAGGGCGGCATCGCGCGCGCCTTCAAGGCGCCCAACCTCTACCAGACCAATCCGAACTACATCTACTTCACCATGGGCAATGGCTGTCCGGTCAATTTCCCCAGCCTCGGCTCCGGCTGCTACGTGGTCGGCAATCCTGACCTGAAGGCCGAGACCAGCCTGAACAAGGAAATCGGCGTTTTCTACAACAAGGACGGCTTCAGCAGCAGCCTGACCTATTTCCACAACGACTATGAGGACAAGATCGTCGCCGGCATGGTGCCGGTGGGCCTTGCCAGCCGGCGCGGCCGCGTCTTCCGCTGGGAGAACACGCCGGAAGCGGTGGTGCAGGGCCTGGAAGGCAACCTGCTGGTGCCGGTGAGCGAGACGATCTCCTGGAACACCAACTTCACCTACATGATCCAGAGCGAGGACAAGAGCACCGGCCAGCCGCTCTCGCTCATCCCCGAATACACGATCAACAGCACGCTGACCTGGCAGCCGAGCGAGGAGCTTTCCTTCACGGCGGGCCTGACACATTACGGCAAGCAGGAAGCCCGCACCCTCACCGGCACCGGGGCGGCCGCCGAGGGCTCGGAGCTGTGGGACCGCGACCCCTATTCGGTTGTGGATATCAGCGGCAGCTGGACCTTCACGGAGAATACCCGCATCACCGCCGGCGTGAACAACATCTTCAACAAGCAGCTGTTCCGTGAGGCCAATTCCTCCGGCGCCGGCGCCAATACCTATAACGAGCCTGGGCGCTCCTACTTCGTCAGCCTGACGGCCTTCTTCTGACCTCCCCCTCCCGACCAGCAGGACAACGCATGATGCGACGCTTCCACACCCAACCCCGCCTCGCCGCCCTTGGGCTACTGACGGCCGGCTCGCTGCTGCTCGCCGCCGGGGGGGCACTGGCGCAGGCGCCCTTCAGCGCACTGGATGCCGCCGCCAATGCCCAGGTGCGCTTCGCCGCCACCGAGCGCGGCAAGCCCATCCTGGCCGGCAGCGAGGTGGCGGTCTCCGGCCAGGGCTTCCGCCCCGGCCAGAAGGTGACGCTGCTCTATGGCACCGCGCCGCTGCCCAATGGCGTGCTGGAAGCCGACAAGGACGGCAAGATCGAAGGCCGCATCACGGTTCCGGCCGATGCCACCGTGGGCAGCCACCCGATCGTCGTGGTGGCGCAGGGCCCCTATACCGCGGCGCTCGCCCCGCTGAAGGTCTCTCCCAGCATCCCGCTCTCCGGCCAGGCCAGCTACGCCACGCAGGAAGCGAAGGTAGCGCGCGGCCTCTACCAGTCCGCCTATAGCGCCAAGAACAACGCGCTCTTCGTGACCTCCGCCATCGGCCGCCCGCCGGTGCGGCAGTCCGAGCTGCTGAAGCTGAACCCCGAGACGCTGGAAGTGGTCGCGCGCGTCACGCCGCAGCCTGCCCCGGCGCGGCAGGGTGGCCAGGCGGATGCGGGTGTCTATGCCGTCTATGGTGTCGGCGTGGATGATGGCAACGACACCGTCTGGGTCAGCAATTCGCGACAGAACACCGTGGCCGTGTACCGCCAATCTGACCTTTCGCTGGTGAAGCAGTTCGCCCCGGGCACGGTCTATCATGCGCGGGACGTGCAGATTGACCCGGCGCTCAACAAGGCTTTCGCCAGCGCCACCTTCAAGCCGGAAGTGGTGGTCTTCGACACCGGTAAGCTGGAGGTCGCCGCACGCATCGAGATCGCCTCCCGCGCGCGGGGCGGCACCTTCTCGGCCGCCAGCCTGTCGCTGGATGCCAGGGCGCAGCGGCTCTACGTCGTCAGCAACACCACCAATGAGGTGGCGGTGATCAATACCCGCACCAACGCGGTGGAGAAGGTGCTGCCGGTGCCGGGCGCGCGCGGCGCCATCGGTGTCTCGCACGATCCCGAGACGGACCGCATCTTTGTCGCGGCCCAGGGCAGCGACAATGTGGTGGTGCTGGATGGCGCCAGCGGCAAGGTGTTGGCCGATACGCCGGTGGGCGCCGGCGCGCTGAACGTGGCCTTCGACCCCGCCCGCCGCCATGCCTATGTCGCCAGCCGCATGGCCGGTACCGTCACGGTGGTGGATGTGGACGGCAAGATCGTCGCCAACCTCGGCCCGGCGCCGCTGGCCAACCATGTCTCGGTCGGCCCGCGCGGCACGGTCTATTCCGTGGACAAGTCCGCCGGCGTGCTGGAGGCGGAGAGCGACACCATCCTGCGCATCCAGCCGCGCTGACCTGACCCCAACTCCCCCGCGGCTCGCGCGGCGTGGTCCTGACCACGCCGCGCTCTGTTTCCCGGACCATGCAGCATGACGGACGGCTATATCGGCGACATCGCCTATCCCGCGGTCTTTCACCGCGAGATGATGCCGGCCTGGCTGGATGCCGTGCTGCGCGGCCTGGGCCAGCCGGCGCCGGATTTCGCCGGCCGCTTCCGCTGGTGCGAGCTGGGCTGCGGCGCCGGCCTCAACAGCCTGGCCGTCGCCGCCTGCCACCCGCAGGCCGAGGTGGTGGCCTTCGATATCGACCCCGCGCAGGTCCGCGCCGCCCGCGCCGCGGCAGAGGCCGCCGGGTTGCGCAACATCGCTTTCCACCAGGCCGGCTTCACCGAGATCGCGGCCGCGCCCGAGGAACGCTTCGGCCAGTTCGACGCCATTGTCACGCATGGCGTGCTGTCCTGGATCTCGGCGGCGCAGCGGCAGGCGGCCATGGCCTTCATCGCCCGCGCACTGCGGCCGGGTGGCGTGGCCTATGCGCATTACATGACGCATCCCGGCATGTCGGCCGCCGCCGCCGCGCAGCCGCTGCTGCGCCGCCACGCGGAAACCCTGCCCGGCGATTCCACCCAGAAGGCACGGGGCGCGCTGCAATTCCTGTCCCGGCTGTCGGAGGCCGGTGCCGGCTATTTCGCGGCGCATCCGCAGGAGCGCCACCGCCTGCAAGCGGCCTTGCGCCAGGATGACCATGCCCTGGCGCATGAGCTGCTGCCGGCGCATTGGCAGCCCTTCCATATCGGCGAGATGATGGCCGTCTTCGCCGGGGCCGGCTGCCGCTATCTTGGCAGCGCCACGCCGGCGGAGAATATCGATGCCGTCTGCCTGCCCGCCAGGACGCGGCCGCTGGTGGCCGGCCTCACCGATCCCGTGCTGGCCGAGACGGCGCGCGACATCGCCCGCAATCAGACCCTGCGCCGCGACCTCTACATGCGCGGCGGGCAGCCGCTGCCGCCGGATGCGCATCTGCGCGCCCTGGGCGGGCTGGGGCTGGCAGCGCTGCCGGGCGCGCCGCGTGGCG
>NZ_JACTUZ010000156.1 GCF_014490445.1 Pseudoroseomonas ludipueritiae | reverse complement strand
GGCTCGGCGCTGGCGGCGGGGGCCTGGGGCGGCGGCTGCGGTGCGGGCTGCTGCACCGGCACCTCCTCCTCCCGCCCACCGGCGGCACGCAGCGGCGGCAGGCCGGCAGATTGCGCCAGCGACTTCATCTCCGGCGTGCCGCCGGTGGTGCCGATCGGCATGATCTCGATGTTGCGCAGTTCCGCCACCAGGCGGGCGAAGTCCACCTCATGCGGTGCCGCCGCGATGTCATCGAGGCCGATGACGATGGGCGCAAAGCGCAGGAAGCCCGGCGCGCGGCGGAACTGGTCCCCCAGCGCGGGGACGATCACCTCGGGCCGCGCATCCAGCAGCCGCAGCACCAGCAGGTTGAAATTAGCGCCCCGCAGCCGGAAAGGCTCGAAGCGGGGCTGGGCGGCGGGGGCTGACATCGGCTGCGGTGCGAGTCCTGGTTTTTGAGGGCGCATGGCCGGCGCCGGGTAGGGTCGCCACCATGCCCCTACCTATACAGGCCAGACGCGCCGCGGCGAAGCCCGGCCGGGATAAAGCCCGCGATTTCCGTGGTTTTTCCGCCGCAGTGTGGCCGAATCGAGCGCCCGGCCCTACCCTGCCGCCGCACCGAGCAGGAGCAAGCGATGCCGAAGCAGATCCCCCGCCGCGCGGAATACCGCCACTTCATCCAGGTGCCGACGCGCTGGGCGGACCAGGACGCGCTGCAGCACATCAACAATGCCGTCTACTACACCTATTTCGACACGGCGGTGGCCAGCTTCCTGCACGGCAGCGGCATCCTGGACAACCACGCCTCCGCCGTCACCGCCGTAGTGGTGGAAACCACCTGCCGCCACCATGCCCCAGCCTTCTTCCCGGACGTGCTGGATGTGGGGCTGCGGGTGGCGCATATCGGCAACTCGTCCATCCGCTATGAGATCGGCATCTTCCGCGCCGGCCAGGATACCGCCTGCGCCGAAGGCCACTTCATCCATGTGCATGTGGACCGGCAGGACATGAGCCGGACCCGCCCGGTGCCGGAGGCCCTGCGCGCCGCCGTGGCGCCGCTGATGGCGCCCCCCGCCGGCTGATTTCCGCCGCAGGCCACCCAAGCCGGTGGAGCCCCTCGCCCAGGCTCTGGGCGAGAGGCCGATGAGGCGGAGCGCGGCGGCATCGGCCGCATTTCATGCCGCGCGGCAGGCCGGCTGCGGCGCGGGCAGGCTGATCGGCCTCCCCGGGGCAGGGCACCACGCGGCTGCTGGATTCGCTGCGCGCGCCGGATGGCGCGCTGTGCCGCGCGGTGCTGGAACTGGCGGGTTAGGCCGGCTTCCGCTCGATCAGCTCGATCTTGTAGCCGTCCGGATCCTCGATGAAGGCGATGACGGTGGTGCCGAACTTCACCGGGCCGGGCTCGCGCGAGATCTTCACGCCCTCGGCGCGCAGCTTGTCGCAGGTGGCGTAGATATCCGGCACGCCGATGGCCAGGTGGCCGAAGGCATTGCCCAGCTCGTACTTCTCGACGCCGTAGTTATAGGTCAGCTCGATCACGCCCGCGCCTGTGCTCTCCGGCGCGAAGCCGACAAAGGCCAGGGTGTACTTGCCGTCCGGCACGTCGTTGCGGCGCAGTTCCTTCATGCCCAGGAGGCGGGTGTAGAAGTCGACGCTGCGGTCCAGGTCGCCGACGCGGATCATGGTGTGCAGGAAGCTGCTCATGTCGGGTTCTCCGTATGCTCGATAGGCGCCCATTCGGGCGCGAAGGGGTCCAGGGCCAGCACGAACATGCCGGCGGCCTCGACGGCGGCCAGCGTCGCGGGGCGGTCGATGACAATGGTGCCGTCCGCCTGGATGGCAATGCCCCGCAGGCCGGCTGCGGCGGCGGCGGCCACGGTGTCCGGTCCGATGGTCGGCAGATCCACCCGCCGGTCCTGCCCCGGCTTCATCACTTTCACGAAGACGCCGCCAGGGCCCTCCCGCTGCAACGTCCCGGCGCGGGCCAGCATGGCATCGGTGCCCTCGATGGCCTCCACGGCCAGCACCAGCCCCTGCTGCACCACGCAGCCCTGCCCCACATCGGCGGCGCCGATGACGCGCAGCACATGCAGGCCACGGCGGATATCCAGCACCGCCTGCTCGTCCGGCTCCACCGAGGTCAGCACGCCTGGCTTGTCCACCAGGATCTCGGACATGATCTGCCGGGCTTCCAGCGGGTTGAAGCCTTCTTCCCGCAACACCTGAACCACGGCCACCAGCAGCGAGTCATCGCCGCCAAAGGCCTTCATGCCAACGCGCGGCAGCAGCCGGGCGGCGCCGGCATCCGGGCGCAGGGACAGGAAGCTGGGGCGGCGCACGGCGCCGGCCAGGATCAGGTCCCGGACGCCGGCTGCGCGGAGCCAGTCCAGCATGCGGCCGGCGGCGCCCATGCGGCAGACGATATGCGGATAGGCGGCGTAATCGGCAGGATTGCCGAAGCCCTCCAGCACGACGACATGCACCGGCCGCCCCGCCGCCTGGGCGGAAGCGGCCGCGCGCTGCGGCAAAAGGCCACCGCCGGCGATGATGCCCAGCGGCCCTCCCAACGGCGCGCGATAGCCAAGCTTGGCGATGGTGGCGGCGGAAAGCGCCATCCGCTCAGCCCTCCGCCGAATCCTCGTCGTCCACGATCTCCCGCCCGGCGCGGCACAGCCCGCGGCGGCTGTCGGTGCGGACGAAATCCAGGATCTCCCGCACTACCGGGTCGGTGCCGTGCTGGGCCTCGGCGGCGGCCAAGCGCTCCTCGAAGACGCCGGAGGAGCGGAACAGGCTGCGGTAGATGCCGCGCAGCACATGGATCTGGCTGCGCGGGAAGCCCCGGCGCTTCAGCCCGATCAGGTTGAGGCCCGTCAGCCGGGCCCGGTTGCCCATGACGGCGCCGAAGGGGATCACATCCGCCTCCACACCGCTCATGCCGCCGATCACCGCCTGCCGGCCGATGCGCACGAACTGGTGGATGGCCGCGCCACCGCCGACGAACACCGTGTCCGCAATGTGCACGTGGCCGCCGAGCATGACGTTGTTGGCGAGGATGACGTGGTGGTCCAGCTCGCAATCATGGCCGATATGGGCGACGCACATGATCAGGCAGTCGGCGCCCACCTTGGTCACGCCATGGCCGCCGACGCTGCCCCGGTGGATGGTGGCATGCTCGCGGATCACGGTGCGGGCGCCGATCTCCACGCGGGTCGGCTCGCCCTTGTACTTCAGGTCCTGCGGCGGCAGGCCGACGCTGGCGAAGGACATGACCTGCACGCCGGCGCCCAGATGCACCTGCCCATCGATCACGGCATGGGACTGCAGGAAAACGCCTTCCTCCAGCACCGCCTCGGCACTCACGACGCACCAGGGGCCGATGCGGCAATTGGGACCGATGCGGGCACCTTCGGCCACCACGGCGGTGGGGTGGATGACGGCGCTGGGGTCGATGCCCTGCGACACGCTGGTCACCTGGTCTGGCACCGGCTCAGGCGCCCACGATCATGGCGGTCACGACCGCCTCGGCCACCACGGTGCCATCGACGCGGGCGACGCAGGCGAACTTCCAGACATTGCCGCGCTGCCGCTCCTTGGTCACATGGATGCGCAGCTGGTCACCGGGCCCCACGGGGCGGCGGAACTTCGCGTTCTCGATGCTCATGAAATACACCAGCCGGCCACGCGCGGAGGCGCCCAGCGTCTCGACCACCAGCACGCCGGAGGTCTGCGCCATGGCTTCCACGATCAACACGCCCGGCATCACCGGGTGCGTCGGGAAATGGCCCTGGAAGAAATTCTCGTTGATGGTGACGTTCTTGATGCCGACGGCGCTCTGGCCCAGCACCACATCCACCATGCGGTCGACCAGCAGGAACGGGTAGCGGTGTGGGATCGCCTGCATGATGCGGGCGATATCAACTGCCTCGATCCGGTCTCCACCCGCCCCTTCCGGGGCCGCCTGCTCTTGCTGGTCCATGTTGTCAGTCCGTCTTGTCTGGCCGGGTGCGGCCGGATTGCGCCGCCGCGGGCTTCCCGCCGCGGGCGCCGATGTTTCTTTGGTGAATAGAGGCGCGGAGCCAGTCGCGCACGGGCATCGCGGGGCTGCCCGCCATGTCCATACCGTCCGGGATGTCCGAAAGCACCCCGGCCTGGGCGCCGATCCGCGCCTTGGAGCCGATCTTGAGATGGCCGGCGAAGCCCGCCTGCCCGGCGGCCGTCACGTAATCACCGAGCACGGTGGAGCCGGAGATGCCGACCTGCGACACGATCACGCAGCCCCGTCCCGTCACCACGTTGTGGCCGATCTGCACCAGGTTGTCGAGCCGCGTGCCCGGCCCGATCACGGTATCGTCCAGCGCGCCGCGGTCGACGCAGCTATTGGCGCCGATCTCCACCTCATCGCCCAGGACGACGCGGCCAAGCTGCGGAATGGTGAAGAAGCGGCCCTCCGGCGTCGGCGTGAAGCCGAAGCCCTCGTTGCCGACCCGCGCCCCGCCATGCAACGTGACGCGGTGGCCGGCGATGCAATGGCTGGCGCTGGCATGCGGATGCAGCCGGCAATCGTCACCAAAGATGCAGCCGGGGCCGATCACGACATGGGCACCGATGGTGCAGCGGGCGCCGAGCTTCACGCCCGCGCCGATCACGGCATGGGGACCGACCTCACAGCCTTCGCCCAGTTCCGCATCCGGCGCCACCACGGCGGTGGGATGGATGCCCGGCTGCCGCTCCGGCCCCGGATGAAACAGGGCGGCGATGCGGGCGAAGGCCAGATGCGGCATCGGCGAAACCAGGGCCGCCACGCCCTCCGGCAGGGAGCCCAGGAAATCCTCGGCCAGCACCACGGCGCCGGCCTTGGCCTCGCCCAGCGCCGCGAGGTGCCGGCGGCCATCGAGGAAGGAGACCTCCCCCGCGCCCGCCGCGCCCAGCGCCGCCACGCCATGCAGCAGCCGCGCGCCATCCCCCACCATGCGCGCGCCCGTAACTTCGGCAAGGCGCGCCAGGCTGTGCGGCCCCGTGGCGGGGTGGAAACGCGGATCGACGGGCATGGCCCGGCTCAGTTCCGGCGGTTCTGCTGGCCCTGATTGCTGTTCTGGGCCGGCCGCTGGTTGTTATTGGCCGCGGCGGGGGCCGGGGCATCCTCGGGCGGCACGGTCACGCTCTTCAGGATCTTGTTGAGCTGCGTGGCCACTTCCGGCGTCAGGTCGAAGGGCGGCTCATTGAAGATCACCAGCGGGCGGGGCAGCACCAGGTTCACCTTGCGGCTGGAAGCCACCTGGCGGATCACCACCGCCAGCGCCTGCTCGATCTCCATCAGGCTGCCCTGGGCCGCCTGCTCGATGGCGCGGGAGCGGTCACGGAAGATCTTCTGGGCATCCTGCACGCGGTCCTGCAGGTCGCGCTCCTTGGTGCGCAGGTCCTCGGGCGAGAGGCTGGCACGCTGGGCCGCCAGGGCCTGCTGCTCATCCCGCCAGCGAGCCTGCTCCTTTTGCAGGTCGTCGTTCAGCTTGGCGCGGCGCTTCTCGATCTCTTCCCGCACGCCGTTGAAGGCGGTGGACTGGCGCTGCACTTCCGGCACATCAACAATGCCGATCACGGCGGCCGGCGGCTGCTCGCCCGGCGGCAGCGGGGCGGGGTTGGGCTGCACGGCGCGCTGCGCCGGGCGTTGCTGTTGCTGCGCCGGGCGCTGGGCCGGGGCCTGCGCCGGGCGCTGCTGCTGGGCACCGCCCTGCCCCTGGCCTGGAACAAACCAGTCCTGCTGCTGCTGAGCCATGGCGGCGCCGCCGAGGCCGGAAGTGGAAAGCAGAATCGCCGCCAGGGCGACCGTTGCGCGTCGCGCCATCATCGGAATACTCCGTGCCGGCCAGGGTTGAGCGTGGCCTTCGCCACGCGCCGAGACCCGGGCATGGTGGGCGGGGGGCGTCTTGCCGCCCCCCGGTGGCTGAACAGGCAGCCGGAACAGGATCAGAACCGGGTGCCGAAGCCGAAGCGGAAGACCTGCGTCTCGTCGTAGGACTTTTTCACGACGGCCTGCGCCAGGTCGATGTTGATGAGGCCGAAGGGGCTGCGCCAGGAGACACCGACACCAACGCCCACGCGGGGGCTCGAGTCGTCGCGGATATTGTCGCCGGACGCGTCACTCAGGGAGCCGATATCCACAAAGGCACGGCCGAGCAGACCGATTTCGGAGGGCAGCGGCAGCGGGAAGCGCATCTCCGTGCTCTGGGTCCAGATCACCCGCCCGCCGAGCGAGTCGTTCGTGCCCGTGCTGGTATCACGCGGGCCGGCGCCAGCGATGGCGAAGCCGCGCAGATTCTCGCCACCCAGGAAGAAGCGGTCAACGATGCGCTCTGGCTTGTCGGCGAAGCTCTTCATGATGCCGCCGCTGGCGGAGATGGAGAGCACGTAGTCCGGATCGCCCAGCCAGCGCTCGAAGGGAATGAAGTAGTTGCCGTCCAGCCGCGCGCGCACATAGGCCACATCGCCACCCAGGCCGGCGAGGTCGGTACCCAGGCGCAGCACGTAGCCGCTGTGCGGATCGAGGCGGGAGTCGCGGGTGTCGTAGGTCAGCGTCTGACCGATCTGCGACAGCCAAGTCACGCCCTTCTGCTCTTGGATATAGCGGCTGGCGCGCGGATCCACGTTGAACACGTTACGGCGGGAAAGCGTATAGGCCCAGCTCTGACGCAGCCGCTCGTTGAACTCGTAGCCCGCGCGCAGAGCGCCACCGGCGCGGCGTTCCTCGTAGCCCGAATACTCGCTGAGGTCGCGCTGGATGTAGAAGAGGTCCACGCCGACGGACAGGTTGCGGTCCAGGAAGGACGGATCGGTGACCGAGAGGTCCACCTGGCTCCGGCGCTGCGCAATAGTGGTATTGATGCGGGCATCGATGCCCGTGCCCAGCAGGTTACGCTCGCGCAGGCCGACATCCGCCAGGGCGCCGGCATCCGTGGAGTAACCACCACCCAGCGACAGTTCACCCGTCGCGCGCTCGGTCACATTGGTGGTCAGCACCACCTGGTCCGGCTGCGAGCCCGGCGTGCTGTTGATGCTGACATCCGGGTTGAAGTAGCCCAGGTCACGGATGCGCTGGCGGGAGCGCTGCACGGCGGCGGCATTGAAGGCATCGCCTTCCGCCAGCCGCATCTCGCGCCGGATCACGCGGTCCTGCGTGCGGGTGTTGCCGGTGATCTCGATGCGCTCGACGTAGGAGCGCGGACCCTCGGTCACCTCGAATGTCAGGTCGATGGTCTTGGCGGCGAGGTCGCGCTGCAGGCGCGGCTCCACGGCGACGAAGGGCGCGCCCTGGAGGTTGGCGCTGTCCTCGATCGCCTGCACGGTGCGCTCGATGGCGTCGCCGTCGTACCAGTCGCCGGAATGGACCTCCAGCACGTCGCGGAGCTGGCCGCCCGTCACGTTGCGCAGGGTGGAGTTGATGTCCACCTTGCCGACGCGGAAGCGCGGGCCTTCCTTGATGGTATAGGTGACAAAGAAGCCGCTGCGGTCCGGCGCCAGCTCGGCCGTGCTGCTGGTGACCTCGACATCGGCGAAGCCCTGGCGCTGGTAGTAGCGACGGATCAGCTCGCGGTCGAAGTTCAACCGCTCCGGCTCATAGGTGTCGGAGGAGGAGAAAGGCCGGTACCAGGCTTCCTCGCGCGAGGAGACCACTTCCTTCAGCCGGCTGTCGGAGAAGGAGTCGTTGCCGACGAAATTGATGCGGGAGATCAGGGCGGTGTCGCCCTCGGTGATCTCGTAGACCACGTCCACGCGGTCGTTGCCGCGGTCGATCACCTTGGGCTCGATGCGCGCGGCGAAGCGGCCACGGCGGGCATAAAGCTCCAGCAGGCGGGTGCGGTCGTTCTGCGCGGCGGCATCGGTATAGACCGAGCGCGGCTTCAGCAGCGCCGCTTCACGCAGGTTGTCGTCGGAGATCTTGCGATTCCCCTCGAAGACCACCTGGTTGACGATCGGGTTTTCTACCACCGTCACCACCACGCGGTCGCCGTCCCGTGCGATCTGGACATCGCGGAAGAGGCCGGTGGCGAAGAGGGTGCGCAGGCTGCGGTCCTGGCGATCCGTGTCATAGCGGTCGCCGGGCTGCAGCAGCATGTAGGAGCGGATGGTATCCGCCTCGATGCGCTGATTGCCGCGCACGTCGATGGTGCGGATCACCTCGCCGGTCGGGCGGGCGGCGGCCTGAGCCGGGCGGCGTGCCTGGGCACGCTGCGGCTGCGCTTCCGCCGAGGGCGGCAGCAGCACGGGGATCAGGCAGGTAGCGGCGAGCAGAAGGGCGCGTGTGGCGTGCAAGTGCTTCGGTCCCAGGACCTGGAGAATGGATCGAGGCCTCTGACGGGCCGGGAGCGGCCGGAGACTAGCCGGGAAGGTCCTCCCCCGCCAGCCCCACGGGACCGTTGCCGTTTATGCAGCCTTCACCTTCGATTGCAACAGGTTGCACACGCGAGGCGTGAGCTTGTCAGCCGAAGAGCCTGGAAACCCAGCCAAGCGGGACTAGGCGGGTGATGTCATTCCAGGTGGTGAAGATAAACAAGGCCGCCAGCACGGCGAGTCCCGCCCGGAAGCCGTATTCCATGGCGCGCGGCGGCAGCGGGCGGCCACGGATGGCCTCGGCCGCGTAAAAGAGCAGATGGCCGCCATCCAGCACCGGGATGGGAAAAAGATTGATCAGCGCCAGGTTCACCGAGAGCACCGCGATGAAGGTGACAAGGCTGACAAGGCCGAGCTGCGCCACCTGCCCCGAAAGCTGCGCGATGCGCAGCGGCCCGCCCAGGTCCTCGGTGCCACGGCGGCCGGTGATCATCTCCCAGATGCCGGCGAAGGTCTGGCCGGTAATGTCCACCGTCTGCGTCACGCCGGCGGCCATTGCGCTGAGCGGGTTCAGCCGGCGGAATTCCGGCGCGCCGCCGGTGACGCCCAGCACGCCCACCCGGTTGCCGTCCGATTCGCGGACACCGGGGGTGACGGTCAGGGTCTGCTCTCCACCCTCACGCGCGACGCGGACCTGCACCGGCTGGCCGGCGCGCGGCTGGATGTGGCGCTGCACGTCCTCGAAGCGGCGCACCTCCTCGCCGTCCAGGGCCAGGATGCGGTCGCCCGGTTGCAGACCGGCGCTGGCGGCGGCGCTGCCCTCCATCACCGTGCCCACGGTGGCGCTGGGCAGCGGCTGGCCGATGCTCATGTAGAGCCCGGCGAAGAGCACGGCGGCCAGGATGAAATTGGCGGCCGGGCCGGCGGCGACCACGATGGCGCGGTCCCGCACCGGCTTGTTGTGGAAGGTGCGGCCTTCGATCCAGCGGGCCATCTGCTGCTCGGTGGCGTCGCCCGGGCCTTCCTGGCCGTGCAGCTTCACGAAGCCGCCCAGCGGCAGCCACGACAGGCGCCATTCGGTGCCCTGACGGTCCGTCCAGCTCTTGATGACCTTGCCGAAGCCGATGGAGAAGACCTCGACATGCACGCCGCGCCAGCGGGCGGCGAGGTAGTGGCCCATCTCATGCACGAAGACGAGCACGCCCAGCACCACGATGAAGGCAATGATGCTGCGCAGTCCGTCGGACAGGAATTCCAAGGTCGTATCTCCGCCCCCCGGCGGGGCTTAATGGGTCAGGCCGCGCGGCGGGCCGCCCGGTCGGTCGCATCCTGCCGCGCCGCGGCATCCAATGCCAGCACGGCGGCGAGGTCCGGCACGGCGGGCGAGCCCAGCGAGGCCAGCACTTCCTCCACCACTGCGGCGATGTCGAGAAAGCCCAGCCTGCGGCCAAGGAACAGCCCGACAGCCACCTCGTTGGCGGCATTCAGGATGGTGGTGGCGCCCTGCCCGGCCCGCAAGGCCTCACGGGCCAGACGTAACGCGGGGAAACGCACGGTATCCGGCGCGTAAAACTCCAGCTTCGCCAGGGCCGCGAGATCAAGGCGCGGCACATCCACATGCATCCGCCGCGGCCAGGCCAGGGCATGCGCGATGGGCGTGCGCATGTCCGGTGAGCCGAGCTGCGCCAGCAGCGAGCCATCGGCATACTGCACCAGCCCATGCACCGCCGATTGCGGATGCACCAGCACCTCGATGCGATCCTCGGGCACCGAGAAGAGGCGCGCGGCCTCGATCAGCTCCAGCCCCTTGTTCATCATGGTGGCGGAGTCGACGCTGATCTTGGCGCCCATGGACCAGACCGGATGGGCCACCGCCTGCTCCGGCGTCACGCGCGCCATGTGTTCCAGGCTGGCCTGCCGGAAGGGGCCGCCGGAAGCGGTCAGGATGATTTTCTCGACCACCGAGGGGTCGCGGGCGTCCAGCGCCTGAAAGATGGCGTTGTGCTCGGAATCCACCGGCAGGATGGTGGCGCCGGAAGCGCGGGCGGCGGCCAGCACGATCTCGCCGGCGCAGACCAGCGCTTCCTTGTTGGCCACGGCCAGGGTGCCGCCGCGCGCCAAGGCCGCGAGCGCCGGCTCCAGCCCCGCGGCGCCGACGATGGCGGCCATGGTCCAGTCCGCCGGCATGCCGGCGGCAGCCAGCAC
>NZ_JACTUZ010000155.1 GCF_014490445.1 Pseudoroseomonas ludipueritiae | reverse complement strand
GCCCGCAGCGGGCACCGGCCTCACCCTTCGCCGGGACACTGGACCTGTCGCGGCAGGGGCCGATCGCCATGGCCCCGCCGCCACGCGGCGGCGTGCCGCGCCAGCCGCGGCCGCCAGGCAGCCTGAACCTCTCGATGGGCAATGTGCCGCAGCAGCGCCGGCGCTCGGCCCAGGCCGATTCCAACGGCAATATCGGCAGCGTCGAGGGCGCCCAGCCCACCGGCAGCTGGCGCGGCGCCTTCCTGGACTGGGTGCGCGCGCGCTCCTTCTATCCGCAGCAGGCCGCCATGAACGGGGAGGACGGCAATAGCCAGGTGCGCCTCGTCATTGACCGCAGCGGACGGGTGCGCTCAGTGGAGCTGGTCGGGCGCTCAGGCTCCCGCACCTTGGACCTCGCGCTGCAATCCATCTTCCGGGACCAGCGGGTGCCCCCCTTCACGCCGGACATGGATGGCGAGACCATGACCATGACCTTCACCATGCGCTACATCCTGATCTATCGCTGAAGGTCACGGATGGCGCTCACCAGCGCCTCCGCCATTCCTGAGTTGCCGCAGCATGCGAAGTGAAGGCTGTGCCCTTCGCCCACATCGAGCGTGCCATGCTCGTGGAACACGATGTGAGGAAACAAAGGCGCCATGCGGGACAGCATGACGCCAAACCTGAAAAAAGAAGATGGGATGCCGGGGAACGCCTTCCCCGGCTTTATTTACTCTGCCGCTTCCAGCGGCTGCATGGCCCCATAGATCCCGGGCAGCAGCCCGATGTCGTGGCACTGCATGCCGGCGGGCTGCACCAGCCGGTAATCGTGGCGGCCGTCCTCGTGCAGCATATGCTCCACATAGCCCACGGGCTTGGCCGCGCCCGCCGCGCGCTGCTGCCAGGTGTCGCCCACCACAAAGGCGGCGGCGGGGGCCCAGATCTGCCGCAGCCCTTCCGCCACGCCCCGGTCGCGCCACTGGTGCACATGGCCGGAGGCGACGAAAGCGGGCGGGTGCTGCGCCAGCAGGTCCAGGATGCGGCGGCGCGGGCGCGGCTGCACGGACCAGTAGGTGACTGTCTCCTCGGCCACCGTTTCCTCGCAGAGCGGCTTGTGCAGGAAGAGGCCAATGGCGCGGTCGCCGGCACTGGCCAGCGCCTCGGCCAGCATCTCCATCTGGGCCTCGGCCTCGGGCAGGTCGGTGGTGGTGATCAGCGTATCCAGGCCGATCAGGCGCCAGCCGGGCAGGTCGAGCATGAAGCGGTCGGCGCCCATGGCCTCTTCCCAGCGCGCCAGGCGGCTGGCATCGGCCGGCGTGTCGCCCAGGCCAGGGTCGTTGCCGACATCGTGGTTGCCAGGAATAGCCAGCCAGGGCAGACCCATGGCGTCCAGCTTGCGGCGGGCGAAGCGCAGGTCGTCCCCCGCCAATTCCCCATGCGCCGAGACATCGCCGGTATGGACCACGAGGTCCGGCGCCGCCTCGCGAAGATGCGCGGCCAGCGCATCGAAGTTGGCGGTGAAGCCGGGGTGCTTCTCCGACAGGTGGGTGTCGCTGATCTGGGCGATGCAGAAGGCCATGGCGCTCAGCTCCGGCGCGGCAGCAGCTTGCGCACGCCATCCGCCATATCGGCCATCGCCTGCTCCGGCGTCGCCTTGCTCTCCACGATACGGGCCATGTTGTCCACCATCACCTGTGTCACGCGCACGCTGTTGCTGCCGGGGAAGGCATACCAGGGGATCGAGATCGGGATCTGCTTCACCGAGGCCATGTACAGCGGATTCTCAGCATAGAATGCGCCCAGATACTGCGGGTCGTCGATGGCGATCTGGTTGCAGGGCAGGTAGCCGGTGGCCTTGACCATCATGGCCTGGCCTTCGGCGCTGGTGGAATAGCGCAGGAACTTCCAGGCGGCCTCGCGCCTGGCGGGGTCCTTGGCCGTCAGCATGCCGGCGGCGCCGCCGGTTGGCAGGCGCCCCTTCTCGGCATCGATCACCGGCATGCCGGTGGTGCGCAGGTCGAAGTTGCTGCCGACGGAGGAAACGGTGCCGCGCACCAGCGCCGTGGTCTGGAAGATCATGCCCAGCTTGCCGGCGGCGAAGGCCTGGCGGGCGGCGGCGGCGGTCAGGTTCGGCATGCCGGCCTGCTTCACCATCCGCTCCAGCAGCTTCAGGGACTTCATGCCTTCGGGGCCGTTGAAGGCCACGTCGCTTTCATCGGCGTTCAGCATGGTGCCGCCGTGGCCGAAGAGCAGGGCGGAGAACATCCAGTCGTCGCCGCTCCAGGTGAACCACATGCCGTCGATGCCATCGCCCAGCGTGTCGATCCTGGCCGCCAGGGCCAGGACGCCTTCCCAGTCCCTGGGGAAATTATCAGGGTCGCCGCCGGCGCGCTTCACCAGATCCGCGTTGTAGTAGCAGACGGGATTGGAAGCGGCATAGGCGAGGCCGGCCTGGATGCCGCCGAACTGCGACAGCGCCAGCAGGTTGGGCGAGTAGCCCAGCGTGGCGGGGTCGGCGGCCTCGTTCTTCAGCAGCGGCGCCAAGTCCTGGGCGATGCCGCGCTCGGCGAACATGCGCAGGCGGGTATAGGCCTGGTAGGACAGGTCCGGCAGCTGGCGCGTCGCGGCCTGGCGCAGCAGGAGCTGCGCGCCTTCCTCGTAATTCGGCGTGGTGACGAAGTTGAGGCTGATGCCGGGCTCCTCCTTCGCGAAGCCTTCCACCAGCGCGTCATAGCTTTCCTTGTAGATGAAGGGCTGGGCGTAATGGACGGTGATCTCCGTCTTGCCCTGGGCGCGTGCCAGGGCCGGCATGGCGAGGGCGGCAGGCAGAGCCAGCGCCGCGCGGCGGGTCATCTTGGTCATGGGGATCAGCCTTTGAGACCGGTGGTGGCGATGCCTTCGACAAACCGGCGCTGGGCCAGCAGGAAGGCGAGAACCAGGGGGGCCGTCATGACAACGGCGGCGGCCATGAGCGCGCCGAAATCATCTCCCGCCTCGTCGGAGCGGAAGAAGAGGACGCCGAGGGCCGGGGTGGCATGGCTGCCGCCATTGACGACGATCAGCGGCCAGAACAGGTCATTCCAATGCGCGACAACGGAGAAGATCGCGAAGGCGGTGGCGGCGGGCCAGGCATTGGGCAGCACCACGCGCCAGACAATGGCCATCTCGCTGAAGCCATCCAGCCGCGCAGCATGGATCAGGTCGTCCGGCAGCGACTTGAAGAACTGGCGGAACAGGAAGATGGCGAAGGCGGAAATGGTGAAGGGCGCGATCAGCGCGGTATAGGTGTTCAGCAGGTCCATCTCGCTGAAGGCGACATAGAGCGGCAGCGCCTGCACCTGCGGCGGCACCAGCAGCCCCAGCATCACCGCGCCGAAGGCGAGTTCCTTGCCCGGGAAGCGCAGCTTCGCCAGCGCATAGCCGGCGGGGATGGCGAAGAGCAGCTGGAAGAACAGGATGCCGCCGCAGACCACGATGCCATTCCAGAGGTAATGGAAGACCGGCACCTTCGCGAAGACCTTGCCGTAATTCTCCAGGCCATGGAACCGCTCGGGAAAGAGCGAGAGGGAGGCACGGAAGATCTCGTCCAGCGGCTTCACGCTGGCGGCGGCCATCCAGATATAGGGCAGCAGCATCAGCAGCCCGGCGAGGCTCAGCAGCAGCAGGCGCGGGATATCGTGCCGCAGGGGGATCGCGCGCTCAGCCATAGTGCACCCGCTTGTCGAGAACCCGGGTCTGCAGCCACATCAGCGCCAGCACGATGGCCAGGAAGACCAGCGTGATTGCCGCCGCATAGCCCAGGCGGAAGAAGGAGAAGCCTTCGAGGTAGATGCTGTAGAGCAGCACCTCGGAGGCCTTGTTGGGGCCGCCCTGGGTCAGCACCGCCACGGTGTCGAAGACGCGCACGGAGCGGATCATGGTGATGGTCAGCACAAAGAGCGTGGTCGGCCCCAGCATCGGCCAGGTGACCAGCCGGAAGCGCTCCCAGCCGCCGCGCGCGCCATCCACCTCGGCGGCGGCGTAAAGCTCGCGCGGGATGGCGGTCAGCCCCGCCAGGAAGAGCACAAGGTTGAAGCCAAGGTTCTCCCAGATGCCGATGGCGGCGAGGGAGAGCAGCACGGTGGAACTGGAGGAAAGCCATTCCGGCCCCGCCATGCCCACCGCGCGCAGCATGGCGTTCAGCGGCCCGATGGTGGGGTGCAGCAGGTATTGCCAGGCGGCGGCCATGGCCACCGTCAGCGACACCACCGGCAGGAAGAAGACGGCGCGGAAGAAGGTGCGGCCACGCGTGCCGGCCTCGATCAGCAGCGCGAGCAGCAGCGCCCCGGCGATGGAGCCGGGCGTGACGAGGCAGACATAGACCACGGTGTTGCGCAGCGAGGTCATGAAGCCCCGGTCGCGCAGCAATTCGGCGAAGTTGTCGAAACCGACCCAGGAGATGACCCCGGCGCCCAGCTCGTAATCGGTGAAGGCCAGCGCCACGGTGGCGAGCGTCGGCAGCAGCAGCATCAGCAGATAGGCGGCGGCGGCTGGGGCGGAGAGCAGCCAGGCCGTCGCGGCCTCGCCCCAGCCGGCGGAGCCGCGGGTGGCGATCGCGGCTTCAGACAAGGGCGGCCTCCGCCGATAAGGCGGCGGCGCCGATGCGGCGGCCTTCGGGGCTGAAGAGCAGCGCGCGGGTGGTGTCGAACTGCAGGTGGAAGAGGCTGCCGCTGGCGGGAAGGTCCGGGCGCATCTCGGGCGGCAGGCGCAGCACCAGGGCGGTGCCGCTGGCCTCGTGCCGCGCGTGCAGCAGCAGGCTTTCGCCGAGGAACTCCAGCGCCTCGGCCCGTGCGGGCAGGCCGGTGCCGGCGGGCAGCAGGTCCTCCGGGCGAATGGCCAGCGTCAGCGGGCCGGGATGAGCGCCCCAGAGGCCGACGGGATGACCCGCCACGCGCACCATGCCATCGGCGCCGGCTTCGGCGGGCAGGGTATTGATGCGGGGGGAGCCGATGAAGGTGGCGACGCGCAGGTCCTGCGGGTCGGCATAAATGGCCTGGGGCGTCGCCACCTGCAGCAACTCGCCGCCCTGCATCACCGCCACGCGGTCGGCCATGGTCAGGGCCTCGGACTGGTCATGCGTGACATAGAGCGTGGCGGCGCCGGCCTGACGGTGGATCTCCACGATCTCCCGCCGCGTCTGCACGCGCAGGCTGGCATCGAGGTTGGAGAGCGGCTCATCCATCAGGAAGGCGGCGGGGCGGCGCACGATGGCGCGGGCCAGGGCCACGCGCTGCCGCTGCCCGCCCGAGAGCTGCGCCGGGCGGCGGTCCAGCAGCGCGCGCAGGCCCAGCGCCTCGGCGGCGCGGCGGACATCCTGGTCCATGAGGTAATTGGCATCGGTCGTGCCGCGCAGCAGCCCGCCCAGCAGCGGCAGCCGTTGCCAGGCATTCAGCCGGCGCAGCGCCAGCGGCACGCGGATATTCTCGGCCACGGTGAGATGCGGGTAGAGAGCGTAGGACTGGAAGACCATGGCCACGTCGCGGTCGCCCGGGCGCAGCCGCGTCACATCGCCGGCGCCGATCATGATCCGGCCGCTGTCCGGCTGCTCGATCCCGGCGACGATGCGCATCAGCGTGGACTTGCCGCAGCCGGAAGGCCCGACCAGCGCCACGAATTCCCCGGCGGCGACCTCCAGCGAAACGCCGCGCAGCACCTGGGTGGCGCCAAACCGCTTCGTGACCGTTTGGATGCGGATGCCGCTCACGTCCTGTTACCCCTCCGGGATCAGCAATGCGGGGGGGTGTACCGCCGGTATGTGACGGCTCGGTTTGGCTCCGATGACGGTTGCGTGGCGAAGAAAAGTCGAATTCATGTCCCGGAAGGCGGCCCGTGGAATCACAAACGCAGTCCCCCGGCTTGACCTTGGCCCCTCCGCTGTGCCTCTCCTGCGCGCCTTTTAGTGAGTTGGAGAATCCATTTGAGCGACCAAACCCGCCCGATGAGCCGCCAGGACCTGATCGACGCCGTGGCCGCCGCCACCAGCCTGCCCAAGACCCAGGCCGATGCGGCGCTGAAGGCCGTGCTGGCCAGCCTGGGCGATGCGCTGGGCGAGGGCCGTGAGGTCCGCCTGGCCGGCTTCGGCTCCTTCGCCGTCAGCGAGCGCGCCGCCCGCAAGGGCCGCAACCCCGCCACCGGCGAGGAAGTGGAGATCGCGGCCAGCAAGTCCGTGAAGTTCAAGCCCGCCAAGGACCTGAAGTCCCGCCTGGGCTGAAGGCCGGCCCACCAGGGCCAGCGATAAGAAAAAGGCTCCGGGGAGCGATCCCCGGAGCCTTCTTCGTTCAGGCATTGTCTGTGGGCCAGTTCAGCCCGGCCTGTTTTTACCGGCCGGCGTTGTGGCGCCGGCGGGCCCGTCTCAGGCCGCGCGAACCTGCGCGGAGGACGAAACGATCCAGGCCTGGGCCGTCGTGGCCACGGTCAAACAATGAGACACCGGATCACCTCCTTTCAGTTGTTGCTGCGATGTTCCCCAGATGGGCAAGCCGCCGCGCCGCAACAAGGGGGTCCACGCGGCGTTGGCGTATTTTTCCGCCCCTGTTCCGGCAGGTCGCAGAGCAGGCTGAAGAGCACCCACCGCATGACCGCCACGCCCACCGACGCCGAGGAAAGGGCCAGGGCCCGGGCCGCCTGGCGGATCTTTTCCGTCACCAGCCTGGGCGTGCTGCTCTGCTTCATCAACAGCAGCACCCTGAACGTGGCGCTGCCCGCCGTGACCCAGGCGCTGGGCGCGAGCCCGACCGAGGCGAGCTGGATCCTGCTCTCCTACATGCTGGTCAATACCGTGCTGATCCTGGTCTTCGGCCGGCTGGCGGATCTGGTGGGCCGGCGGGCGCTGTATCTGGCGGGGCTGGCGGTCTTCACCCTGGGCAGCCTGGGCTGCGGCCTGGCCTTCAGCCCGGAGATGCTGATCCTCTTCCGCGTGGTGCAGGCGGTGGGGGCGGCGGCCATCATCACCAATACCACCGCCCTGCTGACTGACGCCTTTCCGCCGCGCCTGCTGGGCACCGGGCTGGGGCTGAATGCCTCCATGGCCGCCTGTTCCCAGGTGCTGGGGCCGCTGGTGGGTGGCGCCATGGTGGCGGGCTTCGGCTGGCGGGCGGTGTTCCTGTTCAATATCCCGCTCGGCCTCATCGCCCTGGCCTGGGCCGCGCTGACGCTGCGGCGGCTGGAAAGCAAGGGCAGCGGGGAGCGGTTCGACCTGCTGGGCGGCCTGCTCTCGCTGATGCTGCTGGGCGGGTTGGCGCTGACGCTCTCGCTGGGCGGCTCCTGGGGCTGGGGACACCCGCTGGTGGTCTTCAGCATGGGCATCGCGGCGGCGGCCTTTCCGGCCTTCCTGTTGACCCAGGCGGTGCGGCCGGACCCGCTGGTGGACCTGCGGCTATTCTCGGACCGGGACCGCGGCATCGGCTATGCCTCCGTGCTGCTGCTGCCGGCGGCGCAGACGGCCTTTATCCTGCTGGTGGCGCTGTTTCTTCAGGCGGCGCAGGGGAAGGGGCCGCTGGAGGCGGGCGCGCAGGTCAGCGTCACCGCGCTGGGCATGATGATCGCGGCACCCCTGGCCGGGCGGCTGCTGCGGCGGATGCAGGCCGCGGTGCTGACGCGCATCGGGCTGGGGCTGGCCAGTGCCGGCACCGCAGGGCTGGCCGCCACCATCGGCGCGGCCATGCCACCGCTGCTGCTGATGCTCTGGATGCTGCTGATGGGCCTCGGCACCGGCTTGTTCATGACGCCCAATACCAGCGCCATCATGACCAGCGTGCCGCCGGCGCGGCGTGGCATCGCCAATGGCGTGCGCTCCATGCTGCAGAACAGCGGCGGGCTGCTGGGCACGGCGCTGGCGCTCAGCATCGTCACCGCGCCGCTGTCCCCCGCCAGCCGGCAGGCGGTTTATTCCGGACAACTGGCGGGCTTCTCGGTGGCGGAGATGACGGCGCTGCTGGGTGGCTACCGCGCCGCGCTCTGGGTGCTCTGCGGCTTCTGCCTGCTGGCCCTGGCGCTGAGCACCCTGCGCGGCACCCGGCGGGCCTGAAGCAGGCCGCTGTTACCGGCCTGCGCCTTGGGCGTTCACGGGCCACGATCTTCGGGCCATACCCGGGGCGGCAGCAGGAGGCGGCAGGCATGGCAGGCAGGGAAGCGCCCGCGAGGGGTGATGAGGTCGTCGCGATCGATATCGGCGGCACGCATGCGCGCTTCGCCCTGGCGCGGCTGGCGGGCGGGCGTGTCGTGGCGCTGGAGGATGTGGTGGTGCTGCGCACCGCCGAGCATGACGGGTTGCCCGCTGCCTGGCGCGCCTTCGCCGCGCGGCTGGGGCGGCCGCTGCCGCATCGCGCCGCGCTCGCCGTGGCCTGCCCGGTCAGTACCGGCGTGCTGAAGCTGACCAATAACCCCTGGACCATCGACCCTGCCGCGCTGGGCGATGAACTGGGGCTGGAGCAATGCCTGCTGCTGAATGATTTCGGCGCCGTCGGCCATGCGGTGGCGCAACTCGATGCCAACCATCTGCCCTCCGCCGCCGGGCCGGAAGGGTCGCTGCCGGAGCAAGGGGTGGTCAGCATCGTCGGCGCCGGCACCGGCCTGGGCGTGGCGGTGCTGCTGCGCCACCCCGGCGGCAGCTATGAGGTGGTGGAGACCGAGGGCGGCCACATCGGCTTCACGCCGACCGACGATTTCGAGGACCGGCTGCTGCACCGGCTGCGCGCCCGCCATGGCCGCGTCTCGGCCGAGCGTGTGGTCTCCGGCCCCGGATTGCTGGCAATCTATGAAGTGCTGGCGGAGGCCGAGGGCCGCCCCGTCACCGCCAGTGGCGACCGTGTGGTCTGGGAAAGCGCCCTGGCTGGGGAGGATGCCCTGGCGGTGGCGGCGCTGGACCGCTTCTGCCAATGCCTCGGCACCGTGGCGGGGGATCTGGCGCTGGCGCATGGGGCCCATGCCCTGGTGGTGGCCGGCGGGCTGGCGCCGCGCATCCTGCCCCGGCTGCCGCAGGCCGGCTTCGCCGCGCGCTTCGCCGCCAAGGGGCGCTTCGAGGCCAGGATGCGCGGCATTCCCGTGCGGGTGCTGACGCATCCGCAGCCGGGGCTCTTCGGCGCCGCGGCGGCATTGGCCCAGGCCGGCTGACCTTTCCGCGCGCTTGCAACGAATCGGGCACCGCTGCGTTCATGCCCTGGCTTGCGGGGGGAACCGCCGGCAGAGACATCCTTGGCGGAGTATCAAGCCGATGCAGAGCCTCACCACCCGCCGCCTGCTGTTGCAGGGGGCCGCTGGCCTCGCCATCGCCGCCGCGCTGCCGGGCCTGCCTGCCAGGGCGCAGGGGCGGCGCATCGTGGTGTCCTCCAAGCTGGATACCGAAAGCGCGCTGTTGGGCGAGATGATCGCCCAGGTGCTGGAGGCGAAAGGTGCCGGCGTGGAACGCAAGCTTCAGCTCGGCCCCACGCGCATCGTGCGCGGTGCCCTGCTGGCCGGCGAGATCGACATCTATCCCGAATATACCGGCAACGGCGCCTTCTTCTTCAACATCGAGAGCGACCCCGCCTGGCGCCAGCCCGCCGCCGCCTATGAGAAGGTGCGGAGCCTGGATGCCGAGAAGAACAAGGTGGTCTGGCTGAAGCCTGCCAGCGCCAACAATACCTGGGCCATCGCGGTGCGCGCCGATGCCGCGCCATCCGGCCAGAAGCTGGACAGCCTGGAGGACCTGGCGCGCCTGCTGGGCACCGACTTCAGGAGCCGCTTCAAGCTGGCCGCTTCCGCCGAATTCGTGGAAAGCCCGGCGGCGCTGCCCGCCTTCCAGTCCACCTATGGCTTCAAGCTGGAGCCCGCCAACCTGCTGGTGCTGGCCGGCGGCGACACCGCCGTGACCATGCGCGCGGCGGCCGAGAAGATGAACGGTGTCAACGCGGCCATGGTCTATGCCACCGATGGCGCCATTTCCGCGCTGGACCTGAAGGTGCTGGCCGACCCCAAGGGGGCGCAGATGGTCTACCAGCCCGCGCCCACCGTGCGCGGGGAAGTGGCCGCCGCGAATCCGCAACTGGGCGAATGGCTGAACCCGGTGTTCGATTCCCTGACGCTGACCGGCCTGCAAGGGCTGAACAGCAAGATCGTCGTGGAAGGCCAGAACCCGCGCGAGGTCGCCAAGGCGCATCTGCACGGGCTGGGCATCGGCTGAACCGGCCATGGCCGAGGCCCGGTCCCAGCCGCTGATCGGCGCCGCGGCCACGGCACCGCCTATCGCCGCCATCCCGCGCGAGGCCACGGCGGCCGCGCTGCTGGCGGCGCTGGCGGCGGTGCTGCCTTTCCTGCTCGGCTGGCTTTCGGTGGCGCCGAACCGGCTGGTTTCCCCCCGGCCGGTGGCCCTGCCGATGGCGCAGGCGGCGCTGCCGCTGGGGCTTTTCCTGCTCTGTTGCCTGGGCGTGGCATTGCTGGCGCGGCGGCAGGCGCTGCTGCCCTGGGCGGAGGCGGTGGCGGGCCTTGCCCTGCTGGCGCTGCTGGCCACGCTGGGCCTGGGGGCCGGCGCGGCGCTGGAAGGCGCCTCCCGCCTCGCGC
>NZ_JACTUZ010000154.1 GCF_014490445.1 Pseudoroseomonas ludipueritiae | reverse complement strand
CTCGCCTAGATGAAGGAAGCGTACGACTCGGTTCAGGAGCCTCTCGGCGTCCGCTAATTCGCATTCCCAAACGACAAGAACATCCCAGCCTAGGGCACGAAGGGCGGCCTCATTGGCTGCATCCCGCGCTTGATTCCTTGCGAACTTCGGGAGCCAGTACTCCTGGCGCGTTCTGGGCGTTGTGCAGTGGCGGCAATCGGCATGCCGATGCCACCAGCAGCCGCGCACTTCTATAACCCTGTGTCGCGAAGGAAACGTTATGTCTGGCCGGCCTGGTAAGTCCTTCCGATGCAGGCGAAATCGGTAGCCAGCCTTGTGGAGCATGGACCTGAGTAGTAGCTCAGGCTTCGTGTTCTTCCCTTTGATAGCCCGCATCGTGCGCCGACGCGCTGCCGGTACGTCGGGCCAGTCTGTTGCCTTTGGCTGGCGGTCCACTTCTCGTCTTGTGCGGCTTTTCACCGAAGCCTCTAATGTCTACTGGAACCCTGCAGCCTCTCGATGCAACTCGAGGTAGGCTTGTTGCTGGACGGAAGGTTGGTGCCGTAAGCCTGCTCCAACTGCCATGCCGAGCAATGCCGCAGGTGGCGCGCCCAGGGCTCTGGAGAGGAGCATCTTACCTTCGTTGCTGAATGATATGAGGCCGGCATCGAAGGCGGCATCCAGGTTGGCGAGAAGTAGCAGGCCGTTCTCCGGGTCAAGGCGCTCGCGGTTGGTGCTGTACCTCCACGGCTTGATGTGTGATGCCCGAAGGAGCGGAGCGATGGCGATGCCTGTGACAGCGCATTGGCCGCCCCATCTCCCAATCAGGTCGCTCCGGAACCTACCTTGTCCTAACCGGGCTTGTACAAGTGCTTCTCGTTCTGTGGCTGGCAAGCTGGCTAGGTCAGTTTCGGCGGCCTTAATGTCGGCCATCGGGTCAGCGGGGGAAGGCTCCCCCGGTCGAAGAGCGCCGATAAACCTCAGAAGATTACGGAGCGCTACGTCATCTTGAATGGCTACATCACAGCCGTGGAACTGCAGGAACCCCTTCGGCGACATAGCGCGAGGGAATTCCCGATATCCCGAACTAAAGTTTGCCTCGCCTCTAGACGTCACGCCCTCGATAGTGCCCGCCGTCAGTTCTTCAAACCATCTAGGCTCGACTATGAGCGGAAAGGCTTCAATGGATTGCTTCACATAAAAGACCACCCCCGTTTTGGCCCTATACGCTCTGAGCTTTTTCTCGGTCCGAAATGGCTCTAGTTTCAGTAGACGCTCAACATGGTACTGAACATCTGCTCGGGTCAGTCTGTTCATTCTGCCTAGGGGTCCTACTGGACCCCCCCCTCAATCTATTTGCAGGAGCAGTCATCGAGTTGTCGCTCGAGATATGCTTGACATATATCTGACAGGTGAAAACGTTACTTGTGGTCAAAATCGGCCTGTCTGTCTGTCTGGCATTTAGGGGATGAAAACTACCTGTCACCCACCAGGTTCGAACTCGGTGACTCCAACCTCATCCAAGTCGACCTCCTCCTCAATGGCGCTCTCATCGACGGTGGCCAGAGCGCCCTCCTTTATGGAGGTGATTTCGCCTGAAGTCACTTCTGTTCCAGTTACTGCGAGGCGCAGAGTTGCCATCACAGCGGGTGGATACTCCAGCGCATCAATGACCATACGAAGATTCCTCAAGTCGTATCGCTTCTGGTAGACTCGCTCTCCTGTCGAGGCGTCCGCTCCTGGCTCATGTCCAATCGTCGCATCGATGAATTCTGCCGGCAAAGGAGGAGTGGCATTGCGCACTTTGGTCCTTACTGTTGCGCGAAACGAATGAAATACTTGGTTCTTCGGGAAACCCATGCCGATTTTGAGGCGGCTGAACTGTCGGCTCGGGTCATAGCCCAGCTTGCCGTCGGGCCCTCCAGACTTGAGGCCCGGGAACAGGCGGTCCGCAGATTCTGAGATACGACGAGCGACAAGGTTAGCGAAACCCAACTCAATCAAAGCTTTATGGATGGGTACGAGCCTTGAGCCGGCTTCCGTCTTGGGGGACCAGCCGTCCTCGTGCTCGCGAATATTGAATGCCATATCCATAAAGGAGACGTCCTGCGGTCGCAGGCGGCAAATCTCTTCGACGCGCATCCCTGAAAGAAGCGCAATTGCGGGCACCCAGCGGAAAGTTGAATCCAGGGGCTTTACACGGAAGAGGGGGCTTCGGAACAGGCGCACCAAGTCGTCATCAGGCCAGTCCGCGCGGGCTCTGCGCGCCGCCGATTTCCTAGGGAACTCCCACCTCTCGAATGGGTTGGCCGCTACATAGTCATGTGTCAGCAGCCACTTCCAGTACTGCTGCATCGACGAGAAGTGCCTCTTGACGGTCGTCATGCTCAGCCGCTTGACCGCTGGCTGCCCTGACGCCTCCTCCTTGTCGGCCCTCTCGATGGCGGTCGGGGCGGGGGGGTCTTTCGGGCTCTTGCCCAGATTACTTGGAACACGGAGCAGGAGTTGGCGGAACTCGGAGGCTGTCCGACGACTTATGGAGCCCACATGCAGGTCGCCCATCAGTTCTCGGAATAGTCGGCCAGTGACCCTGGTTTGACTCTCAGTCTGGGCAGTGTACCCATCCGCATCGCTGCTCTCGCCTTTCTTATAGGCAAGGAAGCGCTCAAAATGGGTGGAGAAGAGCGGGCTATCCTCGGCTTTCTGGGCTGAAATGACTCTTTTGTGAGCGCTAGAGAATGCCTCGGCGAGGCTCACCGCTTGGTCCAGAGAGTTCTGGGTTTTCCGCACACACATATGCAGGAGTAGCCGCTCAAGCTGGTGCTTGAGGCGTCGGTACTCCAGAGGCGTCAGTGCCGGTTCCTTCTCACTGCCAAGCATAGACATGATGGCGTCGAATTCGCTGTCGTTGCCGGCCTGTATGTCCTCTGCAAGTAGAGCGTACTGCTCGCCATCCCAGACAGGTTCCTGGGCTAAGGCCCTTATTGCTTCCTGGACGCGGCGCTCCCGCAGTGACACCACCTTTGTTCCATCAGCAGCCAAGGCGAAAATCCTATCCACGGCGATATGCACATGGCGCGCCCGTCTGCACGCCTCACGAGGACAGGTAGTCCTCAGCGAAACGTTTATCTCGCGTCTGCCTACAATTCCTAGTTGAGAAAGGGGTGTCTTGCGCCGTATCCAATAGATGCGGCCCCGTAGCCTCATGCCGTCCGTCATGGCCCTGCCTAGTAGGACAATGGAAGGGACAGTCTGGGGGACAATGTCCCCACCGACTGAGCGGCAGCGAATTAAATCAGGCATTTACGGGTGAAGTGGCTGGGGAACCTGGATTCGAACCAAGACTGCCCGAGTCAGAGTCGGGAGTTCTACCGTTAAACTATTCCCCAACGGGCGCCTGCGGACTGTTCATCAGCGGCGCGGCGGGCAGATAGCATCGCCATGGGGTGGATGCAAGCGGTCCGGAGCACCATTTATGCACGGCATGCGAAATCGCTTGCCCAGCCGTCCCGCAGGCCGGATCATTAAACCCGCCGGCGTGTCCTCGGCCACCCAGGATGATGTCCATCCTGGCCTGAGCTGAAGGTGCGCCGGACCAGAACGCCATGTCAGACCCTGTTTTTCTTCGCGCCGCCTCGGCGCCACGCTCCAGCTCCTCCGCTGCCGGCCAGTCCGGCGGTGCCTTCGCGGCCATTGACCTCGGCACCAACAATTGCCGTCTGCTGGTCGGCGCGCCCACGGCGGCGGGCGGGTTGAAGGTGGTGGATAGCTACAGCCGCGTCGTACGGCTGGGGGAGGGGCTCGCGGCCACCGGGCAGCTTTCCGAGGATGCGATGGAGCGTGCGATCGCGGCCTTGCAGGCCTGCGCGCAGAAGCTGCTGCGCCGCCCGCTGCGCCGCGTGCTGGCCGTGGCCACCGAGGCCTGCCGCCAGGCGGCCAATGGTGCCGCCTTCGTGGCCAGGGCGCGGGAGGCGACCGGCCTGCCGCTCCGCATCATCCCGGCGCGGGAGGAAGCGGAGCTGGCCATGGAATCCTGCACGCCGCTGCTGCGGCCGGGGGACCGGCGGGCGCTGCTCTTCGATATCGGCGGGGGAAGCACCGAGATCGCCTGGATACGGCGGGAAGGCGGCACGGCTTCCCTCATCGGCTATATTTCCCTGCCGCTGGGCGTGGTGACGCTGGCGGAGCGTGCCGGCCTCTGCTGCTTCACCCGCCAGGGCTTCGAGAGTGTGGTGGACGAGGTGGCCGAGGCGCTGCGCCGCTTCGATTCCGTCCATTGCATCGGGCAGGAGATGCGCTCCGGCGGAGTCCGCCTGATGGGCACCAGCGGCACCGTCACCACACTGGCGGGCGTGGCCCTGGCCCTGCCACGCTATTCCCGCCCGCTGATCGACGGCCGCATCCTGGATTGCGAGGATGCCGACCAGGCGCTGCGTGACCTCTTCGCCCTGGGGCGGGAAGGGCTGCGGACGCATCCCTGCGTGGGGCCGGAACGGGCGGATTTCGTGCTGCCCGGCTGCGCCATCTATGCCGCCATCCGGCGCGTCTGGCCCTCCTCCTGCGTCACGGTGGCGGACCGCGGGCTGCGGGAAGGCATGTTGCAGCGTATGATGCGGGAGGAGAGTTCCCGCCCCCGCCGCCAGCCCTTCACCGCCCGCCACGCCGACCAGCCTTTTTCCTGAAGGATTTTTCAAGTGAAGCCGCCGATCGAGGCCGGGCGTGGGCTTTCCACCCGCCTGCGCACCGCCAAGGGCCGCACCACCGCCAGCCAGAAGTGGCTGGAGCGGCAGTTGAACGACCCCTATGTCCGCGCCGCCAAGGCCGCCGGCTGGCGCTCCCGCGCCGCCTTCAAGATCCTGGAGCTGGACGAGAAGTACCACATCTTCAAGCCGGGCCAGCGGGTGGTGGACCTTGGCGCCGCCCCGGGCGGCTGGACGCAGGTGGCGGTGCAGCGGGTCGGGAATACCGGCAAGGTGGTGGGCCTGGACCTGCTGCCGATGGACGAGATCGCCGGCGCCACCCTGCTGCAGGGCGACTTCCAGGACGAGGCGGTGGAACAGGCGGTGCTGGAAGCGCTGGATGGCCCGGCCGAGCTGGTGCTCTCCGACATGGCGCCCAATACCACTGGGCATAATGCGACCGACCACCTGCGTATCCTGGGCCTGATCGAGCTGGCGCTGGACTTCGCCGGCAAGGTGCTGGTGCCCGGCGGCGCCTTTGTGGCCAAGGCCTTCCAGGGTGGCACGGAACGCGACCTGCTGAACCGCATGAAGCGCGACTTCGCCAGCGTGAAGCACGCCAAGCCGCCGGCCAGCCGCAAGGGCAGCGCCGAGATGTATGTGGTGGCCCAGGGCTTCCGGGGCGAGGGCGGGCAGCGCTGAGGCGCCCGTGACCCACGCGGGGCGCGCCTGATGCAGGTGAGCCCCGCATGCGTGTCACGGTTGTGACGCTTGCCCCGGCGGGACCATCCAGGGTAGGACGCACCGCCAAGGCAGCGGAACGCGCGCCGGTTCTGCGAAAGGTCTCCGCCATGGCACCCGACTCTCTCCCCATCGAAACCGCGCCGCAGCGCCACCTGATCGCCGAGGCCTATGCCTTTGACGACGTGTTGCTCGTTCCGGCCTATTCCACCGTGCTGCCGGCCCAGGCCGATGTCCGCACGCGGCTGACGCGGGAAATCTCGCTCAACATCCCGCTCGTCGCGGCCGCCATGGACACGGTGTCCGAGGGCAACATGGCCATCGCCATGGCCCAGGCCGGCGGCATCGCGGTCATTCACAAGAACCTGACGCCCGAGCAGCAGGCCGCCCAGGTGCGGCAGGTGAAGAAGTTCGAGAGCGGCATGGTGGTGAACCCCGTCACCATCCACCCCGACCAGACCCTGGCCGAGGCGCAGGCGGTGATGGCCGCCCACCACATCAGCGGCATCCCGGTGGTCGAATCCGGCAGCAACCGGCTGGTCGGCATCCTGACCTATCGCGATGTGCGCTTCGCGACGGACCCGAATACCCGCGTCTATGAACTGATGACGCGGGAGAACCTGATCACCGTCACCGCCGATGTGCGGCCGGACCAGGCGCGCGGGCTGCTGCACAAGCACCGCATCGAGAAGCTGCTGGTGGTGGACGACCAGTACCGCTGCATCGGCCTGATCACCGTCAAGGACATGGACAAGGCTCAGGCCAACCCCAACGCCGCCAAGGACAGCATGGGGCGGCTGCGCGCCGCCGCCGCCACCGGCACGGGCGAGGACGGCATCCGCCGGGCCGAGCTGCTGGTGGAGGCCGAGGTGGACGTGATCGTGGTCGATACCGCCCATGGCCACTCCGCCGGCGTGATGAAGGTGGTGGAGCGCGTGAAGCGCATGTCCAACACCGTGCAGGTCATCGCCGGCAACGTGGCGACGCCGGAAGCCGTGCGCGCGCTGGCCGATGCCGGCGCGGATGCGGTGAAGATCGGCATCGGCCCGGGCTCCATCTGCACCACCCGCATCGTGGCCGGCGTGGGCGTGCCGCAGCTCACCGCCGTGATGGAATGCTCCGTCGCCGCGCATGAGAAGGGCATCCCGGCCATCGCCGATGGCGGCATCCGTTCCTCCGGCGACCTGGCCAAGGCCATCGCGGGCGGCGCCGACTGCGCCATGATGGGCAGCATGTTCGCCGGCACCGATGAGGCGCCGGGCGAGGTGTTCCTCTACCAGGGCCGTTCCTACAAGGCCTATCGCGGCATGGGCTCGATCGGCGCCATGGCGCGGGGCTCGGCCGACCGCTACTTCCAGGCCGAGGTGCAGGACCAGCTCAAGCTGGTGCCCGAGGGCATCGAGGGCCGCGTCGGCTACAAGGGCCCGGTCGGCAATGTCATCCACCAGATGGTGGGCGGCCTGAAGTCGGCCATGGGCTATACCGGCAACGCCACCATCGCGGACATGCAGAAGAACTGCACCTTCCGCCGCATCACCGGCGCCGGCCTGCGTGAGTCCCACGTGCATGACGTGGCCATCACGCGCGAAGCGCCGAACTACCGCCAGGAAGGCTGAGCCTCACTTGACCCCCTCCGCCCGCATCGCCGCCGCCATCGACCTGGTGGCGGCGGTGGATGCCACGCCGCGCCGCCCGGCCGATGCCACGGCCAACGACTTCTTCCGTGCCCGCCGCTACATCGGTGGCGGCGACCGCCGCGCGGTGTCCGAGCGCGCCTGGGGCGTGCTGCGCCAGCGGCTGCGCCTGGCATGGTGGCTGTCGCGGGTCAGGCTGCCGGACCAGGCGCGCTTCCTGGTGCTGGCCCATCTGCTGCTGGTGGAGGGCATGACGCTGGAGCAGGTGGACGGCTTCTTCTCCGGCCAGCAATTCGCCCCGCCACCCCTGGCCGCGGCCGAGCGGCAGCGGATCGGCGGCCTTGCCGGCCAGCCGCTCGTCTCGCCCGAGATGCCGGAGCATATCCGGCTGAACCTGCCGGACTGGGCGCTGGATTCCTTCCGTGGCCGCTTCGGCGATTCCTTGCCGGCCGAAGCCGAGGCCATGGATGTCGCGGCACCGCTGGACCTGCGCGCGAACCTGTTGCGCACCACGCGGGAGCAGGCCGCCGCCGCGCTCGCGGCCGAGGGCATCGAGACCGAGCCGACTCCTTATTCCCCCTGGGGCCTGCGAATCCCGGATCGCCGCCCCGTGCTGGCCAGCAAGGCCTTCGCGGATGGCTTGGTGGAGATCCAGGACGAGGGGAGCCAGCTCATCGCCCTGCTGACCGGTGCCCGTCCCGGCATGCGCGTGGCCGATTACTGCGCCGGTGCCGCCGGCAAGACGCTGGCGGTGGCGGCGACCATGGCCAACAAGGGTCGCATCGTGGCCTGCGATGTTTCCGCCCCCCGGCTGGAGGGCGCGGTGAAGCGCCTGCGCCGCGCTGGCGTGGACAATGCCGAACGCCACCTGCTGACCCCGGGGGATCGCTGGGTGAAGCGCCGCGCCGGGCAGTTCGACCGCGTGCTGGTGGATGCGCCCTGCACCGGCACCGGCACCTGGCGCCGCAACCCCGATGCCCGCCTGCGCACCACCCCGCGCGACGTGGCGGAGCTTTCGGCCAAGCAGCACGACATCCTGGACACCACCGCCTCCCTGGTCGCGAAGGGCGGGCGGCTGGTCTACGCCACCTGCTCCATGCTGCCGGAGGAGAATGCGGCTCAGGTGGAGGGCTTCCTTTCCCGCCATCCGGAATTCGAGCTTGTGCCCTTCGCCACCGCCTGGGCTGAGGCCACCGATGCCCCGGCGCCGGAGGTGGAAGGCCCTTGGATGCAGCTCTCGCCGCATCGCCACGGCACGGATGGTTTCTTCACAGCCGTGTTGCAACGTCGCGCCTGAGTCGGGTTTTCCTGGAGCGTGACGGCTGCGCCACGCTGTGGCGAATCTGTCACGCTGGCCGACTCTCTGCGCCAGGAAGCCAGGCGGAGGCTTGGCGCGGTTGACGCCAGACGGCCTAGCCGGTTTTCTTTTGCAGTAGAGTGGGTTGCGAGGGATTTCTGGCATGGGCCGCGACCGGTCATGAATACCATCACGCGCGCGCAGCTTGCCGAGGCGATCTACGCCCAGGTCGGCCTCTCCCGCAATGAAAGCGCGGAACTGCTGGAGGACGTGCTGGAGCGCGTCTCGGCGGCGCTGGAAAGTGGCCGCGCCGTGAAGATCTCGGCCTTCGGCACCTTCACGGTGCGCCAGAAGGGCCTGCGCGTCGGCCGGAACCCGAAAACCGGCGTCGAGGTGCCCATCATGCCCCGGCGTGTGCTGTCCTTCCGCCCCAGCCAGGTACTGAAAGCCCGGCTGAACGGCGAGACGGTGCCGACAACCGATGAGTGACGACCTACCCCTGCCAGGCGAAGAGGGTGAGCCGGCGGCCGAATCCGCGGGCCGCCTGCGCAAGGCGCCGACCGCTTTCCGCACCATCAGCGAGGTGGCGGAGGACCTGAATATCCCGCAGCACGTGCTGCGCTTCTGGGAAACCAAGTTTCCGCAGCTGAAGCCGCTGAAGCGCGGCGGCGGCCGCCGCTACTACCGGCCTGAGGATATCGCGCTGCTGCGGCGCATCGGCGACCTGCTTTATACCCAGGGCTATACCATCAAGGGCGTGCAGCGCCTGCTGCGCGAGGGTGGGCTGGACTCGGCCGAGCCGGCCGAGCGTGAGGCCGAAGCCGAATCCATGATGGCTGAGGCGCCGCCGCTGGAGACAGGCCACCACGCCCTACGGGAAGTCGTGGCGGAGCTGGAAGCGCTGTCCGCCGAACTGCATGCGCTGGTGCGGGTCCATTCTCCCGGCTGAGACGCTGCTATTCCTTCACAAGGGGGGCTTGAGGCGGCGCTGGCCCGGTGCTATGCCCCGGCCATCGGAATGTAGCGCAGCCTGGTAGCGCACTTGTCTGGGGGACAAGGGGTCGTGGGTTCGAATCCCGCCATTCCGACCATCTCTCCCCGGTGGCCCCACCACCCGGTACTCCTTCCTTAAAATCAGAGACTCACCTCAGCGCTGTCGGGCTGATCAGCCCCCGGGCCGCGGGCATTGCCGCTTGTGAGGGCAGGCCGCCTCCTGCGGCGCATGGGCCGCAGGGCGGAAGTTGGCGGCGGCGCTCAAGGCGCCCCCAGCCGCTCCATTACCTCGGCGGTTGCCCGTGCGAAGCGTTCCCGCACCTCGGCGGCGTAAGGGTTGTCGCGGGCGATGGTGCGGAACAGCGCCTCCGAGTCATGGCGCACGGTATCCACCATGCGGGTCAGGTGCTCGAAGGTGGTGGTGCGCAGTTCCAGCGGCGGCACATCCATGGCCAGCACGATGCGGGAGACGATATGCGTCAGCCCCTGCACATAGGCCATCTGGCGGTCGTGCTCCTCCGCCGTGCTCTGCACCACTTCCAGCCCGAAGCCGCGGCGGAGCAGCCGCGCCGCCAGCCGCGCCCGCCGGCCGCGGAGAGGACAGAGCGCGATGCGCAGGCCGGCGATTCCCGCCTTGCCGCTCTGCGGCCCGAAAAGCGGATGGGTCCCGAGGATCTCAGCGTGCTCCGGCAGGGTCTCCGCCAGGATGGCCAGCGGCGCCACCTTCAGGGAACAGACATCCACCACCAGCGCCCCCCGCCGCAGATGCGGCGCAATGGCGGTGGCGACCTCGCGCATCTGTGCCAGCGGTACGGCCAGCACGACGATCTCCCGCCCTGCGACGGCGGCAAGGCTGGCGGAGGTCGAATCGGCCGGGTCATGCACCACGACATCGAAGAAGCGCGCCAGGTGCGGGTGGATGAAGGCCCCGAAGGCGCCGTGCCCGATCAGGCCCAGGCTGGGCCTGGGACGGGCGGGGCGGAGGCAGGGCAGGGCGGCGGCATCGGGCAGGTCAAACATCAGGTCCCTCAAGAGGCAGTCCCGCTGCCGCGAGGGGGGGTTCCTGAAATGAACATGCCGCCTCGCGGCGGCATGTTTCGGAATGAACGATCCTGCCGCGCGCTATGAAAGCGGGCGGTAATACCAGCGCAGGGCGGGCAGGGTCGTGTTCATGCCCTTCAAAGGAGGGCGTGCCGCCGCTCGCGTCAAGCCATTTCTCACAGTCCGTGGAAGAGGTCGGTGGAGAGGTAACGTTCGGCGAAGG
>NZ_JACTUZ010000153.1 GCF_014490445.1 Pseudoroseomonas ludipueritiae | reverse complement strand
CGGGCGGGGCAAGGGTGGGGGCGCGACCGCCGGCACCGCCGGCAGCGGGGCGGCGGCCGGCGGTGGGTCCTGGAGGCTACTGGCCGACAAGCTGGTTGAAGCGGCGCAGGGTCGCATCCGCTTCTTCGGCGGCGCGGGCATTGTCGAGCGGCAGGACCTTCACGGTCTTGGGGTCCGGGAAGCCCGGCGGTGGGGCCACATTCGGGTCGGCCGGCAGGAAGCCCTGGCTGGAGGCCAGCTTCTGGCCCTCGGGCGAGAGCAGGAAGGAGATGAAGGCGGCGGCCGCCTGCGGGTTCCTGCTGCTCTTGAGGATGGCGGCGGGCTCGGTGATGGCGGAGACGCCGTCCTCAGGGAAGATGTATTTCACCGGAGCGCCCTTCGCGGCCTCGCGGATCGGCATGTAGTCCACCACGATGCCGAAGGCGCGCTCCCCGCCCGCCACGCTTTGCAGCACGGCGCCATTGCCGCCGCGCGGCTGGATGCCGGCGCGGGCCAGCTTCTCGATATAGTCCCAGCCCAGCTTCGGGTCCTGCGCCAGGGTCTGGATATGGATGCCGGCGGCGCCGGAGACGGCGGGGGAGGGCATGGCGGTCATGTTGCGTGCCTCGGGCCGCAGCAGGTCGGCCCAGGTCTTCGGCGTGAAGGGCGCGCGCGTGTTCATGACGATGCCGGTGGTCATCAGCTTGGTGCCGAAATAGGTCCGCTCCGGGTCATGCACCGTGGCGGGGGTGGCGCCGAGCTCCACTTCCGGGCTGGGGCGCAGCAGGCCCTCCTTCTTCAGGCCCTCGAAGGTCAGGCTATCGGCCAGCAGCAGCACATCGGCACGTGGGTTGCCAGCGGAGATCTCGGCGCGCAGGCGGGGCAGGATCTGGTTGGTGCCGCCGCGCACCCATTCCACCGTCACGCCCGGGTGGCGCTTGCGGAAGGCTTCCACCGTGGCCGCGGCATCAGGCTCCAGCTGGCTGGTATAGAGCACCAGGTTGCCGGAGACAGGCGCCTGCTGCGCCACGGCGGGAAGCGCGGCGGTGGCCAGGAGCGAGGCGCTGAGGAGCAGGAAGCTGGAGCGGCGCATGAGGTCGATGTCCCACCCTGTCATGTTCGTGCCGCCTCCACTAGCCGGGGCCGGGCCGGAAAGTCAGGGGGGCAAGATGAAGTTTCCATGATTGCGGCGCCCGGGCCCGGATTTACAGCAACCGGGGGCGATCCTATAGCGGAAAGGCGGCTGGCCCGGCTGGCGCAGCCGGCATGGCTGTTCCCGCCGCCCCGCCGCCAGCAATGGAGGGGGAGGACGCAATGGACGGCCAGGACGACATTCTGTTCGAGGAACTGGAGGGCGGCATCCGCCGCGTCACCTTCAACCGCCCGCAGGCGCGCAACGCTTTCACCTTCTCGATGTATGAGAGGCTGGCCGCCTTCTGCAACGAGATCGCGGAAGACAAGTCGGTCCGCGCCGTGATCCTGACCGGCGCGGGGGACAAGGCCTTCGCCTCCGGCACCGACATCAACCAGTTCCGCGCCTTCAAGACGCCCGAGGACGCCATCCAGTACGAGGAGCGGATCGGGCGCATCGTGGCGACGCTGGAATCCTGCCCGAAGCCGATCATTGCCGCCATCGCCGGTGCCTGCACCGGGGGCGGGGGCGCCATCGCGGCTTCCTGCGACATCCGCATCGGCGCTTCCAACGCCAAGTTCGGTTTCCCCATCGCGCGGACGCTGGGCAATATCCTCTCCATGGGCGCCTTCTCGCGCCTGCTGGCGCTGGTCGGGCCTTCCCGCGTGAAGGAGATGATCTTCACCGCCCGGCTGATCGAGGCCGAGGAAGCCAAGCAGATCGGCCTGCTGCATGAGGTGGTGCCCGATGTGGCCGACCTGCCGGCCCGCGCCCTGGAACTGGCGCGCACCATCGCCGGCAATGCGCCGCTGACGCTGCGCGCCACCAAGGAGGCCATCGCGCGCCTCCGGCCGCAGATCTCCTCGGAGGAGGGGCGCGACCTCGTGCTGATGTGCTACATGAGCCAGGATTTCCGGGAAGGCATGGATGCCTTCCTCAACAAGCGCAAGCCGGAGTGGAAGGGCGAATAAGGCCCGCCGCCCCGGCCTTAAAAGGCTGTGCGATGATCCCCCGCCTCGGTGACCTTCCGGCGCCCGCCGCGCCTTCCCTCGCTTTCCTGGATGAGCTGCGGCTGCGGGGCTTCTCCGGGGATATCGACGCCGGCTTCGGCCAGCGGCTGATGATGGCGACTGATAATTCCATTTATCAGCGCCAGCCGCAGGCCGTGGTCTTCCCGCGCGATGTGGAGGACTTGCAGCGCATCGCCCGGGTTTCCGCCGATCCGCGCTTCGCGGGCGTGGTCTTCACGCCGCGCGGGGGCGGCACCGGCACCAACGGGCAGTCGCTGACGGATGGCATCGTGGTGGACCTCTCCCGCCACATGAACCGGCTGCTGGAAGTGAATGTGGCGGAAGGCTGGGTGCGGGTGCAGCCCGGCATGGTGAAGGATGCGCTGAACGCTGCCATCAGGCCGCATGGCCTGTTCTTCGCGCCGGAATGCTCCACCTCCAACCGCGCCACGGTGGCGGGCATGGTCTCCACCGATGCCTGCGGCCAGGGGTCCTGCCTGTATGGCAAGACACGGGACCATGTGCTGGCGCTGGACGTGGTGCTGCTGGACGGCACGCTCTGGCATTCGGAGCCGATGGACGAGGCGGCGCTGGCCCGGGCCACGGCGCGGCACGACATGGTGGGCGCCATCCACCGCGTGGTGGACGGCATCTTCCGCGAGCGTCGCCAGTTGATCGACGAGCGCTTCCCGCCGCTGAACCGCTGCCTGACCGGCTATGACCTGGCGCATATCCGCGACGGGGAAGGGCGCTTCAACCTGAACTCGGTGCTTTGCGGCTCCGAGGGCACGCTGGCGATGATCGCGGAAGTGAAGCTCCGGGTGCTGCCGATCCCGAAGCATGCCGCGCTGATCAACCTGCGCTACGACAGCTTCGATGCCGCGCTTCGGGACGCGCAGCGCATCATGGTGCTGGGCGCGGCCTCGGTGGAGACGATCGATTCCAAGGTGCTGGGCCTGGCGCGCGGCGACGTGGTCTGGGAAGGGGTGCGAGACTTCTTCCCCAATGACCCGGAAGGCCCGGCCCCCGGCATCAACCTGATCGAATTTGTCGGCGACAGCATCGAGGAGGTGCAGGCCAAGCTGGACGTGGTGGAACGCCGGCTGGCCGATGAAGACCGCTCCATGGGCCGGCGCGGGCATACCGTGGCCTGGGACGCGGCGTCCGAGCGCATCCAGACCATGCGCAAGAAGGCCGTGGGCCTGCTGGGCAACATGAAGGGCGATGCGCGGCCCATCCCCTTCGTGGAAGACACCGCCGTGCCGCCGGAGAATCTGGCGGATTACATCGCCGAGTTCCGTGCGGCGCTGGACCGGCGCGGGCTGGCCTATGGCATGTTCGGCCATGTCGATGCCGGCGTGCTGCATGTGCGCCCGGCGCTGGACATGAAGGCCCCGGGCGCGGAGCGGATGATCCGCGAGATCTCGGACGAGGTTTTTGCCCTTACCCGCAAGTATAACGGGCTGCTCTGGGGCGAGCATGGCAAGGGCGTGCGGTCCGAGTACGTGCCGGAAGTCTTCGGCCCGCTTTACGAATCCCTGCAGGCCATCAAGGCGGCCTTCGATCCGCGCAACCAGTTGAACCCCGGCAAGATCGCCGCGCCGGATGGCGAGGCGCTGCTGGCCATCGACAAGGTGCCGATGCGCGGGCAACTGGACCGCACCATCCCCGCCAATACCCGCGCCAATTACGACGAGGCGCTGCATTGCAACGGCAATGGCGCCTGCTTCAACTACGACCCCAATGACGCCATGTGCCCCTCCTTCAAGGCGACGGGGGACCGGCGGCATTCGCCCAAGGGCCGGGCCTCGCTGTTCCGCGAATGGCTGCGGCGGCTCTCGGATGCCGGGGTGGACCCGATGGCGGAGGCATGGCGCGCGCGGAAGGCCTCGCCCTGGTCCGGCGCCTTTACCCGCTACGTCAACAGCCGCACGCCGGAAGAGGATTTCTCGCATGAGGTGAAGGAGGCCATGGATGGCTGCCTCGCCTGCAAGTCCTGCTCCGGCCAATGCCCGATCAAGGTGGATGTGCCGACCTTCCGGGCCAAGTTCCTGGAACTCTACCACACCCGCTACCGCCGGCCGCTGAAGGACCATCTGGTTGGCAAGCTGGAGGCCATGCTGCCGCTGGGCGCGCGCTTCCACCGTATCTCCAACGCGGTGATGGGCAGCACGGCCGGGCGCGCCCTGGGCCGCAAAGCCGGGCTGGTGGATGCGCCGCTGTTCTCCGGCATCGACCTCTGGGCGGAAGCCGCGAAGCGCGGCGTCTATCGCGCCACGCCCGTGGACCTGCGCGCCGTGCCCGCCGCCGAGCTAGAGCGGCATGTGGTGATCGTGCAGGATGCCTTCACCAGCTATTTCGAAACCGGGCTGGTGCTGGACCTGCTGGACCTGCTGCTGGAGCTGGGCTTCACGCCCTGGCTGGCGCCCTACCGGCCGAATGGCAAGCCGATGCATGTGCACGGCTTCCTGGGCGCCTTCGAGCGGCAGGCGGCGGAGAATGCCGCCATGCTCTGTGCCCTGGCCGATACCGGCGTGGAGCTGGTGGGGCTGGACCCTTCCATGACCATCACCTACCGCAGCGAATATGTTGGCGCCCTGGGCGGGGATGCGCCGGAGGTGCGGCTGCCGCAGGAATGGCTGGCCAGCCGCCTGCCCTTGCTGCCGCCGCTGCCGCAGGGCGAGCCGCTGATGCTGCTGCCGCATTGCACGGAGCGCACCAATGCCGTGAGCAGCCTGAAGGACTGGCAGGCCATCTTCTCGCACCTGGGGGCGCCGCTTCGCGTGCTGGCCACGGGCTGCTGCGGCATGGCTGGCACCTTCGGCCATGAGGCGGAGCACCGCGACATGTCCGAGCGTCTCTACGACATGGGCTGGCGGCAGAAGGTCGCGGCGCATGGGAATGCGCTGGTGGCGACAGGCTATTCCTGCCGCTCCCAGATCAAGCGCTTCGATGGCGTGCGGATCGACCACCCGGTCCAGGCGTTGCTGCGACGGCTCCGGCAGGCGCCGGCGGAAGCGGTGCTGGAACACGCCGCGGAATGACAGAGGGGATTCAAGGAATGGACGCAGCGATCAAGGCGAAGCTGGAGGGCATCTCCACCGCCACGCTGACGACAGTGCTGTTGAAGAAGGGGCTGCGCAATGTCTGGATGCGCGGCACCAGGCCGCTGCGGGAAGGGCAGCCCCGCATCGTCGGGCGGGCCTTCACGCTGCGCTTCGTGCCGGCGCGCGAGGATCTGGCGACGCCGGAATCCTGGTCCTCGCCGATCTCCACCCGCGCCGCCATCGAGGCGATGCCGGAAGGCTGCGTGGCTGTAGTGGATGCCATGGGCGTCAAGGACGCTGGCATCTTCGGCGACATCCTCTGCGCCCGCATGGCCAAGAAGGGCGTGGCGGCGCTGGTAACCGATGGCGTGGTGCGCGACATGGCGGGGGTGCTCGGCACCGGCCTGCCGGTGTGGTGCGACGGCGCGGCGGCCCCGCCCTCGGTGGCCGGGCTGACCTTCGTGGCCTGGCAGCAGCCGATCGGCTGCGGCGGCGTCGCCGTCTTCCCGGATGATGTCGTGGTGGTGGACCAGGATGGCGCCGTGCTGATCCCGCAGGCACTGCTGGCCCAGGTGGCCGAGCTGGCGGAAGAACAGGAGCGCCAGGAAAACTGGATCATGGGCGAGGTGGAGGCCGGTGCCTCGCTGCCCGGTCTCTATCCGCCGAACGCGGAGAACAAGGCCCGCTACGAGGCCAGCAAGAAGAAGTAGAAAGCAGGCGGGCGGGCCGGGAAGGCCCGCCCGTCCGGCCTCAGACCGCCTTCTTCAGGTTCGGCGAGGCCTTGAAGCGCACCGTCTTGCCGGCCTTGATCTTCACCGGCTCACCCGTGCGGGGGTTCATGCCCTTGCGGGCCTTGGTCTTGCGCACGGTGAAGGTGCCGAAGCTCGGCAGGGTGAAGCCACCCTTCTTCTTCATCTCCTTCACGATGGAAGCGACCAGGTCAGAGGCGGCCTGGTTGGCGGCAACGCCGGTGCAGCCGATGGAATCCTGAATGACCTGGGCGAGGAAGGCTTTCGACATCGTGTGTGCGACTCTCGTTATAGGTTGAGGCGCTTTATGCGGCGCCTGGATTTCTCCTGCGCGGAGCTTTAGCAACACCTTGTCCGATTTTCCAGCCTTACGCTCGGCCAGGATCATTGTTCCCGCGAAGCAAGAATCGCCGGCGCCTTAATCTTCGAGGCAGATCAACGGATCTTCGTGGCTTCAGCCCGCGCGGTGGCCTGCCGCTTCCTTGCCGGCCTCCGATTCGCGGCCGAATTTGCTGCGCCGCAATAACGGCAGGGGCACGTAAAAGAAAAGCCATCTTCAGCGGATGCCGAAGATGGCTTGCCCAGGCTGCAAGAAGAAGCCGGTGGGCCGGCTTCAGCCCGCCATGGCTTCCGGCGCGCGCGTCGCCTTCCAGGCGGCGAGGCGCGACAGGGCCTCGTCCAGCACCGCATCGTTCTTGCAGAAGGCGAAGCGGGCATAGTGCTTGGGCGCATCGGCCGGGTTGTCATAGAAGGCGGAGACGGGAATGGCCGTCACCTTGGCGGCCTCGGTGATGTGGCGGCAGAAGGCCACGTCGTCGCCCGAGAAGCCGAGGGGGGAGAAGTCGGCGGTGATGAAGTAGCTGCCGCGCGCTTCCAGCACGCCGAAGCCCAGCTTCTCCAGCCCCGCGGCCAGCCGGTCCCGCTTGGCCTGCAATTCGGCCGAGAGGCTCTCGAAGTAGCTGTCGTCCTTGTTCAGGCCGACCGCCACGGCGCGCTGCAGGTTGGGCGGGGTGGTGAAGGTCAGCAGCTGGTGCGCCTTGGCGACATTGGGCGCCAGGCTGGCATCGCAGGTGACATAGCCGACCTTCCAGCCGGTGAGGCTGAAGGTCTTGCCAGCCGAGCCCACGCGCATGCAGCGGCCGCGCATGCCGGGCAGGGTCATCAGCGGGATATGCTTCCAGCCGTCGAAGGTCAGGTGCTCGTAGACCTCGTCGCAGACCGCATAGGCGTCGTGGCGCTGCAGCAGGTCGGCGATGAAGGCCAGCTCGGCGGCGGTGAAGACCTTGCTGGCCGGGTTCAGCGGCGTGTTCAGCAGCACGGCCTTGGTCTTGGGGCCGAAGGCGGCGGCCAGGGCATCGCGCGGCAGTTCCCACTTCGGCGGCGTCAGGCGCACCAGCTTCGGCACGGCCCCCAGCATGCGGATCACCGGCAGGTAGGTGTCGTAGAGCGGCTCGAAGAGCACGACCTCGTCGCCCGGGTTCAGCACGGCCATCAGGCAGGCGGTCAGGGCCTCGGTGGCGCCGGAGGTGACCACGACCTCGGTGGCCGGGTCGATGGTCAGGCCATAGAAGCGGCGATTCGCATCCGCGACGGCCTGGCGCAGCTCCGGCAGGCCGGTCATGGGCGGGTACTGGTTGCGGTTGTCCAGCAGCGCATCGGCGGCGGCCTTCACCACATCCTCCGGCCCTTCGTAGTCCGGAAAGCCCTGGCCCAGGTTAATGGAGCCGTGCTGCACCGCCAGGGCGGACATGACGGTGAAGACAGTGGTGCCGGTGGCGGAGAGCAGGGCGTTCAGCGGCTTCATGGCTTGGGGGCGGGCCTTCGGTGGTGGCGGTAGGATGGGTCGGGCCGGATCATGGGGTTCCGAACCGCCCGATGCAACAACGGCTCTGCATGCCTGCCGATTTCGTGGGCAGGCTGCCTGTTTCGCGTGCCGTTTCTGGCTCAGGTCGCGGTTTCACCACGGAAAACACGGCTGGGTGCCATTGCTCCTCTGGCGCGCCTCGTGCGACACAGCAGGACGAGCCGCCCGGCGACTGGCTGGTCCTCCAACACGGACGGACGGCACCGGGAGAGAAGAGGAGGGCCGGCCCCCGGATAGGGGCATGGCCTGAAGTTGGAGCCGATGAAGAAGATCGAGGCGATCATCAAGCCCTTCAAGCTCGACGAGGTGAAGGACGCGCTGCACGAGATCGGCCTGCAGGGCCTGACGGTGGTGGAGGCCAAGGGCTTCGGCCGCCAGAAGGGCCACACCGAGTTGTATCGCGGCGCGGAATACGTGGTGGACTTCCTGCCCAAGGTGAAGATCGAGGTGGTCTGCGCCGACGACCTGGCAGAGCGCGCGATCGAGGCCATCCAGGCCGCCGCCCGCACCGGCCGCATCGGCGATGGCAAGATCTTCGTCTCGGACGTGCAGGAGGTCATCCGCATCCGCACCGGCGAGCGGGGCGAGGACGCGGTCTGACCGCCACCGGCGCCCTGGCGCGCCGGGATCAAGGTTTTCGCTGCCCTCACCAGGGGTGAGGGTAGTGGCGAAGAAGGCCCCAGGATGCGCTATCGGCGCCGGGGGCCACACGCGGCGGGAGGTTTCCGGCCGTGCAGTTTGAGTGTCGTTAGGGAACAGGACCACACAGCATGGCCAAGAAGCCCGCAGTTGCCGCAGCGCCCAGCGCTGTCTCCAAGGTCATGGAGATGATCCGGGAGAACAGCGTCGAGTACGTTGACTTCCGCTTCACCGATCCGAAGGGCAAGTGGCACCACACCGCCCAGCACGTCTCCACGATGGAAGAGGAGATGTTCACGGACGGCATCATGTTCGATGGCTCCTCCATCGCCGGCTGGAAGGCGATCAATGAGTCCGACATGATCCTGATGCCCGACGCCTCGTCGGCCTGCATGGACCCCTTCGCCGCCAAGCCGCAGCTGATCCTGTTCTGCGACATCATCGAGCCCTCGACCGGCCAGGCCTATTCGCGCGACCCGCGCTCGACCGCCAAGAAGGCCGAGGCCTATGTGGCTTCCACCGGCATCGGCGATGCCGCGCTCTTCGGCGCCGAGGCTGAGTTCTTCATCTTCGACAACGTGAAGTTCGGCACGGGCGGCACCTTCGGCCACTACTCCCTCGACAGCATCGAGGGCCCGGGCGCCAGCATGAAGGACTACCCGGAAGGGAACATGGGCCACCGCCCGCTGGTGAAGGGCGGCTATTTCCCGGTGCCCCCGGTCGACAGCGAGAGCGACCTGCGCGCCGAGATGCTGTCCACCATGATCGAGATGGGCGTGGCCGGCGAGAAGCACCACCACGAGGTGGCGCAGTCCCAGCACGAGCTGGGCACCAAGTTCGGCCCGCTGGTGCAGCATGCCGATCACATGCAGATCTATAAGTATGTGATCCACAATGTCGCGCACAGCTACGGCAAGACCGCGACCTTCATGCCGAAGCCCGTTTATGGCGACAACGGCTCGGGCATGCACGTCCACCAGTCCATCTGGAAGAACGGCAAGCCGCTCTTCGCGGGCAACGGCTATGCCGACCTGTCGAACGAGGCGCTGTACTACATCGGCGGCATCATCAAGCACGCGAAGGCGCTGAACGCCTTCACGAACCCCTCGACCAACTCCTACAAGCGCCTGATCCCTGGCTTCGAGGCGCCGGTGCTGCTGGCCTACTCCGCCCGCAACCGCTCGGCTTCCTGCCGCATCCCCTATGCGACGAACCCGAAGGCCAAGCGCGTCGAGGTCCGCTTCCCCGACCCGACCGCCAACCCCTACCTGGCCTTCGCCGCCATGCTGATGGCGGGCCTGGACGGCATCAAGAACAAGATCCACCCGGGCGATGCCATGGACAAGGATCTGTACGACCTGCCGCCGGAAGAGCTGAAGGACATCCCGACCGTCTGCGGTTCGCTCCGCGAGGCGCTGGAGTCCCTGGCCGCCGACCACGAGTTCCTGCTGGCCGGCGACGTGTTCAGCAAGGACCAGATCGAGAGCTACATCGAGCTGAAGTGGCAGGACGTGTACAAGTTCGAGCACACGCCGCACCCGGTTGAGTTCGAGATGTACTACTCCGTCTGATCCCACGCGGATCGGATGCGGAAGCGCCCCGGGGGTCTCCCCGGGGCGTTTTTCGTTGGTGCAGCCTGCTCAGGCCGCCGTGCCGGGAAGCGTGCCGCCCAGGAGGTCGGCCACATGCCGCACCACCACGTCCTCCGCGCTGCGGTCGTGCCAGGCGAGGTCCAGCGCGAAGCCTTCCACGGGCAGCGGCGGCGGGCGCAAGGCCAGCGCTGCTCCGGGCGGCACGCAGCGGGAGGGCAGCAGGGCAATCAGGTCCGAGCCCTCCAGCAGCGGCGGCACCATGAGGAAGCTGGGCACCACCAAGCCAACGCGGCGGGAAAGGCTCCGTGCCGCCAGCACCGCATCCAGCGGCGTGGTGCTGGCGCCATGGCCGGAAACGACGAGATGCGGAAAGGCGAGCCAGCGGGCCAGGGTGAAATCCGCCGCCGCCGGGTGGCCGTGGCGCATGGCGGCGACATAATGCTCCTCCAGCAGGCGCCGCTGGCGCAGCGGCGGTGCCAGGGGCGGCAGCACGGAGGCGATCAGCTCGGCCTCCCCGCGCCGTAGCCGTGCCAGCGCATCCTCGGCGCCGGCCCAGGGCAGCACCGCCAGCATCACGCCCGGCGCCGTGACGCTCAGCCGCGCGTGCAACGCCGGCAGCAGCATCGCGGCGGGGGCATCGGCCAGCAGGATGCGCACGGTCTG
>NZ_JACTUZ010000152.1 GCF_014490445.1 Pseudoroseomonas ludipueritiae | reverse complement strand
GGCAGGCCGGCGAGGCCGAGCCCGCCCGCCCCGCCGCCGTGCAGGCCCTGCTGGTGGCGGCGGTGCTGGCCAAGCGGCGTGGCCGGCTGCGGCATGTGCTGCTGCCTTTCTGGTGCGCCTTCACTGGCCGCATGGCCCGGCAGCGCCCGCGCCTGCAGGACCCGGACTGGCCCGTTGTCTTCCTGTCCGAGGTGGCCGAGGCCGCTCGGCGCGGCCTTTCGGAACTGGACCGGCTGAATGCCGCCGCCGCCCGCGCCGCCGCCCTGGCGGCCAGCGAGCGCCGCCATGGCCAGTCCGGCAAGGCCGCCGAGATCGCCTTGCGGCAGCCTGTTGTGACGGCGGCCGGGCTGGCGCAGCAACTCGGCGCCACGCCTCAGGGTGCCTTGCTCATCATCAAGCGCCTGATCGCGGCCGGTGTGTTGCGGGAGGCCACGGGGCGGGCGAGCTTCCGCGCCTTCGTGGTCTGATCCGGCCCGGCATCGTGATGCTCATCGCGGCGGACCGGGCCGGCGCGGGCTGACCGGCTGCCGCTGCCTGGGCTGATGCTGCTGCGGGCCTGGCATGGAAGGAAGCGGCGACCGTCACCGGAAGGGCAAATTTCCGCGCGCCGGGTGGTGGACCGCCGCTGGGCGCTGCGGGACGGCGCCCGCGTGAAGGCCGCCTATTCTTTGCCGCTTGCGCCGCGCCGGGGCCGAATTTCCACCATGAGTCTCCAACCCCAGGCGGCGGAGCCGCGTTAACGGCCCTGAACCGCCAGCCGGGCCTGCCCGCCCGGCATGATCAATCCGGCCGAAGGCCGTCTCGGGTGCGCCGCCCCGCGCCCGGCCTGCGGCTGCCCCGCACAGGACGCCACCATGCCCGGATCTCCTGCCTCCCCTGGACAATTCGCCTCGGCTGGTGCCTCGCCAGTGGCCATGCCGGCCGGCGGCATTCCCATCACCCTCACCATCAACGGCACGCAACGGCAACTGGCGGTGCAGCCCTGGACCACGCTGCTGGACCTGCTGCGGGAGGAGATGCAGCTCACCGGCACCAAGAAGGGCTGCGACCACGGCCAGTGCGGTGCCTGCACCGTGCTGCTGGATGGGCAGCGCATCAATTCCTGCCTGGCCCTGGCCGTGACCAAGGATGGCGCCGAGATCACCACCATCGAAGGCCTGGCCGGCGCCGACGGCAATCTGCACCCGGTGCAGGAAGCCTTTGTGGAGCACGATGCTTTCCAGTGCGGCTATTGCACGCCGGGGCAGATCTGCTCCGCCGTGGGGCTGCTGCGCGAAGGCCATGCCCAGAATGCCGATGAGATCCGGGAGCTGATGAGCGGCAACATCTGCCGCTGCGGCGCCTATCCCAATATCGTCGCGGCCATCGAGCAGGTTCGCCAGGACGGGGGGGCGGCCTGATGGAACGCTTTTCCTACCATCGCCCCGCCGGCGTGGCCGAGGCGGTGCGCGCCGTCGGACCCCATGGCAAGTTCATCGCCGGCGGCACCAATCTCGTCGACCTGATGAAATACGACGTGGAGCGCCCGACCCGGCTGGTCGATGTCGCGCGCATCCCCGGACTCGACCGCATCGAGGCGCTGCCGGAGGGTGGCCTGCGCATCGGCGCGCTGGTGACCAACTCGGCCCTGGCCTATGACGATCGCGTGCGGCGGGATTACCCCCTGCTGTCGCGCGCCATCCTGTCCGGCGCCAGCCCGCAGCTTCGCAACGCCGCGACCACCGGCGGCAATCTGCTGCAACGCACCCGCTGCTATTACTTCTATGACGCCGGCACGCCCTGCAACAAGCGCGAGCCCGGCACCGGCTGTCCGGCCAGGACCGGCCGCAACCGCATCCATGCCATCCTCGGCACCAGCGAGCACTGCATCGCCACGCATCCCTCGGACATGTGCGTGGCGCTGGCGGCGCTGGAAGCGGTGGTGCGGGTCTCCGGCCCGGGCGGCGAGCGCGCCATTCCCATGGCCGAGTTCCACCGCCTGCCCGGTGACCGGCCGGAGATCGACACCATCCTGGCGCCGGACGAGATCGTCACCGCCGTGGACCTGCCGGCCTCCCGCTTCCCGCGGCACTTCACCTACCTGAAGCTGCGGGACCGGCTGTCCTATGCCTTCGCGCTGGTCTCGGTGGCCGTGGGGCTGGAGATGGAGGGCGAGACGGTGCGGGAGGCGCGCATCGCGCTCGGTGGCGTGGCGCACAAGCCCTGGCGCGTGCCGGCGGCCGAGGCGCTGTTGCGCGGCCGCACGGCTGGCAAGGAGGCCTTCGGCGAGGTGGCGGCGGCGCTGCTGCAAGGCGCGCGCGGCTATGGCGACAACGACTTCAAGATCGAACTCGCGCGCCGGGCTATCACCCGCGCGCTGGCGCAGGCCGCCGCGGGCAAGCCGCAGAGCGTGGCCGACAAGCGTATCGCCTGAGGAGGAGCGGAGCATGACCTATATCGGCACCCCGCGCAGCCGCGTCGATGGCCGCGCCAAGGTCACCGGCGCCGCTCGCTACGCCGGCGAGTTCCCGGCGCCGGATCTGGCGCATGGCTATATCGTCTCCTCCGCCGTGGCGAAGGGCCGCGTGCTCTCGGTCGAGACAGAGGCCGCCCGGGCATTGCCGGGCGTGCTGGAGGTTTTCACCCATGAGAACCGCCCCGGCACGGCCTGGCTCAGCGGCAATTACCAGGACGAGGTGGCGCCGCCGGGCTCGCCCTTCCGGCCGCTCTATGACAACCAGATCCAGTTCAGCGGCCAGCCGGTCGCGCTGGTGGTGGCGGAGGATTTCGACACGGCGCGCGATGCGGCCTCGCTGATCCGCGTCACCTACGAGGCCTATCCGCACCAGACCGACCTGCATGTGCAGCGCGCAGAGGCCTATGTGCCCAGCAAGAAGCGCGACGGCATCGACCCGCCGCCGCCGCCGCGCGGCGATGCCGATGCGGCGCTGGCTGCGGCACCAGTAAGTGTGCGGCAGGAATACAGCATCGCGCCCGAGCACCATAATCCGATGGAGCCGCATGCCACCACGGTGATCTGGGAAGGCGAGGGCAAGATCACCGTCCATGACAAGATCCAGGGCGCGCAGAACAGCCACAGCTACATCACCAATGTCTTTGGCCTGGCCAAGGAGAATGTGCGCGTGCTCTCGCCCTATGTGGGCGGCGCCTTCGGCTCCGGGCTGCGGCCGCATCACCAGCTCGCGCTGGCGGTGATGGCTTCCCTGGCGCTGAAGCGCTCGGTGCGCGTCTCGCTGACGCGGGACCAGATGTTCGCCTTGGGCTACCGCCCCATGACGATCAACACCGTGGCCCTCGGCGCCGATGCCGATGGCGGGCTGCGCGCGGTGCGGCACGAGGCGGTGGCCAGCACCTCCACCTACGAGGATTACCAGGAGGTCGTGGTCAACTGGTCCGGCCTCGCCTATCGCTGCGACAATGTGAAGCTGGACTACAAGCTGGCGCAGCTCGATGCGGTGACGCCGCTCGACATGCGCGCGCCGGGCGCGCCGCTCGGCATGTTCGCGCTGGAATCGGCGATGGATGAGCTGGCCTACCAGCTCAGGATGGACCCGCTGGAACTGCGGCTGCGCAACTATGCCGAGGCCGATGCCAATACCGGCAATCCCTTCACCAGCAAGGAACTGCGCGCCGCCTATCGCCAGGGCGCGGAGCGCTTCGGCTGGTCCCGCCGTAACCCCGAGCCGCGTTCCATGAAGGAAGGGCGGGAGCTGATCGGCTGGGGCATGGCCACCGGCATCTGGGAAGCGCAGATGCAGCAGACCAGCGCCCGCGCGACGCTGATGCCGGATGGCATGCTGGAGGTGGCGACGGCGACGGCCGATATCGGCACCGGCACCTATACCATCCTGGCGCAGGTCGCCGCCGATGCGATGGGCCTGGAGATGGAGCAGGTGATGGTGCGGATCGGCGATTCCTCGCTGCCGACCTCGCCGGTGGAAGGCGGCTCCTGGACCGCCGCCTCGGCCGGCTCGGCGGTGCAGGCGGTCTGCTACAAGCTGCGGGAGGAATTGCTGAACCAGGCGCGGGGCATGCGGGACTCGCCGCTGGCCAATGCCAGCCTGCAGCATGTCACCTTCGCCGGCGGCCGCATCGCCTTGCGGAGCGACCCGTCGCGCTTCGTCACCTATGCGGATGTGCTGCATGCCAGCGGCCACCGCACGCTGTCACTGGAACACACCACCAGCCCTGACCCGCAGGTGCAGAAATCCTATTCCTCCTATACCCACGCCGCCGTCTTCGCCGAGGTGCGGGTGGATGAGGAACTGGGCGTGATGCGCGTCACCCGCGTCGTCGATGCCGTGGCCGCGGGCAAGATCCTGAATCCCAAGACGGCGCGCAGCCAGATCATCGGCGGCGTGGTCTGGGGCATCGGCATGGCCCTGACGGAGGAGACCTTCACCGACCATGCGCTGGGCCGCTTCATGAACCACAATCTGGCCGAGTATCATGTGCCGGTGAATGCCGACATCCACGAGATCGATGTCATCTTCGTGGAAGAGGAAGACGACAAGACCAGCCCGCTGGGCGTGAAGGGCCTGGGCGAGATCGGCATCGTCGGCACGGCGGCGGCCATCGCCAATGCCGTCTTCCATGCCACGGGCAAGCGTATCCGCGACCTGCCGATCACCATCGACAAGGTGATCGGCTGAGGCGCCGCGGCGGCCCTGCACGGGCCGCCGCGCCCCGCGCCGGGTAAGCCGTGCTTATTCGCGGCATGGTCGGTAGGTCCACCCCCACTTCGTGCGGTGGTAAGAGAATCCAGTTTCTCACAACGTGCGGATGTAAACATCCTGACGCTCCTGCCGCCGAGTAGCGCCGCAGCCTTCGGGATGCTTTACACATTCACATCACATTGCGCTTTGGCAATCCTTAAGTGATTGTTCGGGAATGATTTTCCGGGGTGGAATGCCGCTTGCAAAAGCGTGAGCCAGGCAGCGCCGGTGTGGCCTGCTTCGTTGCGCCGGGAGACGCGCGCAGCATTCGCTCAAAGGAACTGGTTCATGATGAAGCTTGGAGCCCATGCGGTCGGCGCTCTGCTGCTGACCTCCCTCGCCATTGGCCCGCTCGGGGCATCGGATGCCAAGGCGGCGCCGATCCCCAGCGGCTGGTCCTGCACCGGCAGCTGCGGCACCGCCGGGGCCGATGGCGTGGTGAGCGCGGCGCCCAATGGCAACGATTATCAGTGGGTCTCGACCGCGGGTGGCGTCAACGATGGCGGCGCGCTGGCCGGCGTCGGCGGCTCCGGCGATGCCACCACGGGCTCGCGCCTCACCAGCGCCCTCTTCACCGCCCAGGCCGGCGACCCGCTGAAGTTCTTCTTCAACTATGTCACCTCGGACGGCGCCGGCTTCGCCGACTATGGCTGGGCCCGGCTGCTGGATTCCAGTATGAACCAGGTAGCGCTGCTCTTCACGGCGCGGACCCGGCAAACCGGCACCATCGTGCCTGGCACCGCCATGCCGGAGCCGGCCGCGACCCTGACTCCGGCCTCGGTTGAGATCATCCCGAACCAGACCATCTGGTCCCCGCTCCAGGGCAGCTCGGGCACCTGCTACGCCAGCGGCTGCGGCAACACGGGCTGGGTCGAGTCCCTGTTCACCATCGCCAGCGCCGGCAGCTATTACCTGCAGATCGGCGTGACCAACTGGAATGACAACGCCTATCAGTCTGGCCTGGCCGTGGCCGGCGTGACCGTGGCGGGCGAGCCGGTGGACCCGGAGCCGGTGCCGGTGCCCGAGCCCTCCTCCATCGCGCTGATGGGCATGGGCCTGGCCGGCCTGCTGGCCGCGCGCCGCCGCCGTCGCCAGGGCTGATCCGTCCAGCCTTGCTGTCCCGTGGGCCCTGGTGGCCCGCGGGTGCCTCTCAGGCCCGGCTGATGAACTCGTCGATGGCGCGCAGCAGCCTGGCGCTGCTCTCCTCGTCCGCCAACGAGGCCACCGGCGGGCCGAGCCGCGCCAGCGGAATGGTCGCGATATCGAAGGGATTGGCCACCAGTTGCCGCCCTTCCACCATGACCAGCGGTGTCAGCCAGTGTTCCTCGGCGGCGAAGGCGGTGCGCTCCACCAGCGGCAGCACCAGCCGGCTGGCCGCCCGTTCCAGCCGCGTCGCCTGGATCGAGACCACATAGGGAATGCTCTCCCGCCGCCCCGGGCTGCGGAAGACATCGAATTGCGGCACCGCTAGAGCGCCGAGAACTCGTCGGACAGATAGCCGTGCTGCGCGTGGAAGCGGTTGGCGCTCTCCACCACCCGGTCCAGCCGCGCATCCTCCGCCCGCCGCCGGGCGCGCTCCTGTTCCACGAATTCGGCCAGCAGGTCTTCCAGCGTGCCGCTGACATTGCGGGTATAGGCCCGCGCCTGGCTCAGCAGGTCGGCATTGATGGTGACATTGATGGCCCGCTTGGGCGCGTTGCGGTCATAGCCCATGGAACGGCCCCATGTGGATCGGATGCGCATGAATCTATGGGTACGGCAGCCGGATGTCGAGGTTTTCCCGCCGCACCCGCCTCAGGCGCGTCCCGCGCCCTGCAGCGGCGCCTCCGTCATGGCCTGCATCATGGCATTGGCGTCCCGGGCCGGCACGGCCTTGCCATAGAGCCAGCCCTGCCCTTCGTTGCAGCCCAGCCGCAGCAGGGCCGCCGCCACCTCGGGGTCCTCGATGCCCTCGGCCGTGGTGGTCAGGCCCAGGCTATGGCCCAGCCGGATGATGGCGGCGACCAGCTTGCCGCTGTCGCTGTTCTCGTTGAGGTCGGTGACGAAGCTGCGGTCGATCTTGATGCGGTCGAAAGGCAGGGCGCGCAGGTTGGAGAGGCTGGAATAGCCGGTGCCGAAATCGTCCAGGGCGATGCTGACGCCTTTGGCCTTCAGGGTGTCCATGGTCTCCTTGGCGAGGTCGAGATTATCGGCCACGGCCGATTCCGTCACTTCCAGCTCCAGCCGGCCGGGGTCCAGCCCGGTCTCGCGCAGCAGCTCCAGCACCACCTGCGCCAGCCCGGGGTCCTTCAGTTGCAGAGCCGAGAGATTGACCGCGATGCAGGCGGGCGCCGGCCAGGCCGCCGCCGTGGTGAAGGCACTGCGCATGATGGCCAGCGTCAACTCGCCGATCAGCCCGGCATCCTCGGCCAGCGGAACGAAGTCGGCGGGCATGATCAGGCCGCGCCAGGGGTGGTGCCAGCGGGCCAGGACCTCGAAGCGGCGGGGCCTGCCGTTGGAGAGATCCACCAGCGGCTGGAAATAGGGCACCACCTCACCGCGCGCGATGCCCTCGCGCAGCTCCGCCTCCAGCTGCGCCCGCTGCCGCTGCGCGGTATCCATGCCCACCTCGAAGAAGCGGAAGCCGCCGCGCCCCGCCGCCTTGGCGCGGTACATGGCGGTATCGGCGCATTGCAGCAGCGTCTCGCCGTCCTGCGTGTCGTTCGGGAAGAGCGCGATGCCGACGGAGCCGCCGATCACCACCTGCCGGTCGCCGATGGTCATGCTCTCGCGCAGCGCCTGCACCACGCGGCGGGCCAGGCGCGCGGCGCCATCGGCTTCGTCGATCTCGGCCAGGAGGGCGAATTCGTCACCGCCGAGGCGGGCCACCACATCCCCTTCCCGCACCAGCCCCTTCAGGCGGTTGCCCACCTCCTGCAACACCTGGTCGCCGGCATGGTGGCCGAGCAGGTCGTTCACCGGCTTGAAGCGGTCGAGGTCGATATAGAGCGCGGCGACGGTGGTCCCGCTCCGGCGGGCGCGGGCCAGCAACCGCCGCCCGGCGCGGATCAGCTGGCGGCGGTTCGGCAGGCCGGTGAGAACATCGTGCAGGGCGAGGCGCTCGGCCTCTTCCTCGGCGTCGCGGCGGCGGCCGATCTCCCGTTGCAGCTTCCGTGCCTGGCGGAAGCTGTACACGCAAAGCCCGAGGCCGCCCACCATGAGGAGGGTGACGAGTTCATCGAGCTGCCATTCCTCGTGCTGCCGCGTGAAGTGAAAGATGCGTTCGAAGAGTTCCAGATGCGAGGCAATCGCGAAGATCACCACGCAGGCCAGGATGATCACCAGCCGGTCGGCCCAGCGGCCGGGCGGCGTGTGGTGGGTGGGCGCTTCATGTCCCTGGCGCGGGTGCGCCCTGCGGCCTTCCCGCGCGGCATAGCCAACAGGATCGTCTGTCACAATCGGGATCGTGCTCCGGCTGGATCCTCAGGCTGGTCTTGAGCAAAACACAACTTGAAGTAGTAGTTGCCCGAATGATTTTACATATGATGAAATTATTTGCAGGTGAGGCAGCAAGATGCAATGGCGCTGTTTTCCGGAGGGGGGTTTTCAGTCCCGGCTGCCAGACTCCCGCCGCTTCAGGCGGTAGCGGTCCCACCGGCCCTGCACCGCGCCCAGCAGGCGGAGCGTGGGGCGGCGCAGGGGCGGCACATCCTCGGCCAGCAGCAGCACGCCCAGCGGCACCATCCAGAAGCCGAGGATCGGCAGGAAGCCCAGGCAGCCGCCCAGCATCAGCACCAGCGCCAGCGGCACCCGCAGCCAGACCATGGCCGGCCGGCACAGCCAGCGATAGCTGCGGGCCACCGGCGCCGGCAGCGCGGCCAGCAGCCGGCGCAGGGGCCTGTCGTCGGGTGCGGGGCGTGTCCTGGACATGGAGCCTTCCTTGTGCCGGGAAGAAACGCCCCACCGCCCCCGCATGCCGGGTGCTGCCGGATGAACTGGCCGCGATCAGGAGGCCTGCCGCGGCCGGCATGGCCTCGCCTGCCTCACTCCTCGCGCGGCCCGCAGCCTCCCCTGGGTCTCGCGCTTCAATCGGCGCGCATGTCGGCCTGGCGGACCACCTCGCCCCAGCGCTTGCGCTCGGCGATGATGAAGTCGCGGAATTCCTCCGGCGTGCCGGGCGCGGCCTCGGCCCCTTCCGATTCCAGGCGCGGCTTCAGCACCTCGCCGCGCAGGGCGCGGGCGCAGGCGTCGTTGAGCCTGTCCACGATCGGGCGCGGCGTTTTGGCCGGGGCCAGCAGCCCGTACCATTGCGTCGCGTCGAAGCCGGCGACGCCCTGTTCCGCGATGGTCGGGATGTCCGGCGCCGTGGCCAGCCGGTGTGGCGAGGACACGCCGAGGGCCCGCAATATTCCGGAGCGCACCGGCGGCAGGGCCGGTGGCCCGCCGGTCAGTGTCAGGTCGATGGTGCCGCCGATCAGGTCGTTCATCATCGGCCCGGTGCCGCGATAGGGCACATGCTCCATCACCGTGCCGGTGGCGAGGTTGAAGGCCGCCATGGCGATATGCGCCCCCGAGCCATTGCCGCCGGAGCCGTAGGAGAGCGAGCGTGGCTTCTGCTTCGCCAGCGCGATCAGCTCGCCGATATTCCTGGCCGGCACCTTCTGCGGATGAACCACCATGATGTTCGGCACCACGGCCGCCAGCACGATGGGCGAGAAGGATTCCACCGTGTCGAAGTTGAGGTTGCGGTAGAGCGAGGGGTTCACCGCCAGCGTGCCGATATGCCCCAGCAGCAGCGTGTAGCCATCGGGGGCGGCATGGGCCGCGACCTCGGTGCCGATGGTGCCGCCGGCGCCGCCGCGGTTCTCCACCACGAAGGGCTGGCCGAACTCGGCCTGCAGGGCGGCCGCCAGGGCGCGGGCGATGATGTCGGTGGAGCCGCCGGGCGTGAAGGGCACGATGATGCGCACGGGGCGGTCCGGCCAGGCGCCCTGCGCCCGCGCCAGGCGCGGCATGGACAGCGCCGCCGGCAGGGCCAGCAGCCCGCCGATGGCGGCACGGCGCGGCAGGGACGCAGGGTGGGATGGCTTGGGCCCGGGCATGACGCTTCCTCCTGCCCGCTCTGGGGCGGGCTGCCGCCAGCCTAAGCGGGAGCCGGCCGGGGATCGCATCACTTCTTCCGTTTGAGCTATAAGAGGATGGAATAGCTGCCGGAGCGCCCATGACGGTCCGCCGATACCTCGACCAGCGCCTGAAGCTGCATCACCTGCGGGCGGTGGAGGCCATTGTCGCGCAGCGCAGCATCCTGAAGGCGGCGGCGGTGATCGGCCTCAGCCAGCCCGCCCTGACCAAGACGCTGCGCGAACTGGAAGACATCCTGCAGCAGCGGCTCTTCGACCGCCTGCCGCGCGGCATGCGCCCGACCGAGGCCGGCCTGCTGCTGGCCCAGACCGCGCGGCGCATCCTGGCCGAGCTGCGCCGGCTGGACGAGGATCTGGACCGGCTGGCGGACCCGGAAGGGGGCACGGTGGCGGTGGGTACCCTGCCCGTGGCGGCCACCGGCGTGCTGCCCGGCACGCTGACCCGGCTGAAGGCCGCGCATCCCGGCATCAGCGTCCGGCTGGAGCAGGGGCGGACGGAGGAATTGCTGCCCAAGCTGGCGGCGGGCGAGATCGACATGATCGTCGGCCGCCTCTACGAGCCCGCCATCCCCGATGGCTTCTCGCGCGAGCCCTTGTGGGAGGAGCCGATCTCCATCCTGGCTCGCGCCGAGCACCCGATCTTCGCGATGCGAAAGCCGACGCTGGAGCAGCTCCGCCGCTACGACCTGATCCTGCCCACCGTCAGCCAGCGCGTGGGGCAGGAGATCGAGACGCTGCTGGACATGTTGGCGCTGGAGCCCACCACCTCGCTCCGCTCCAGCTCCTATGGCTTCATCCGCGAGATGCTGCATGCCACCGACCTGATCTCGGTGATGCCGCGGCTGATGATGGCGGGCGACCTGCTGCGCGGCACGCTGAAGGTGGTGCCGCTGCCGGTGCCGGCGCCGCCGCGCCCGGCTGGCATCATCCTGCCACGGGACCGGGCGCTGCCGCCGGCGGGGCATGCCTTCATTGCCTGCCTGCGCGCCCATGTGGCGGAGATCGGCCAGCGGGGGCTGGCGGCCATCACGACGGAACCGCGCGCGGCAGCCACCCGCCGCCTGGCGCCGCGCGAGGT
>NZ_JACTUZ010000151.1 GCF_014490445.1 Pseudoroseomonas ludipueritiae | reverse complement strand
TCGACCATCCGACAGCCTCAGCACAAGGCGGCTTTCGGCTGACGGTTACGTCGCCGAAGCCGTCGATCTCGTCCACCAGCAGGACGCAGGGCGCCGCCTTGCGCGCGGCCTCGAAGGTCTCGCGCATGGCGCCGAGCGTCGTGCCGAGATGGCCGTCCTTGGCGCCCTGCCACTGGCCGAGAGAGCCGGTCACGAGCGGCACCCCGCACTGCGCGGCGAGCGCCCTGGCGAAGGTGGTCTTGCCGGTGCCGGTGGGGCCGACCAGCACGGCGCCGCGGTCCACGTCGCGCCACGGCAGCGCGCCGCTGGCGTAGTCGGCGAGGTCGCGCGCTACGTCCTTGCCCCAGCGCGCTGGCCTCGCCCATCCCGTGCAGGCCGTCGAGCGTCAGCGGGCGGGCGGCGATCCGCTGCGAGGCCAGTTCCGCCAGACGCCGGAGGTAGTCGTCGGCGTCCTGGTTGGGCAGCCGGGCCAGCCACAGGTCGCCGACGGTGACCAGCGGCGCCACCTCCGCCGGGACGGACGCGGTCACCGGCGCGACGCTGGTCAGCATGGTGGCCGCCTCGGCCAGCGCGGTCGGGTCCAGCGGGCCGACGGTCACCGTCGCCGTCGCGACCCGCAGCAGGTCGGACGGCAGGCAGCGGGCGGGCGCGGGGCTGAAGCCGTAGACCGGCCGCCCGCTGGCAACCATGGTGCGGACGGCACCGTTGCCGTCCTCGGGACGATGCCTGCGGGCGGAGCCGTCGCGGCGGAACTCGGCCCATTTCGGTTCGACCGTGCTGAGCCGCCGGTACGGCCGCTCCTGGTCGTCGTCGCCGTCGAACGGGATCTCGTCGGTGCCGTGGATCAGCATGCGCCATGTCTCGGCGACGGGATCCACCCACTCGGCGTCCGGCACCTCGACCACGATAACGGCGCCAGGCTCGAGCGCCCGGAGCCGCAGGCTTGGGTCGGCCAGGAGCAGGCGCCGCAGCATGGCGTGGGCGGCGGCCTCGGCCGGGTCGTCGAGGCGCACCCGCGACGGCCGGTGCGTGGGCGGGGGCTTCGGCTTCCGCGCCTGCGGAGCGATGGTGCCGAGGTGGAACGGCTCGTGGCCGATCTCCTCCTCGACGGCTTCGGCCAAGCCCTTGATGGCGAGGTCCAGCGCGTCGCCGGTCAGGGCGGCGGCGGCGCCAGCCAGGCTGGCCTTCGGCAGGGTGGACGGGAGCGCAGATGCGGGGGCGTTGGCGGGGCGGTCCGACATGGCGTCACCGCAGGTCCAGGGAGCAGGGCTCGTCAGCGGGCGGCGGGACGACCGGCATGGGCGCGCGCGGGGCGCCGAGCCGGTAGAGCCGGTTCAGCGTGCGCGCCCATCCCAGGGTCGGCGCGAAGGCCCAGAGGTCGGAGGTGCGGCAGAAGGGGCTGTCCAGCAACGGGTGGCCGGTGACGGCACCGACGAGGCACATGACTGGGCGCGAGGTCACGGCCCACGCCTCGAGCAGCGGCGCCTCCGAGAGTTCCTCTACGGAGGGTGTGCCGGACGCCGCGAGCCGCCGCAGATCCGCCGCCAGCGCCTCCAGCCTGCTGGCTTCCGCCTCGACGTCGCCGCGCACGGATCCTCGTTCACCGATGATGAGCATGGTGCCTCCTGTTCCTGATGGGTGGGTGTTCGGGTGTTGGTGGCGGCCCGCAGGTGCGGCCGCCGGGCGCCCTAGGCGGGCGCCGGGATGACGACCCAGTGCGCCCGCCAGCGCTCCGCGACCCGCCTGGCCGAGCTACCCCTGGTGCCCGGTGCGGTCGGCTCGAAGCGTGGAAGGCCAGTCGTCATGAATGGAACAAAGCCAGAACTTTAGGACAGTAGTCAATCACCGATTTCCGGTGGGTGACGCCAGCTGCAGGACGGCCCACGGCTGCAGGGCTCCGAGGCGCCAATCGTTCCGGCACACGCAACGAGCACCATGAATCCTTGCTGTTTCCTTGCAACATTGAGATGGGCCACGCCAGTTTCGGGAGACTTGGCGCGGCTGGCACTGTGTTAGGTCGGCAGTTTTCCCATAGGTTCAGATACCTACGGGGTTGTGGCAGACACGCCATTCCGGAGATTGGATACCTAGTGGCTTCACGGCGTCAGTGCGTCCAAAAAGGCGCCTCGTGGCGCGGTCCAGCGGGTAGAGACAGGCGGACGCGTCGGCTTCGCTCCGCACTTCGTGAACGTGAGGGAGGTCGGAGGAGGTTTCTCTCGGCGGCGCCGTCAGCGGGCACAAGTTACGAGTGCGGCAACTGGATGATGGAGCCCGCCCGTCAAGGATGGGCTGAGCAGGGGAGATTGGCATGACCACTTGGCAAGCTGCCGAAGCCCGTTGCCAGTTTAATGAAGTGGTCGACGCGGCGACCTCAGGCAAGCCGCAGATCGTGGGGTGCCGGGACGGTCGAGAGGTCGTCGTCGTCTCGAAGGAGCACTTCGAGCGGACCCGGCCGAACCTGAAGACGTTCCTGCTGACGCAGGGCTATGCAGGTGAGGACGAAGACGAGTTCGACCGCGCGATGAAGGAGGTCCGCGCCAGAGGGACCTGCCTCGGGCCGCGCACCGTTGGTACGTGATGCTCTAAAATCAACAGTCAGGGGCTAAGGCCCAGCAGCTCCGCGTCGGAGGCTGTTCAGGAGGTCCTGAGCAACGGCTTTGAGCGTCTGGAAGTACTCATTTTCACCCGCTTTGAAGATCGCGTTTCCTACGATGTACGCCCCGGTTCCGTCGATGAGCAGAGCCCTCATGCGCGCGCGGCCGAGAGTGCCGCTTTTCCAATCCTCGCTCATTTGGCGCGCCAATGCTTCTTGAGCGACAGCCAAGGAGCGAGTGGCCTCGGCGCTCAGTCCGTTGGCAGCCTCAGGGTCACGTTGAACCCGTTGCTCGAGGAAGACGGCTAATGCGCGAAGCTCAAGCTCCAAGGTTTGAACTGCAGCCTGCTCCTTGGCATGGTTGGAGGCCATGTCCATCAGAAGCAGTACGCGTTGTCCCTCGTCTGAGAAGATGTCCTGGCAGAGTGCCAGCCGCTTGTCATCCCCAAGGGCACCAGCGTCATCAACGCGAGCCATGATCTTGGCTACAGCTTCGTCCGCGACGAAGTCGTCAATCTGCCGGAATAGGCCCTGCACCTGGGCGAGAAGCGCGCCTTTCCCGCCGAGCTCCTGGAGCGTCGGCATCGGTGCATCAGGAAAAGGCACCGCTCCCACCGCCTCGTTGAGCCTCTGGACCTCTATGTCCCGCGGCGGCCTGCGTTCGAGCGGATTGATGTCCGTCAACACGGAACTGCACCGCTCGGTTTTGGACCTCCCCAAGAAAACCACGAAGTTCAGCGTCGAGAAGAATGACAGCCTAGCATAGGCCACGCCGTTGACGCCGCTGTGGCCGACGATGACACGGTGCCCGAACGGGAAGCCGATGGGCGCCAGGGTCAAAGGCGGATCTATGTCCCAACCCACGAAGCCGCTTCCCTGGCCGTCTAGCGTGTAGTCCTTTAATGTCTGGAATTCCGGCCTCCGGATGACTTCCGGATACGCCTGGGCGAAGAAGGTCTGGGCGATGTAGGCGACGGCTCGCATTCCTTCAGCGTCGCCCAGCATGAACCCGCCGCGTGTGGCGCCCAGGAAGTAGGTCTGCTTCTCGCCGACACTACGAACCGAGACTTTGAAGCCCTTCTTCCGCATTTCTGCGGTCCAGACCTCGGCCTCCTTGTGGCTGCGGAACGAGATGACCTTTCGTATCTCGCCGTCCACGAACTCGGATGACACCTCGCGAGGTGACGCGAAGTTCGACCCCGCAATGCTCAGCTCCAACGGCAACCCACTGGCCACGTCCGTGACGACGACGTGGGTGGGCAGATCGGCATGGTCCCCAACGACCCCGAGCCGAGCATTGAAGACGGCGAGCTGTGTCTTGATGACGTTCGCCAGCCCCGAGTAGGCTAGATTGTGCTCCGGGCAGTAGATGCCCTTATCGGTCCGGCGCCCTCCCAGGGCCGCAGGGAAGACGTGCTCGCGGGAACCCGCCTTCTCGCCGCAGATGATGCACGTCTTGGCCACGCCAATTTCCTTAGTCTTCGATGGGGGTGCCGGACCGGCCACAGCCAACGAGAGCTGAGGCCCTAGGTTCAGCGGCCTTGGCTGTGCCGAAGCATCCAGGCGGCAAGGATGAGGCCGGTGGATGCGACCAGCCCAGCATCGTGGGCACTCACCTCTGGCTCCGTACCCACCACACGGCCATGTCCGGTGCCTGCGACGTTCCGGAGTTCGTTCGCGGCGTCGATCATCGTCTTCGCATTGTTTGCGATCTTCCGGACATATCGCTCGTCAGCGGATGCTGGCGGGGTGTTTGTCGCCAAGCCAAGTACGTGAAAGCACTTCGTGGAAAGGGTGGGATAATCCCACTTCTCCATGCCGGAGAAGCCTCTTTCGTGCAGGATGGTTCGCATCGTTGCTTCCAGCATATCTTTCGTCGTGCCAATGGCGAGCGACGGGTCACCGGGCAACGCGTCCTGGATGCGGCGGCTGTGTTCACGCAGGTCGACTGTCGGGCTGAGACCTTGGACCTCCTCGAGGGCATGGCCCAGGGCCTCAAGAAGCGGGTCGCTTGTCCCTGCCCAGATGTCCAGGAACGCGGGGTCGTTGTCCTTGAACCACCGCTGAACTCCGTCCCTTCCGAACAGCTCCACAAGAAGAGATTGGTTCTGCTCGAACAGGTCCTTCACTACGTCCAGCACCAGCCCCTCAAAGTCGGGATCCCCCCAGTTGGCGGCCCGGACGAACCTGTGCCGTTCCGTGATGAGGTGGTCGAGGCCGTGAAGTGTAGAGAACTTCTTCCAGTCGCTGATGTCCAGGCGGCGGCTCAGCGCCTCCGCGAGCTTCACCTTGAATCTTCCAACCAGGGCGTCGTCATCGAGGATATGCTGCGGAATGCTGTGATTAGCGGGCACGTGACCTCACATGGCTGGCTTCCGGCAATGCGGAGCGACCAGATTTTACATCAGCCCCGGTAACTCGGCGAGCCGCCGCGCTTCCAATTCGTGCACCTCGCAGGCGGATCCGCCTGCCGATCCAGCCGTCCGGACAGACACGAACCTGCAGTCCAGCTATCTAGACTCGTGTGATGGCCTGATGATCACGAATCTCCGTCAACATCCTGATTTTCCAGGCATCGGCCCCGGGCGTCGCCATGAGCGCCGCTGGCAGGCCCGCTGCAATGCCGAGGCCGGTTGAGACTGGGAGACGGCAATGTCTGGTTGCAAGAGAATCACAGAGAGCGGGCGCCGCTTCTTCCTGGGGCGCGGCGTGCTGGCAGTGGCTGGCGCTGCGGTGGCCTCCACGGTGCCGCAGGCGCCCGCCAAGGTGACACCGACCCTGGCGCGGGTTGCATGCCCGGTCAGCAGGCTGGCCAACCTCCGCGACCTGAAGGTCAATGAGCCAGTCGAGATTGCCTACCCCCGACGCAGACAGCACAGGTGTGCTCATCAAGCTCGGCACGCCGGTGCCGGACGGCGTCGGCCCGGACCGCGCCATCGTCGCCTTCTCGAACCTCTGCTCGCACAAGGGCTACCCGATGTTCTACCAGGCCGACGACCGCACCATGAACTGCCCCGCCACTACAGCCGCTTCGACTGCGAGAAGGGCGACCTGCAGGTCTGGGGCCACGCGACCTAGAATCTGGCGCAGTTCTGCCTGCGCGCTTGGCGCTTGATTGAACCCGCAAGCCAGGCGGGGAGGAGTTCGCCCCGCAACGCTCCGGCCGGGGCCGGGTGCGACGCCGGGGCGCTGCGGGCCGGGGAGGCGGTGGATTTCCCGCCCTTTACGAGGCTGCTCGGCGGCTAGATCCATTGGAGAGCGCCGCAGCCTTGCGCGGCAGGGACGGAGCACTACCTCAGGCGTGTGCGGGAGAGCGGGTGGGAATCGATGCCTTCACTTAGCCGAGTAGGCGCGTCAGCTCTGGGAGCCTTCCCGCCGTATCGGGATAGTTCTCTGGTGATGGTTGCCGCATCCGACGGTTCCGGACAGGAGAGCCGCCAATGCCGCTGAGTGGCGAGCAACTCGATCAGCTGCTCCGCCGCCCGTCGGAGACCTTGAATTCGGAAACCAAGACGTGGTTCGACCTGCGCACGCCGCACGGCAAGGCGAAGTTGGTCCGTGCGCTGTTCGCCTTGAGAAACCGCAACGGCGGGACCTTCGTCATGGGCTTCAACGACAAGACCCTGGAGCCAGATCCCTACGGCCTTGAGGTGCCAGTCCAGGAGCTCGTCACGGTCGACACGGTCCATGGCATCATCTCGACCTACGCCACCCAGTCATTCGAGGTTGGGGTGCACCTGCACGAACTGGACGGTGTCCCGTATCCCGTGCTGTCCGTGCCGACGGGCGTGACCGTGCCGGTCATCGTCAGGTCGGATCTCCCGAACCCGGAGAAGGCGGGCAAGTTCCTCATCCAAGAGGGCGACCTCTACTTCCGCACCCTTGCCTCCAACGGCACCCCCAGCAGCTCGAAGATCAAGCCGGGCGACTACCGCGACCTCCTGGACGTCTGCTTCGAGAACCGGGAGGCCGACATTGGCCGGTTCCTCCGCAGGCACCTTGGCGGGGGAGGCGACGCACTGCGGGTTCTGTCTGAGGAGGCGCGGCTTACCCTTCGAGCGCGGTGCGAGCAACTCACCGCCAGGGGTGAGGCTGCTTACGTGGCGGCAGCTGGCGGTGCAGCGGACGGCCCAGTGAGCCCGGGCCCGGATATCCTGACGATGCGTGTTGCCATGTGCCTCGATCCCATGAAAGACGACGCGCTGCCCACGGGGGAGTTCCTGAACGCTTTCACCAGCGGCAACCCGGCCTACACGGGATGGCCGGTCTGGCTGGACACTCGCGGCTTCCGCGACCGTCAGGCCCATCCATTCGTCAAGGATGGGTCGTGGCAGGCGCTGGTCAGGGAAGCGCCTTCGGGCATCCCTGATTCCGACTTCATGTTGCTCGATCCACGAGGCGACTTCTTCCTTCGCCGTGTCATGCAGGACGATTTCCGCGCGAACGCGGAAGCACGGCGACTGCTGGATCCAGGCCTGATGCTGGACCGCGTGGCGGAGGTGTTTGCCGTCGGATTGGCCGTCGCCAAGGCAACAGGTTGGACGGCCGACGCCAAGGTCGGGTTTCGGTTCCACTGGTCGGGGTTGGCGGATCGGCGCCTCGGCGCATGGGCCAACCCGTTCTGGATGGTACCTTCGTCCGGGTACAGCGCCCACGACAGCGAGGCGGCGGCGTTCGCCGAACTGTCTCTCGACACCTCGGCAAGCGCGTTGGCGCCGTTTGTCGCCGCGGCCACGGGACCTTTGTTCGCAGCGTTCGGCGGCTACACGGTGGCCCCCGGTGGGGTGGAAGATGCCGTGAAGCAGCTCCTCGCCCGTCGGCTCTGATCCGCTGAGTGCGGTCAGGCTAAACGTCCTTTGCGAAGTCGCAAAGACCCGGCGCCATGCGGGGCCAAAGGGAGCGCGCCGCCATGGTTCAGGATGTAGATCTCAACAGGTCGCCGCATGCCGGGGTCCTAAGCTGGCGCGGAAGAGGGGGCGCCTTATAGGGGACCGGCCGCGTCAGCGACAGAAGGCCGACTCGGGCAGAGCCGAGGAACGATGATCCTGGCAAGCGCCGCTGAACCTCCTATGCTGCCCGGGCGTTTCGGTGACGAGGCATGGGAGCGGATGATGAGGCTGGCTACCTACGTCTTGAAGTTGGCAGGCCTAGCCGCGAGCGGTGGAGCGCTCCTGGCTTACGCAGGCGAGCCGCTGCCTGCGGACTGGTTTGAGGGAATCGTGATGCCGGGCTCAACAGTGGGACACGCGGCTGTCGTCCTGGGCATGTGGGCGGCTGGCCTTGCTTCCACGGCAGGAGGCATGGTCGGTCTGGTTTGGTACACGTGGGCGTTCTGGCGCGAGCGGCGGCGGCGGGCCGGAGTGCGGACTGCGGGTTGAACTCTGCGCTCGCGCGCAGACCGAGGACAGCGTACCGAAACGAGCTCCTATACTAAAGCGGGATCCGGTAAATCCTAGCTGTTGACAAGCATATCCCCGGCGGGCGGCGAAGTGCGCCTGCCGGGGACGGTATTTTGGGAAAAGGGACAGGTATTTGGTGTCCCTACACCTCAGACGTCCAGATTGGCGACCTTCAGCGCGTTGCCGACGATGAACTCGCGGCGCGGCTCGACGACATCGCCCATCAGGGTGGAGAAGACCTCCTCGGCATCCGCCACGTCATCCACCTTCACGCGCAGCAGGGTGCGCGCCGCAGGGTCCAGCGTGGTCTTCCAGAGCTGGTCGGGGTTCATCTCGCCCAGGCCCTTGAAGCGCTGGATCGCGAGGCCCTTGCGGCCCTGGCCGATGATGCGGTCGAAGGCCGCCAGCGGGCCACCCACCGTGCTGCTGGTGCTTTCCAGCGCCAGGGTGGCGGGCTCGGCCCAGGCCTTGCCCAGCGCCTCGCGCCGCTCGTCCAGCCAGCGGGCATCACCGCTGCGGAGCGCCGCAGCATCCAGCGTGTGCTTCTCGGTCACGCCACGCACGGTGCGGCCCATGGTCAGGCTGGTGCCGGCGGACACCTTCCAGCCCCGCTCGGTGGGCAGGGAGATGGCATCCAGCCGCCGCGCCAGCACCTGCGCCGCCGCATCGGCCTTGGTGGCATCCAGCGTCAGCGCGCCGGCGATGGCCGCCTGCTCCACCAGCTCCGCCGGCAGGTTGCCGGCGAGGCGGCGCATGCGCCCGGCGGCCTGCCGCAGCGTCTCCACCCGCTCATGCAGCGCCTCGCCTTCCAGCACGGTGCCGTCGGCATAGGTCAGCTTCGCGTTGTGCAGCGCCTTTTCCAGCAGGAAGTCCTCAAGGGCCTTGTCGTCCTTCAGGTAGCGTTCCTCGTTGCCGCGCTTGGCGCGGTAGAGCGGCGGCTGCGCGATGTAGAGGTGCCCGCGCGTCAGCAGCTCCGGCATCTGCCGGAAGAAGAAGGTCAGCAGCAGCGTGCGGATGTGGGAGCCGTCCACATCCGCATCCGTCATGATGACGATGCGGTGGTAGCGCAGCTTATCGGCCGAGAAGCCGCCCTTCTCCACCGGCCCGGTGCCGATGCCGGTGCCCAGCGCCGTGATCAGCGTGCCGATCTCGGCGGAGGACAGCATCTTGTCGAGCCGCGCGCGCTCCACGTTCAGGATCTTGCCCTTCAGCGGCAGGATGGCCTGGAAGCGGCGGTCGCGGCCCTGCTTGGCGGAACCACCGGCCGAATCGCCCTCGACCAGGAAAATCTCGCACTGCGCGGGATCCTTCTCCTGGCAATCCGCCAGCTTGCCCGGCAGCGTCGAGATATCGAGCGCGTTCTTGCGGCCGACCTTCTCACGCGCCAGCTGCGCCGCCTTGCGGGCGGCGGCGGCCAGCACGACCTGGTCCAGCACCGCGCGGGCTTCCTTGGGATGCGTCTCGAACCAATGGCCCAGCGCATCGGCCACGGCGGCATGCACCACCGGCTGCACCTCGGAGGAAACCAGCTTGTCCTTGGTCTGCGAGCTGAACTTGGGGTCCGGCACCTTGACCGAGAGCACCGCCGTCAGCCCCTCGCGCATATCCTCGCCCGAGAGCTCCACCTTCTCCTTCTTCGCCATGTCCTCGGCGTATTTGGAGACGATGCGCGTCAGCGCCTGGCGGAAGCCGGCCTGGTGGGTGCCGCCATCCCGCTGCGGGATGTTGTTGGTGAAGCAGAGCACCTGCTCATGCGGCGTGTTGTTCCACCACATGGCCAGCTCGACCTTGATGCCGGCGCCGTCATCCTTGGCCGTCAGGCTGACAGGCGGCTTGAAGACCGGCTCCTTGGCGCGGTCCAGCCATTCCACGAAGGCGGTGAGGCCGCCATGGAACAGGAACTTGGTTTCCTTGGCCGGCGTCTCATCGGTCGCCACGCGGTCGTCGCGCAGGTTGATGGCAAGGCCGGAATTCAGGAAGGCCAGCTCGCGCATGCGGCGTTCCAGGACGGCATAGTCGTATTCCGTCTTGGTGAAGGTGCCGCTGCTGGGCTTGAAGGTCACCTCGGTGCCCGTCGGGCGGTCGGAGGGCCCGACCACTTCCAGCGGCTTCACGGTGTCGCCGTGCTCAAAGCGGATGAAGTGCTCGTGGCCGTTGCGCCAGATGCGCACGTCCATCCATTCGGACAGCGCGTTCACCACCGCCGCGCCGACGCCGTGCAAGCCGCCGGAGACCTTGTAGGAATTCTGGTTGAACTTGCCGCCGGCATGCAAGCGCGTCAGCACCACCTCGGCCGCCGAGACGCCTTCCTCGGCATGCATGTCGGTCGGGATGCCACGGCCGTTGTCGCGCACCGTGACACTGCCATCGACATTCAGAATGACATCGCAGCGGTCCGCGTAGCCGGCCTGGGCCTCGTCCACCGCATTGTCGATGATCTCGAAGGCCATGTGGTGCAGGCCCGAGCCGTCATCGGTGTCGCCGATATACATGCCGGGCCGCTTCCGGACTGCTTCCAGACCGCGCAACACGGTGATGGAGGCGCTGTCATAGGCGTCCGCCTGTTGGGAGGACGGCGCGCTCACGGGCTCACTCATGCCGGCGGGAAACTCCTGAAACTCGGATAAGGCGGGAAAACGTCATTTTATAGCATTTTCTGCCGCTTGAGGCACTGGCAAATCGGCAGGAATCAGCCCGCCAGGGCGCGCCAGAAAGGCCTCCGCCACCCCATGCAGCGGGGCGAAAGGGGCGAATTCGGTGCCGGTCAGGAAGCACTGCGCCGGCAGAGCCACAAGGGCCGCGAACAGCGCCTCCCGTCGGCCAGGGTCCAGGTGCGCCGCCACCTCGTCCAGCAGCAGCAGGGGGGCGAAGCCACGATGCGCCGCCACCAGCGCCGCCTGGGCCAGCACCACCGCCACCAGCAACGCCTTCTGCTCGCCGGTGGAGCATAATTCGGCCGGGATTTCCTTGGGCAGCAACACCATGCGCAGGTCGGTGCGGTGGGCGCCCTGCCGCGCGCCGCCGGCTGCCGCGTCCCGCGCCCGGTCGGCGGCCAGGC
>NZ_JACTUZ010000150.1 GCF_014490445.1 Pseudoroseomonas ludipueritiae | reverse complement strand
ACCGGCCCGGCGGAGCGGGATGGGGTGCCCTGGCGCTTCGCCGCCATCCGGCTGGACCCGCCGCGCGACGCGCTGCGCGCCGCCATTGGCGCCCGCTGGGACGGTATGGTGGCGGCGGGCGCGGTGGAGGAGGTGCGGGCGCTGCTGGCCCAGGGGCTGAACCCGGACCTGCCGGCGATGCGCGCCCATGGCGTGCCGGAGATCTCGGCAGCCCTGCGCGGGGAGATCGACATGGCGGAGGCAGGGCGCCGTGCCTGCCTCGCCATTGGGCAGTATACCAAGCGGCAGGCAACCTGGTTCCGGCACCAGCCCCTCGCGGATGTGAGCACCACGCATACGATCCATGCGCGGGTGACAGGTCTGAAGCAATTTTCAGAAAGTGAATGGGCTCGAATTATCTCTTTTATTGATCGTCACCGTTGACGGGCGCGGCGCGGGCGCGGTAACACCGCCACGCCCGCATGGCGTCCGCCATGCCAGGGGCCCAACATGTCAGGAAGCCCGTAACCGCCATGTCTTCCCAGATCCTTCCCGCCGCGCCCGACACCCAGTCCCTGACGGGTGCCGAGATCGTCCTGCGCGCGCTGAAGGAGCAGGGCGTAGAGGTTATCTTCGGCTACCCGGGCGGCGCCGTCCTTCCAATTTACGACGCCATCTTCAACCAGAACGCCATCCGCCACATCCTGGTGCGGCATGAGCAGGCGGCGGTGCATGCCGCCGAGGGCTATGCGCGCTCCACCGGCAAGGTGGGCTGCGTGCTGGTGACCTCCGGCCCCGGCGCCACCAATGCCGTGACGGGGCTGGTGGACGCGCTGCTGGACAGCATCCCCATCGTCTGCCTGACCGGGCAGGTGCCGACACATTTGATCGGCAACGACGCCTTCCAGGAAGCCGATACCACCGGCATCACCCGGCCCGCGACCAAGCACAACTACCTGGTCAAGAACATCAACAAGCTGGCCGAGACGGTGCACGAGGCCTTCTACGTGGCGCGCTCCGGCCGCCCCGGCCCGGTGGTGATCGACCTGCCGAAGGATATCCTGATCGGCAAGGGCCCCTATGCCGAGGCGCCGAAGCAGGAGCACCGTTCCTACCGCCCGCAGACGGAGCCGGACGCGGCGCAGATCCGCAAGGCGGTGTCGCTGCTGAAGCAGGCCAAGCGCCCCATCGTCTATGCCGGCGGCGGCGTCATCAACGCGGGACCCGAGGCCAGCGAGCTGCTGGCGAAGTTCGTGCGGATGGCGGGCCTGCCCTGCACCAATACGCTGATGGGCCTGGGCGCCTATCCGGCCAGCGACCCGCAGTTCCTGGGCATGCTGGGCATGCACGGCACCTACGAGGCGAATCTCGCCATGCATGGGTGCGACGTGATGTTCAACATCGGCGCCCGCTTCGATGACCGCGTGACGGGCCGGCTGAACGCCTTCGCGCCGGGCTCCATCAAGATCCACGCCGATATCGACCCTTCTTCCATCAACAAGAACGTCAAGGTCGAGGTGCCGGTGGTGGGCGACGCCGCTGCCATCCTGCGCGCCATGATCGCCGCCTGGGAGGAGATGCCCGCGCAGCAGGATCGCGAGGCGCTGGCCGGCTGGTGGCGCCAGATCGACGAATGGCGTGGCAAGAAGTGCCTGGGCTATGTCCAGGAAGGCAAGATCATCAAGCCGCAGCACGCGGTGCGCCGCCTCTATGAGTTGACCAAGGAAAGCGGGCGCGAGACCTTCATCACCACCGAGGTCGGCCAGCACCAGATGTGGGCTGCCCAGTATTTCGGCTTCGAGAAGCCGAACCGCTGGATGACCTCGGGCGGCCTCGGCACCATGGGCTATGGCCTGCCTGCGGCGATGGGCACGCAGATCGCCAACCCGGACGCGCTGGTGATCGACATCGCCGGCGAGGCCTCGATCCTGATGAACATCCAGGAGATGGCCACGCTGGCGCAGTACCGCCTGCCGGTGAAGGTCTTCATCCTGAACAACCAGTACATGGGCATGGTGCGGCAGTGGCAGGAGCTGCTGCATGGCGGCCGCTACTCGGAAAGCTACAGCGCGGCACTGCCGGATTTCGTGAAGCTGGCCGAGAGCTTCCACGGCGTCGGCATGCGAATCGAGGGCACGGACGACCTGGACCGCGTGATCCGCGAGATGATCGCCATCGACCGCCCCGTGATCGTGGATTGCGCGGTGGACGAGAAGGAAAACGTCTTCCCGATGATCCCCTCGGGCGCCGCGCATAACGAGATGCTGCTGGCGGCCGGGCAGGAAGGCGGCATTGCCGGCGTGACGGACGAGGGCAAGGTGCTGGTCTGACACTCGGCCAGCCTGATCCGCGAACCTGACCCTCCACGGAACCGAGACCATGTCCGACATGACCGACAACGCGCAGCGCGCGGCGACCATCGCCGTGCTGGTGGAGAATGAGGCCGGCGTGCTGGCGCGCGTCATCGGCCTCTTCTCCGGCCGCGGCTACAACATCGACAGCCTGACCGTGGCCCCGGTGGATGAGGCGGGGCGCCTGTCCCGCATCACCGTCGTTACCACGGGGACGGAGATGGTGATCGAGCAGATCAAGGCGCAGCTCGATCGCCTGGTGCCGGTGCACAAGGTGGCCGACCTGACGCTGGAAGGCCCGCACCTGACGCGGGAGCTGGCGCTGATCAAGGTGGTAGGCACCGGCATGGGGCGCCAGGAGGCGCTGCGGCTGGCCGATGCCTTCCGCGCCCGCGTGGTGGATGCCACCACCGAGAGCTTTGTGTTTGAGATGACGGGCAGCGGCGAGAAGCTGGATGCCTTCATCAACCTGATGCGGCCGATCGGGCTGGCGGAAGTCAGCCGGACCGGCGCCGTGGCCATCGCGCGCGGCACTGCCGCCCTGCAACCCTGAACAACCAAGCCTGAGGAGAGCGCGAGAGATGCGCGTTTACTACGACCGCGATGCGGATGTGAACCTGATCAAGGGCAAGAAGGTCGCGGTCATTGGCTTCGGCAGCCAGGGCCACGCTCATGCCATGAACATGCGCGATTCTGGCGTGACGGATGTCGTGATCGGCCTGCGCCCGGGTGGGTCCGCCAAGAAGGCCGAGGCCGCCGGCTTCAAGGTCATGTCCCCGGCCGATGCCGCCAAGTGGGCCGACCTGGTGATGGTGCTGACGCCGGACGAGGGCCAGGGCGACCTGTACCGCGACCACCTGCACGAGAACATGAAGGAAGGCGCCGCGCTGGCCTTCGCGCACGGCCTGAACGTGCACTTCAACCTGATTGAGCCGCGCGCCGATATCGACGTCTTCATGATCGCGCCGAAGGGCCCCGGCCACACCGTGCGCGGCGAGTACCAGAAGGGCGGCGGCGTGCCCTGCCTGGTGGCCGTGCACCAGAACCCCTCGGGCAATGCGCTGGAGATCGCGCTCTCCTACGCTTCCGCCGTCGGCGGCGGCCGCTCGGGCATCATCGAGACCACCTTCAAGGAAGAATGCGAGACCGACCTCTTCGGCGAGCAGGTCGTCCTCTGCGGTGGCCTCGTGGAGCTGATCAAGGCGGGCTACGAGACGCTGGTGGAAGCCGGCTACGCTCCCGAGATGGCCTATTTCGAGTGCCTGCACGAAGTGAAGCTGATCGTCGACCTCATCTATGAGGGCGGCATCGCCAACATGAACTACTCCATCTCCAACACCGCGGAGTATGGCGAGTACGTGACCGGCCCCCGCATCATCACCGCCGAGACCAAGGCCGAGATGAAGCGCGTGCTGAACGACATCCAGTCCGGCAAGTTCACCCGCGACTGGATGCTGGAGAACAAGGTCAACCAGGCCTCCTTCAAGGCCACCCGCCGCCGCCTGGCCGAGCATTCCATCGAGGAAGTCGGCACCAAGCTGCGCGGCATGATGCCCTGGATCACCAAGGGCGCCCTGGTCGACAAGGCCAAGAACTAAGCATCGGCGAGGGGCCCTTCGGGGCCCCTTTCTTGTTGCGGCCTGCCATGCCGCGGCGGGACGCAACCGAAACAATGGCGCGGCATTTTCCCTGCCACGCCGGGGTGGTCCCGGACCCTGCGGGAACAAGCCCCATGCGCCTCTACAAATGCCAGGTCTGTGGCCAGGTCCTGCACTTCGAGAACACGCGCTGCGTGAAGTGCGATTCCACCCTGGGCTATCTGCCGGAACGGAACGTGCTCTCCGCCCTGGAGGAGATCGTAGGCGAGCCCGGCCAGTTCCATGCCAAGGCCGCGCCCAATGAGCCCGTGCGCTTCTGTGACAACGCCCAGCACAATGCCTGCAACTGGCTGGTGCCGGCGGGGAGCGAGGAAGGCTTCTGCCTCGCCTGCCGCCATAACCGCACCATCCCGGACCTCTCGGACCCGGTGAACCTGGAGCGCTGGCAGAAGATCGAGGTGGCCAAGCGCCGCGCCTTCTACAGCTTCATCCGCCTGCGCCTGCCGCTGCGGACCCGCGCCGAGGACCCCGAGCACGGCCTGGCCTTCGACTTCCTGGCCGATGCGCCGGATGCCCAGCAGAAGGTCATGACCGGCCACGACAATGGTCTCATCACCCTTGCGCTGGTGGAGGCCGATGATGTGGAGCGCGCCCGCCGCCGCACCGCCATGGGCGAGCCCTACCGCACCCTGCTGGGCCATTTCCGCCACGAATCCGGCCACCATTTCTGGGACCTGCTGGTGCGGGATGGTGGAAAGCTGGAGGAATGCCGCGCCATCTTCGGCGACGACAGCCAGGACTACGGCGCCGCCTTGCAGCGGCATTACAATGAAGGCCCACCGGCGGACTGGCAGGAGCACTTCGTCAGCACCTATGCTACCGCGCATCCGTGGGAGGATTTCGCGGAAACATGGGCGCATTACCTCCATATCGTGGACACGCTGGAAATGGCCCGCGCGCTCGGGCTTGGCATTTCCCCGCGCGTGGACCGGGAAGGCGAGCTGGAGGCGGAGGTGGATTTCGACCCCTATCGTTCCACCGACATCCAGGCGGTGATGGATGCCTGGGTGCCGCTGACGGTGGCGGTGAACAGCCTCAACCGCTCCATGGGCGTGCCGGACCTATACCCCTTCGTGCTCTCGCCGGAAGTCGTGCGGAAGCTCGGCTTCATCCAGTCGCTGGTGCATGGCAGGGTGGGCGCTGGCGCCGCCTGACCGCATGGCCCTGCTGACGCGCCGCCGCCTGCTGGCGGGGGGCGTCGTCACCCTGGCCAGCGGCGCCTCGGTCGCCGCCTTCGGGCTGGTGATCGAGCCGGGGCTGTTGCTGACGGTGCGGGAATACCGGCTCTCGCTGCCTGGCTGGGGCGCGCGGCGGCCGCTGAACCTCTGCATCATCGCCGATATCCATTCCAACGAGCCCTGGATGCCGCTGGACCGCATCCGCCGCATCGTGGCCACTGCCAATGCGCTGGAGCCGGATGCGCATCTGCTGCTGGGCGATATCCCTGGCCATTTCCCCTGGGTGCGCCGCCGCCTGCCAATGCCGGAGGTGGTGGAGGCGCTTTCCGGCCTGCGGGCGCCGCTGGGGAACTTCGGCGTACTCGGCAACCACGACTGGTGGGACGACCGCGCGGTGCAGCGGGCGTGGCAGGGCGAGCCGGCGCTGCGCGGCATGCTGCGGCAGGCGGGCTTCACCATCCTGGCCAATGGCGCGGTGCGGCTGCCGCATGGGGATGGCGTCTGGCTCTGCGGCAGCGACAGCATGCTGGCCTTCCGCCGCCTCCCTGGCATGTACCGTGGCGCCGACGACCTGGGTGCCACCCTGGCGCCCATTGCCGCCGACGATGCCCCGGCCATCCTGATGGCGCATGAGCCCGACCAGTTCCCCAATGTGCCGGGGCGGGTGGCGCTGACGCTCTCGGGCCATACCCATGGCGGGCAGGTGCGGCTGGCGGGCTGGTCGCCCATCGTCGGCTCCCGCTACGGCAACCGCTATGCCTATGGGCTGGTGGAGGAGGAAGGGAAGCGGCTGATCGTCTCCGGCGGGCTGGGCTGCAGCGTCTTTCCCATCCGCTTCGGCGTGGCGCCGGAGATCGTCATGGTGCGGCTGTCCTGAGCGTTGCCAGGGCGCACGGAGCCGTCCAAGCTTCGTTCCCATGACGATCCTGGCCCCCGAAAGCTGCTATCCCCGCGACTTCCAGGGCTACGGCCCGAATCCGCCGGACCCGCAATGGCCGGGGGGCGCGAAGCTCGCCGTCTCCTTTGTGCTGAACTACGAGGAAGGTGGCGAGAACAGCGTGCTGAACGGCGATGCCGGCAGCGAGATCTATCTGAACGAGACGCCGGGCGGGAATCCGGTGCTGGGCGCGCGGGACATCGGCAAGGAAAGCCAGTTCGACTACGGCGCCCGCGCCGGCGTCTGGCGGGTGCTGCGGCTGTTCCAGCAGCGGGATTTCAGGCTGACGGTCTATGGCGTTGGCCGGGCGCTGGAACTGAACCCGGCGGTGGGTGCCGCCTTCGCGGAAGCGGGGCATGAGGTGGCCAGCCATGGCTGGCGCTGGATCAACTACCAGAATGTCGATGAGGCCACGGAGCGCGAGCATATCGCGAAATGCGTGGAGACCATCACCCGCACCGTGGGGAAGCCCCCGGTCGGCTGGTACACCGGGCGCATCAGCGAGCAGACGCGCCGCCTTGTCGCCGAGCATGGCGGCTTTCTCTACGACAGCGACGCCTATGACGACGACCTGCCTTACTACGTCGCGGTCGCCGGCAAGCCGCTGTTGGTTATTCCCTACACGCTCGACAACAACGACATGAAATACGCGGTGCCGCCTGGCTTCGCGTCCAATGACGGCTTCGAGCAGCATCTGCGCGACGCCTTCGACCTGCTGCGCGAGGAAGGCCGGACCGCGCCCAAGATGATGAGCATCGGCCTGCATTGCCGCCTGGTGGGCCGCCCCGGCCGTGCCGCCGCCCTGGCCCGCTTCCTGGACCATGTGAAATCCTGCCCGGATGTCTGGGTCGCGACGCGGGAGGAGATCGCCCGCCATTGGCTGAAGGTGCACCCGCCGCAATAAGGATCGCCGGGTTCCGCATCTCCATCGTGCGGAGCGCGCGCGGCTGCATCCCCTGGTGGCCGAGATCCGCGCCAGCGAAGGCATCACCAGCATCGAACTGCGGCGGGAGGTGATGGCGCTCTTTCTCCGGGTCGCCGTCGGCGGCAACAGCCAGGCCGGTTACGAGAAGGCGCTGGAAGGGCGCTGATGCGCATCCGCCGGCGGGGCGAAGCCACCGCCGGCGGCGCGGTTCAGGCCGCCTGCACCAGCCGCGCCGGCTGCCGGGCGCGCCGGGCCGCCATCGGCAGTTTGCGCAGCGGCTTCACCATCGCGATGGCCTCCGCGCACTGGCTGTTGCCATCCCAGGCGCAGGGGATGAAGCCGCTGCGGGCATAGAAGCCCATCGCCGGCTGGCGCGCGTTGACGCAAAGGCTGCTTGCGCCGTGCTTCTCCGCATAGGCTTCCGCCTGCCGCAGCAAGGCGGCGCCCAGGCCGGCGCCACGCCATGCCGGGTCCACCGCGATCAGGCGGAATACCGCCCGGCCATCTGGCTTCATGTCGATGCGGATGGTTCCGACCACGGTATCGCCGGCCATCAGCACGAGCGGGTGGTTGGCCGGATCGTCCTCATCCGGATGTCCCGGGTCGTAGCGGCAGGGGTAAGGACCGTCCGCCCGGTGATACAGATCAAAGATGCAGGTTTCGCGGAGCGCGTGGTACCGCTGCCGCTCGGCTTCGCTCCGCGCTGGGCGGAGCGTGATACTGGAAGGGCGCACAAGGCACCTTGTTGCCGTGACGGAGGCCGCCCTCCGGCGGCCCTTGCCGGTCCGGCCGCGCGATGGGCCGGACAGCCCCAGATTACCGCCGCGCCCAGGGCGGAAGCCATGGCGGCCTGCTGTTGTCAGAAAAGCTTCACGCTGCCAGGGTCAGCCTCCGGCGCCGGCTGCCGGGCCGATGCCAGGGCGCCAGCCAGGGAGGCGAGGAAGCGGTCACAATCGGCTTCATCTGCCCAGACATGTGGGCTGACGCGCAGCACTCCCAGCCGGTCGCTGGCATAGACCTTCTCCGCGGCCAGCGCCTCGATCAGCCCCGGCGGCATGCCGCCAGGGATGCGCAGGCCCAGGATATGCGGCGCCCTGAGCGCGTGAGGCAGCACCGGGATGCCGAGCGCCACCGCACCTTGCGCCAGCCGGTCGGTCAGTTGGCGCAGCCGCGCTTCCACCGCCGCCGTGCCCCAGGATGCCACCAGCTCCAGCCCCGTCGCAGCCATGGGCAAGGCGATGGGGTCGTTACGCTCGCCCTTGTCGTAGCGGCGGGCGCCGGGAGCGAAGCCGCCACCCGGGCGGTTGTTCTGGTTCTCCTCCAGCGGCAGGCCGGATTGGCGATGCGGCGCGGCATAAAGGAAGGCGAGGCTATAAGGCCCCAGCACCCACTTATAGGTCGGGAAGGCCAGGAAATCGGGCTTCCACCGCGCCACATCCACCGGCATGGCGCCCACCGCCTGGGTGGCATCCACCACCAGGGCCGCCCCGGCGGCATGCACGGCGGGGGCGATGCGGTCCAGGTCGATCACCGCGCCATCCGACCAGTGCAGCGGCGTCAGGCAGGCCACCGCCAGTGGCGGCGCGCCAGGGCGGGCGATGGCCTCCAGCACCGCGCGGGTCCAGTCGCCATCCTCCGGCCGGGGCACCACATCGGCCACCGCGCCGGCCTCGGCGGCCAGCCGGTCCCAGACCAGGCTGACGGAGGGGAATTCATCCTGCACCCGCAGCATGCGGCTGCCGGCGGGCAGGGGCAGGTTGCGCGCCGCCGTACCCATGCCGTGGCTGACGGCGCCGACAATGGCGACATCCTCCGCGCTGGCGCCGATCAGCCGGGCGGCGGCGGCGCGGGCACGCTCGGCCCAGTCGTTGTCGCGGCTGCGCGGGCTGGCCCAGGGCTGACTCTTGGTCAGGACGCCGGCCTCGCCGGCGGCGCGGACGCCGCGGGGCAGGGGGGAATAGGCGGCGCCGTCCAGGTAGGCGACGCCGGCGGGGATGTCGAAGAGGTGGCGTTGGCTGGGCAGGGTCATGAGCCGCAGCAGAGACCATCGTTCCGCTTTGGTCCAGATCACGATGGGCGAATTGGGGTTGCGGGGGCTGGAAGCGCTCACTATCGTTGCGTGCATGTTCGCCCCCGCGCGCCAGAACCCGCTGATGAACGGCCTGACCGCCGTCGCCAGCCTGCGCGCCCTTTCCGGCCTCCGTCTCCTTCGACTTAGCCGCCCCTGGGCGTGACGCCCGGCTGACCTGCCGGCATCGCTCAGGGGACCCCTCCCCAAAGGGGACAGCGGGGGCCATGGGCTCCGGCGCTGCGCGGCTCGTCACACGAAGGAACACGCACCATGGCCATCAATCATCCGAGCTTCGGCACCATTGCCGACAACCGCGTCATCGTCTTCGACACCACGCTGCGCGACGGTGAGCAGTCCCCCGGCTTCTCCATGAACCTGGAGGAGAAGCTGCGCATGGCCGAGGCCCTGGCTGAGCTGGGCGTCGATGTCATGGAGGCCGGCTTCCCCATCGCCAGCCAGGGCGATTTCGAAAGCGTGCAGTCCATCGCGCAGCGCTTCGCCAAGGATGGCCCGGTGGTCTGCGGCCTGTCCCGCTCCGCGCCCGGCGATATCCTGCGCGCCGCCGAGGCGGTGAAGCCCGCCGCCCGCCAGCGCATCCATACCTTCATCTCCACCTCCGACCTGCATATGCGCGTGAAGCTGCGCATGACGCCGGAGGCGGTGCTGGAAGCGGTCACCAACTCCGTCACCCTGGCGCGCAACCACGTGGCCGACGTCGAATGGTCCGCCGAGGATGGCAGCCGCACGGACCCGGATTTCCTGTGCCGCTGCGTCGAGGCCGCCATCAAGGCCGGTGCCACCACCATCAACATCCCGGACACGGTGGGCTACGCGGTGCCGGAGGATATCGCCCGCATCTTCTCCATGCTGCGGGAGCGCGTGCCGGGCGCGGATGGCGTGATCTTCTCCGCCCATAACCACGATGACCTGGGCCTGGCGGTGGCCAATACCATCGCGGCGCTGCATGCCGGCGCGCGGCAGGTGGAAGCCACCATCAACGGCATCGGCGAGCGCGCGGGCAATGCGGCGCTGGAGGAAGTGGCCATGGCGCTGCGCACGCGCCAGGACGTCATTCCCTTCTCCACCGGCATCGTCACGCAGAACATCCTGCGCACCAGCCGCCTGCTGGCCACCATCACCTCCTTCGACGTGCAGCCGAACAAGGCCATCGTCGGCCGCAACGCCTTCGCGCATGAGAGCGGCATCCACCAGGATGGCGTGCTGAAGGACAAGTCCACCTACGAGATCATGACGCCGGAAAGCGTCGGCTGGACCACCAACTCGCTGGTGATGGGCAAGCATTCCGGCCGCGCCGCCTTCCGCGACAAGCTGTCGATGCTGGGCTACACGCTGGGCGACAACCAGCTGAACGACGCCTTCCGCCGCTTCAAGGACCTGGCCGACCGCAAGAAGGTTGTCTACGACGAGGACATCGTCGCGCTGGTGGATGACGAGGTGGTCCGCATCAAGGACCGCGTGAAGCTGCTGGCCCTGACGGTCGCCACCGGCATGGGCACCCGCCCCACCGCCAGCCTGGTGCTGGAAGTGGATGGCGAGCGTTGCGACGCGGTGGCCGGCGGCGATGGCGCGGTGGACGCCACCTTCAACGCGCTGCAGCAGGTGGTGCCGCACAAGGCGGAACTGAAGCTCTACGCCGTGCAATCCGTCACCGGCGGCACCGATGCCCAGGCGCGTGTGACCGTGCGGCTGGAGGAGGAAGGCAAGCTGGTGGATGGCCAGGGCGCCGATACCGACACCATCGTGGCCTCCGCCCGCGCCTATGTGCATGCGCTGAACAAGCTGCTGGCCAAGCGTGTGCGCACCGCGCCGCCGGAGATCCTGGCCCCCGCCCAGGCCGGCTGAGCCCGGCCCTTGAGGCCATGAAAAACGGCCGGTCCCGATGGGGCCGGCCGTTTCCTGTTTCAGGCGGCCGCCCTGGGGCGGCCAGCCCGGTTCAGCGCCAGACGGGGCGGCCGAGGTTGACGGTGTTGGGGCTGGTGGCGGCGCCACCCAGGGCACCCGCCGCGCCGCCGATCAGCGCGCCCGTGCCGGCATTGCCGGACAGCGAGCCGACCGCC
>NZ_JACTUZ010000015.1 GCF_014490445.1 Pseudoroseomonas ludipueritiae | reverse complement strand
GCCATACCCAGAACATGGGAACAGCAATCAAGATCTAACAGGCCTTAGGGTTGTTATGGACCTGAGGCCAGTTGAGCGGCCTGCCTGAGTACGATGCAAGCGAAGGCGACGAGGTTGGAGATCGGCAAGAGTGCTGGCGTAACGCTAATAGACTTTCATCAAACGGCGGCGTCGCCCGATACAGGCAAAGGAGCGTTCCACAGCCCAGCGCCGCGGCAACAACACGAAGCCGCGCTTGGCCGCTGGCAGCTTGACCACCTCCAGCTCGATGCCATGTGCCTGGGCGGCGTTGGCTGGCAGCCGCAGCACTGATAACCGTTAAGCACTGCTCAGAAGCAACGTAAGCGTCGCTCTTTCATGGAACGGCAGCCGCATCAGTAACCATCGCAAGAATGGGCTAAAATTGTCCGCCTGAACCGCCTGAAAAACCTGACGGGAACGATGAGAAGACGCCAAGCGATCATAGCTGCTGGCGATGCTCTGCTTGCGCCTTCACTGGCCGACGCTGCATGGCCTAGCAGGAGATTACTGTTTTCGTTGCATATGGCGCCGGCAGCTCGATCGACGTCTGCACCTGCGCTGTAGCATCTGAAGCTGAGAAGATCCTCAAGGTATCTGTGCAGATCGTGAACCGCACGGTCGGGCAGGGCACCACAGCGCCCACGCAGACGTCCCAGTCGCGCCATGATGGCTATACAATCTGCAGCGCGGCGATGTCTGGCCTTGCCATTGCGCCGCATCTGTTTGAGGTCAGCTACGATCTCGACAGTTTCTCCAATCTCCCCGGCATCGCACGGTTCCTCTACGGCATCCCTGTGCGAGCAGAGAGCCCCTACGGCAATATTCAGGAGCGGTGCTCATCGCAATCGCCTCCATCGGGGTGATGGCTGTCCCCGGAGAGGGGGCATTCAAGGGCGGCGAGGCGTCGCCTTTGCGCTCGCGCTGCTTCCAGGCTTATGGCGCGGCGATGCTTGGTGTTGCCATCCTGCTGCCCTGTCCGGGCTTCATCATCACCAGCTTCGCCGCGACATTGCTTGTCGCGCGGGTCGGCGAGAACCGCTCCTGGTAGGAAGCATTGACCTAGGCCGCCTTGTTGGTGCTGTCGGTGGTACTGCTCTTTGGCACCTCGCTTAGCATGGCCTTTCCTGACGGGCCGGTGGAGCGTCTTGTCGCTCCTCTTGGCTTGCTGCACCTTGGCTGAGGAGGTTGGTGCATGATTGACGGCCTGCTGCACGGCTTTGCGGTGCTGCTGACCTTCCAGAACCTGAGCTTCTGCCTGCTGGGTGCGGTTCTCGGTACGCTTGTCGGGGTGTTGCTGGGATTGGGTCTGCGACAACCATCGCACTGTTGCTGCCCATCAGCCCGAAACTGGACCCGACAGGGACGAGTATTCTGCTCGCCGGCATCTATTAAGGCGTTGCCTATGGCAGCACGATCACCTCGGTGCTGATGCGGATTCCGGGCGAGGCTTCCTCGCTGGTGACGTGCATCGACGGCTACGCCATGGCCAAGAACGGGCGCGCGGGCGCCGCACTGGGCATCGCGGCCACCGGCAGCTTCATCGCAGGCACCTTCGGCGTGCTGGGTGTGATGCTGCTGTCGCCGCCCCTGGCCGAGATTGTCACCGCCTTCGGTCCTATGGAATACGCGGCGTTGATGTTGGTGGGCCTTTCCCGATCACTTTTTTCGCGGCTTTCAGCATTGCCAAGGCGGCATTGATGGCACTCTTTCTTGCCTCGGTGGGCCTTTCCCCAATTGCCTTGACGCCGCGCTTTACCTTCCGCCTGCCGGCGCTGGTGGATGGCATCAATATCGCACCCCTTGCGCTCGGCCTCTTCGGTTTTCGGAACTGCTTCTCCTTGCCTTGAGCGGTGACAGGAAGCCGGACCTCCTGCGCGCGCCGTCCGGTGTCTGGGGCTTCATGCCGAACCGGCGGGAATGGAAGCGCAGCGCAGTGCCGATCGCACGCGAATGGGTGCTTGGTTCTTTGTGGGCCTTCTGCCTGATGGGGCCGCGGTGCTCGCCTCCTTGTCCTATGCCATCGAGAAGCGGTTGACGAAGCATTCTGACGAGTTTGGCAGGGGTGCGGTCGAGGGCGTGGCCGGGCCGGAAAGCGCTAATAACAGCGGCACCGCAGGCGCCTTATTCCCCTGCTGACTCCGGGGATCCCCTCCAATGCCGTGACGGCTTTGCTGCTGGGCGCGCTGCTGGTGCACGGGGTCTAGCCTGGGCCGATGATCCTGGAGCGGCAGCCGGAGCTTTACTGGGGCGTCATTGCCTCCATGTATTTCGGCAACTTCATTCTGATCATCTTGAACCTGCCTTTTGTCGAGTTCTTCGTACGTGCGCTGGAAGTGCCCCGGCGCTTCATGGCGCGGCAATCTTGTTGATCTGCGTGATCGGCACCTGAGCACCGGCCTCAACCACTTCGATGTTTTGCTGTCGGCTGTCTTCGGAATTGTGGGGTTCCTGCTACGGCGCGCCGGCTTCGATCTGGCCCTAATGCTGGCTTACGTACTGGGGCCGACGCTGGAAGGTTCCCTCCGGCAAGCGCTCCTGATATCGGATGACGACCTGACGGAAGTCGTGCAACAGCCCATCGCGTTGGCCTTCCTGATCATCGCGGCCCTCGTGCTGCTGAGCGGAACGGTGCTGCGCAGACGGCCAGCCGTGGTGCAGGACGGAGGTTCCTAGAACCTCCCCCTGCTGTCGCGACACCGCTGCGGCCCGGGTTGCCGGGCGGGATGGGATGGTCCCCTTCAATGTACTTTCGGGGGAAGGGGGCGGCGCAGAAGCTCATGAGCCGGCCCGCCTGCCACTTCTCCATATTTCAGAAGACGGGTGCCGACTTGCCGGGAAAGATCACGATCTTTCTGCGATAGGCAATGGCGCGAAGAACTGCCCCAGGGGAATGTTCGGGATACGGGGTGGGGCTTCCTTCTGGATGGGCTGGATGATGGCCGCTCGGCGCGTCGGGTCATTCTCCCGAGCCCATTCATCTTTCGGCGCCTCGATCCGCGTGGCATAGGCCCAGCCGGTATAGGAGGTATCGGTGCAATTGGCGTTCAGTGCGTAGCTTGCAACGGGGCCTGTCCGGTCCGAAACTAGGACCACATGGATACAGGTTCCAGCCACCCTGCGGCGCATCATGCAGGCGCAGGAAATGCATCCACTTCATCACGGCCTGGGTTGCGGTGATAGATGACCCGGCCTCGGGGCCGGTAGGCGCCACGGGTAAAGCGGAAGGGGCCGGAGCCGACGATCTCCCGCACCGGCTTCATAGGACCCGTGGCCGCGTCCCGCTCGCGCATGATGAACAGGGTGGAGGCTGTGGGCTTGGCCAGTGCCTAGAGCAACAGCGGTGTATCACCCGAGAGGTTAAGGATGAAGGTGCCGGCATCTAGAAGCTCGGCCGCCAGCCCAAGCCCATTCGGCTTAAGGTTGCCGCTGCCCCGTGCCGCTCAGCGCCGGACAAAGGCAGCGACATCAGCGGAGGCCACCGGGCTGCCGTCATGGAAGGTCAGGCCCTGCGGCAGCGCCATACACCAGCTGGCGCCGTCCGTGCCTTTCTCACTTGCGCGACATCTGCGGCTGTGGCCGCAGTTCCGCATCCAGCGCGAAGAGATTGGTGTGGCCAGATAGCTGTGCTGATGCCTGATGGAGGGCGCATTGACCATTGAGGGCCGTGGTCCGCAACTCGGCGGAGGCTACTTAGCGGGGCACCTCCTCGACCCTGCCGGGTGTTGCTCAGCCCAGGACCAGTCCCAGGGATAACGCGGTCGCGGTGCTTGCCAGGCTCCTGAAGAAGACGCAGCGTCGCCCAAGCTCGCGAAAGGCCACGGCGGCCGATGGTACTGGACTCATCTCTCCCAACTTCCTGATTCTTGGCAGGCCAAGCGCTGGGGAGAGCGCCTGGCCTGCCGAACCTAAAGGGGCCGTGGTCGTGGGTGGCACCGGCTCCGGTCAGGTTCCGGCGAAGCGGCGCACCACATTTTCCAGCATCCGGGAGACGGGGCCGTCGAAGGCAGTTCTGTTCCACAGGCTGCCACAGAATGTGATGGAGCCGACAGCAAAGACTGAACCACCGCCTGGAACGTCGAAGATGATGATCTCCGCGCGCTTCAGCGCTTCCGGGCTTTCCCCCGTCACGGTCGCGATGTGGGAAAGCAATTCCTCGGGCACCGTGACGAAGGAGGCCGGCGGCTGTTCCGAGCGGGCCAGGATCACGGTGCCGGGTGGGGTGCCGAGGCGCGAGTCGGCACGGTCCAGTTCGAACCCCGCCGCGCCGCCGCCGGACAACCCGTAATCGCCTATGACCTCCGGCACGCCTTCGAAGATCCAGGCATAGCGTGGGTCCTGCGACGCTGGCAGGCGGCGGTAGAAGGTGCCTTCGAAGAGGCCTTGCGCGCTGAAGCCGAGGCCGACCAGGGCCTGAGGCGGCCGGCGGTTGCGCCGCCACAATCCGCCCAACGCGCCGTCGAGCTGATGGTAATATTCGCCGGCTTCCGCCGCCCAGGCGCGGATACCACCCTCGGCCCGGCGGATCTCGATCACATGCGGGCGGGCAGGGTCGCGCGCGATCCGCCAGTAGAAGCCATTGCCGCCCAGGTAGCACAACTTGCCGCCGTGGTCGCGATAGGCCGTCAGCGCATCCAGCATCCGCCCGGTGTGGTATTCGGGGTGGGAGCCGGTCAGGACGACGCGATAGGGCGAGAGCAGTGCCTCGCCTTCATCGTCGATGTCCTCGTCAGTGACGATATCGAATGCGATGCCGCGCGCTTCCAGCCAGGCGAGCAGGTGGGAATCGGCGGGGTAATGCCTTAGGCCGGAGCCCTTCGCATCGTTGAAGGTCAGGAAGCCCGGCCGCATCGTCAGGATCGGGCGCAGCCGCGAAGACAGCGAGATGCCGCTGCCGTCGGGATGGCGATTATAGGTCGAGTGGCTGAAAGCCGCGACATCGTCCGGGTTATGGGGGTAGGCGCCCCAGGTGGCGACACGTTCCTTGTATGCGGCATCGGCATTGCCGCGCGCATGGTTGGCATAGGCCTGGTAGGTAAAGGTGGAGGCCAGGAAGGCAACCGGGGCATGCGGTCCCTCCCGGCGGGGCAGGATGTAGAAGGGCAGCCAGTCCTCGCCATCCTCGCAGGTCAGGTGGAAGGCATAGGCGCCGCTTCGCATCTCCTCCGGTACATCGAAGGTGAAGGAGGGTGCCCACCCGCAATCGCTAAGGTCGTCGGCATGGAAATGGATGGCGGCGTATTCAGCGGGGGCATGGCGCCAGCAAGTCTCGTCACCGGTCCAGGCGGCGCTGACCACCCCGCGCGTGGGGAGATTGATCAGGTTGCCGTGCAGCGCGTGGGGGCCGGTGTCGGTAACCTGCTCGGTCGTGATGCCGTCCGAGAAATCCCAGCGCGCGCGCAGGCTTTCCGCTGGGGCGGCAAGGCGGAGTGGGTCGGGCCAGGCTTCAACAAAGGCCGCTGCCACCAGCGGGTCCTCGACCTTGCCGGTGAAATGGTCGCGCGGCGCCGAGGCATTCCGCGCGGCGAAGGTAATGGCGCTGACGGGAGCGGCCTCGCCCACCGCGGCCTGTGCCGTGACAGCCACGGCGCCCGGCGCGCCCAGTGGCGCCTGGCCGAGCACCATCCGCCCCGTGGCCGGGTCATGCGACAGCCAAAGGCGATACCATACCGCCGCCCGCAGCGGCGTTTCCGTCCGCAGACGGATGGTGGTGCCGCCAAAGACCATCTCGGCCTCGGCGCCTTCCGCACCGGCGCGGATCACGACGCTGTCTGGCCCGCCCTCGGCCGCCAGCACCGTGGCGGCTGGAAGTTCCGCCAGCAGTTGCAGCAGCACCGCCCAGCAACGTGCCTGTCCAGCCTCCAGGCGCGGACCGCCCCGCACCAAGCCCCAGGAGCCAAGCTGCACCGGTTGGTGCCGGCCTTCGAAGCGGTGGTCGAAGCCCCTTACCGGCCGCAGGTCCAGCCCCGGCCCGGCCGGGTTGGGATCGGCTGAAACCACCCGCACCAGCCGCGCACGGCAGCGGCCGGGGCGGCGCAGGCTGACATGCGCGGTGATCTGCTCGCCCGGGCGGCGGGAGAGGCGGTCGAGATAGCCTGTGACAGGCGGCAGCATTCCCGTCATGCCCGGCGCAGGTTCCAGGGCACGGGACGGGGGCCTTCCAACATGCCAGTGAGTGACCTGCGATAAGCGGTGCGGATAAAGAACTGCCCTAGCGGCACGGTCGGCACATCGCGGAAGGCAAGAGCCTGCATCTCATCGCCGATCCGCATGCGCTCTTCCTCCGTTTCGGCGGAGAGCCATCGCCCGTTCATGGCTTCCATCTCCTTGCTCTCGTACCAGCCGGTCCAACCGCCGTCGCCTTGGCCGCGGATGAGCGCATTCTGGCTGGGCGTGACGATACCCATGCCGCTCCACCACACGGGGAAGACGCTCCACCCGCCCTCGGAGATTGGCTTGCGCTGGACAATGCGGCCGAGGACGCTGCCCCAATCGGTCGAGACCAGTTCGACATTGAAGCCAATGCGGGCTAGCAGGTCATGCGCGATCAGCCCGAAGGGCGCGATAGAGGCGAAGTCCGATGGGTTGAGAAGGATCACCTTCTCCCCCGCATAGCCGCTTTCCTTCAGCAGGGCGCGGGCGCGTTCCAGATTCCCCTCCGCCATCGGGTCCGGCGAGGAGGCGCGGCCGTAAGGCGTCGTGCAGGGAAAGAAGGAATGGCAGACATTGTAGGCTGTTTCGTCGCTATTCGTCACTGCGCCCATGAAGTCGGGCTGGCTGACGGCGGCGAGCACGGCCTGGCGCGCCTTGGGGTTGTTGAAGGGCGGATGCAGGTGGTTGAAGCGCAGCACGCCCATGTAGCCGGCCGGGTCGCCATTCGCGATGGTGATGTCGCGGTTGCGGCGCAGCAGCGGGATGAGGTCGGCACCCACCTGTTCCCACCAATCCACCTCGCCAGCCTGCAACGCGGCGGCAGCAGTGGCCTGGTCGGGCATCATCACCCACTCGACACGCTCGAAATGCACGACCTTGCCGCCCGAGGTCCATTCCGGCGCTTCCTGCCGGGGCACATAGCGGTCGAACTTCCGGTAGGCGGCACGGCTGCCGGGAACGAATTCATCAGCCGCGAAGCGGTAGGGGCCTGAGCCGATGACCTCGGTGAAGGGTTTGGTCGCCTCCGTATTGCCGATGCGTTCCGGCATGATGAAGGCGGGGCTGGTGCCGGGCTTGGCCAGCGCATCCAGCAGCAGGGGGAAGCGGCGGGAGAGGCGGATAACCAGCGTGCGGTCGTCCGGCGTCTGCCATTCCACGACGGCGCTGCCCAGCGTACGGCCGAAAGTGTCGCGGCTGCACCAGCGGCGTAGGCTGGCGGCGCAGTCGCGCGACCGCACTGCCTCGCCGTCGTGGAAGAACAGCCCTTCGCGCAGCCGGATGGCCCAGGTCAGGCCATCATCGGAGACGCTGTGTCCCTCGGCCATCTGCGGCGTCACACGCATCTTGGCGTCCATGCCATAGAGTGTGTCATAGACATAGTAGCTATGGTTCACCGCGACGCCAGCCAGCGATGCCACCGGGTCGGTGATGGAGAGCGCGGCCTGCGGCACGAAGCGCAGCACGCGCGGGTCGGCGCGCTGGGCGCGCGAGAGGGATGGCGCCGCGAGCGTTGCGCCCGCCAGCAGGAGCGCACTGCGGCGCGTGATCTTCTGACGCATGGCCTTGTTCCCCTGTGGCTAGGACGAGCGGATTACGCCTTCGCTCCGCAGCTCGGATGCATAGTCATCCAGAACGGCGCCGAGCCGATCCGCGAGAATGTCGATTTCTTCCGCCGTGATGGTCAATGGCGGAGAAAGCATCAGCCAGTCGCCATAAGCCCCGCGGGAGGTGCGGCGGCAGTAGAGCGCCAGCCCGCGCCGCAGCGCGAGTTGCTTCACACGCTCCGGCGCCACCTTCTCCAACGGGATCATCTGCTGGGTCTGGCGGTCGGCGACAAGCTCGACGGCCATCAGCAGGCCCTTGCCTCGCACATTGCCGATGATGGGGCTCCGCGTCGCCAGGGCCTCCAGCCGCTGACGCAGCAACTTGCCCATCCGGGCGGCATTGCCAACCAGGTCGGCTTCCTCAATCTCCCGCAGCACGGCCGCGCCGACGGCGCAGCTCATCACATGGGCATTATAGGTAAAGCCGTGCATGAAGCCGCCGGATTCCGCCAGCACCCGCACCATCTCGGCCGAAACAAGCGTGGCGCCGAGCGGCGCGTAGCCGGCGGAAAGGCCCTTGGCTACTACGACGATATCCGGCCGTGCCGCCGGCCAGTGATCGGCGGCCAGAAAGCGGCCGGTGCGTCCGGCGCCGCTCATCACCTCGTCAAAGATCAGCTTCACGCCATGACGCGTGCAGATCTGCCGCACCGCTTCATAATAGGAATCCGGCGCCACCAGCGCACCGGTCGCGAGTCCGCCCACAGGCTCCATGATGAAAGCCAGCACCGTCTCGGGCCCTTCACGCAGGATCGCTTCCTCCAGCGCGGCGGCGCAGGCGCGGGCGTGGCTTTCAACTGTATGATTGGCCGGCAGGCGGTAGCTGAGTGGCGCCGGCACGCGTGGCACGGCGCGCAGCAATGGCCCGAAGACCTCATGCGCATGGTCGTCGCCCGAGACAGCCAGGGCGCCCAGGGTATTGCCATGGTATCCGGGCTGCCGGCCGATCACTTTCCAGCGCGAGGCCTCGCCGGTGGCGACCGCGTATTGCCGCGCGAACTTGATGGCGCTCTCCACGGCCTCCGAGCCGCCGGAGACGATGAAGGCGCGGTCGAGGCCCGGCCCCGCGAGGCGGCCAAGGCGCTCGGCGAATTCCAGATTGGCGGCGCTCTCGAACTGGCTGGGATAAGCAAAGACCGCTTGGCGCGCCTGAGCTTCCATGGCCGCCAGGATGCGGGGATGGCCGTGTCCGAGATTGCTCGCCACCGGGCCGGAGGAGGCGTCGAGATAACGGTTGCCGTCCGTATCGATCAGCCAGATGCCCTCGCCGCGCGCGATGCGGGGGAGGGGAGGCGCACCGGGCGGGCGCGTGAAGGCCTGAAGGCCGAAGCCGATCTCGGGAGAAGTCCGCACACCATCCATGGAGAGCCTCGCCTTCTGGCCTGATGTCTGGTTCCCCGTGGCTGTGGCGCCCCGGGCGCGCCGAGTTGATCGCACTCTTGAGCGCTGCGCAAGAGACTTCCTCGCCCGGGGTGGGCTTGATATGAGCATGAGAAGCAAGGGGAAGTCGGAAGGTCAGGAAAAGCTTGTCACGAAACCCTAAGCCACCCCGCGCCGCGCCTGTTGCGGTAGGGCTCAGCCGCGAGGCGATTGTCGAGGCGGCGCTCGCAGAGATCGACGCCAAGGGCCTGTCAGCCTTCAGCCTCCGCGGCCTGGCGCGAAGTCTCGGCGTCAATGGGAGCGTGATCGTCTGGCATATCGGCAACCGCGATGCAGTCGTGGCGGAGGTGATCCGGCTGGTGCTTCAGGACAGCGTGCCACCTCGCCTGCCGAACCAGGGTTGGCAGGAATGGCTCCGCAGCCTGTTCACCCGCTTTCGCGATGCGGTGCGGCGGCATCCCAATACGGCACCCCTGATCGGGGCCGATACTGTCTCCAACCTCCGGCCGGATTTCGCCCTGGTCGAAGCGGTACTCTCCGTGCTGGTGGAGGCGGGGGTGCCGGAAGAGCGCCTCTGCGAGACGTACAACGCCATTCAGGCCGCGCTCGTGGGCTTTGTGACGCAGGAACTGGCGCGGATGCCGACGGAGGACCTTCCGTCATGGCAATCCAGCATCCAGGCCAACCTGGCTGAGGCTGATGCCGCGCGTTACCCCAATCTGGTGCGGCTTCTTCCCCGCCTCACCAATCGTGCCTTTATCCTGCGGTGGCAGAATGGCGCGGCCGCGCCGATGGACAGCAGCTTCGAGATCTTCGTGAACTGCATCATCGGTGGGCTGGAAGCATCGCTTCCCCGCCCCCGTGGCGCTGGCGCGGGTTGAAGACCCGGCTGCTGAAGCAGGGTGGGCCTCCTTCCGGGCAAGCTGGCGGGAGCGGCGGATGCGGCCGCCCCTGCCGCCATCAATCTAGCGGAAAGGTGGAGACCACATCAGGCCGCCGTCGCGCGCCAGACGGTCCTGCGTCCGCTGCAGGCCCAGTGGACCCAGGTTGCGCTGCCAGATCTCACCGTAGTTGCCGACGGCCTTGATGGCGCCGAGTGCCCAGCCATTCTCCAGCCCCAGGGCCTTGCCGAAATCGCCACTGGTGCCAAGCAGGCGTTGTACCTCGGGGTTCGCATCGTTGCGGCGGCTCTCGGCATTGGCGGCGGTGACGCCCTGTTCCTCCGCCGCCACCAGCGCATTGCCGGTCCAGCGCACGATGTCGAACCAGCGCCAGTCGCCCTTGCGCACCAGCGGCCCCAACGGCTCGGCGCTGATGGTCTCGGGCAGGATGACGTAATCCGCCGCACGGTCGGCCTGAGCGGTGCGGGTGGAGGCGAGGCCGGACCGATCGGTGGTGTAGACATCGCAGCGGCCGGCCAGGAAGGCGCCCACCACCTCCTGGAAGTTCTCGATCACGACCGGGGTGAATTTCAGGTTATTGGCGCGGAACCAGTCGGTCAGGTTCAGCTCCGTTGTGGTGCCGGGCTGCAGACAGACGGTGGCGCCGTCTAGCTCCTTGGCTGAGGAAACGCCAAGGGCCTTCTTGACCATGAAGCCTTGCCCGTCATGCATCAGCACGCCGGTAAAGGAGAGGCCGATGCCAACGTCCCGGCCGAAAGAGAAGGTGGTGTTGCGCGCCAGCAGGTCCACCTCGCCTGACTGCAAGGCAGTGAAGCGGTTCTGCGGCGTGGTGGGAACGAAGCGCACCTTGCCGGCATCGCCCAGCACCGCCGCGGCGACGGCGCGGCAGAAGTCGGTATCGATGCCCCGCCATTCACCCCGGCTATCCGCCTGGGACAGGCCGGCCACGCCGGTGGAGACGCCACAGGCCAGTTGTCCCCGCTGCTTCACCGCCGCCAGGGTGTCGGCGGGGGCGCCGCCCTGGGCCGCCGCTCCGCCCACGGCACCGAACACCCCCAGCGCCAACCCCGCCAGGCGGTGCCAGAACCCCTTTCGTGATAGCATCTTCGCATCTCCGTCCGTGTCCCTGGTGCGGGCACAACGTCCGGCATGGCGGTGGGTAACAGGGAGCGGCGGCATTCTGCCTATGCCGGAAGAGCGGCCGGAAGCCGGCCAAGCTACCTCTGGTAGCGGGCGCCTGCCCAGGCTCTGCCGGAACCCGGCTGCCCTTCATGCGGCCGGCCGGGGCTTGTCCACAGTTTACGGGGACATAGCTGTGGATGACCGGGTGGACAGCTTGTGCGGGGCGGGAGACCGGCAGGCTAGGCCTGACCGTGCGGTGCCGGGTCTTATCAGAATCGTAACAATTGCGGCCTTGGTCTCCGGCATGGCGGTCAGCATCATCCACCGGCCTTACCGCCCTGGGCCGTGAAGGCTTCAAGGACCTGCCGCAGCATCCGAACTCCACGGCTGATGGCCCGTTCATCAAGGCTGGCATAGCCCATGACCAACCCGGCGGCCTGAGGCCGCCCGGTCGCCGGAGCGGAAGCATAGAGGGGGCTGACAGGATAAAGGCCGAGGCCCGCCGCGCGGGCATGGGCAACAAACTCCTCCTCCTGCGCCCCTGGCACCTGCTGCAGCCAGACGACGATATGCAGGCCGGCGTCGGCGCCGGATACCGCTACCGCCTCTCCCAGATCGGTGGAGAGGGCCGCCAGCAGGGCTGCACGACGCTCGCCATTGCGGCGGCGGACGCGGCGGACATGCCGTTCATAGGCGCCGCTGCCGATCAACTCGGCCAGGGCCTCCTGCTCCAGGCCGGGAGCGTGCCTGTCAGCAAGCCGCTTCGCCTTGGCGAAGGCCGCCGACAAGACCAATGGAACAACGAGATAGCCGAGGCGCAGCGTCGGCGAGAGTGTCTTCGAAACGGTTCCGAGGTAGATGACCCGCCCCACGCCATCCATGGCCTGGAGGGGAGGGACGGGAGCGATGTCGAAACGGTACTCGCTGTCGTAATCATCCTCTATGACATAGGCGCCGGCGTGCTGTGCCCAGGCCAGGAGTTCCTGCCGCCGGCCAGCCGGCATCACCCCGCCCAAGGGAAATTGGTGGGACGGCGTGACATAGGCCAGGCGTGCCAGCGGGAGGCCCGCCGTTCGCATGCCCTCATGATCGACGGCCGCGGGTACCAGTTCCGCCCCCGCCGCCAGGAAGACCTGACGCGCGAGATTGTAGCCGGGATCTTCCATCACGGCGCGGTCTCCAGGGTCGAGCAGCAGCCGCGCGCAGAGATCGAGCCCCTGTTGCGAGCCATTGACCACGATGATCTGCTCCGGCTCGCAGCGCAGGCCACGGGCCCGCCACAGGTAGCCTTGCAATGCCAGCCGGAGTTCGGATGCTCCACAAGGGTCATCATAGCGGAGGCGCGGCTTTCGGCGCAGCAGAGCGCCCGTGATGGCCTTTCTCCAGGCAGGGAGCGGGAAGTCGGCGGCCGAGAGGTCTCCATAGCGGAAATCCGTCACCAGGCCTTCCGCACTGGCGAGGGAGGGGAGCGGGAAAGCCTCCAGCCGCTGCCCGAAAGTCGACAGGCGATGAGGGCTGGGCGGGGAGGCGGGCTGCCCGGGCTGGGCGGAGGAACAGCCAAGGCCCTCCGCCACCCTCGCCCGGGCGCCCTGGCGGGTTTGCAGGTATCCCTCCGCGATCAACTGGTCATAGGCGGCTGTGACCGTTGTCCGTGAGACACCCCATTCCGCGGCCAGGGACCGGGTTGAGGGCAGGCTGGCGCCGGGGGCAAGCAGCCCGGAGGCTATTTGCGTCTTGATCGCCTCGCAGATTCTCCGGGTGATCCGTTCCGGCACGTCATCCATCATGGCGCCTGGAACTGGCCCACCCATTTTCTGAAGAACTGGATATTTCTTGTGGGCCAATCCAAGAGCATGGTCCAGCCTGTTTCTGGAGCCGCCGTCGATGTATGTCCCGCCCGCCTTTCGTGAGGACGACCTTGCTGCCCTGCATGGGACGATGCAGGAGGTGCGCCTGGCGAACCTCGTCACCGCCACGGCCGAGGGCCTGATCGCCACGCCTCTGCCGCTCTTCCTGGCGGCGGACGAAGGCCCCTACGGGACGCTCTATGGTCACCTGGCACGGGGTAACCCGCAGTGGAAACTGCCACCGGCGGGCGAGGCCATGGCGCTGTTCATGGGGCCGGATGCCTATGTCAGTCCCTCCTGGTATTCTTCCAAGAAGGAGCACCACAAGGTGGTGCCGACCTGGAACTACATCGCCGTCCATGCCTATGGCGCGGCTGAGTTCTTTGAGGATGCCGACCGCCTGCTGGAGGTCGTCACGCGGCTGACGAACCGGCATGAGCAGGCCCGCGCCGAGCCCTGGGCCGTGACCGATGCGCCGGAGGCCTTCATTCGCGCTCAGCTCAAGGGCATCGTCGGCCTGCGGCTGCCGATCGCGCGCCTGGAGGGCAAGCGGAAGATGAGCCAGAACCGCAGCCTTGAGGATCGGGTGGGGGTCGCGGCCGCACTGGCGGCAAGCGAGCAGGCTTCCGACCGCACCGTGGCGGCATTGATCCCGGTCTGACGCCGAATGGAGATGGCGTGCCGGCATGATACCCGGCAGGCGCGGCTTCCCAGATGAATGCAGCTCCGCGCCCGCTCGTGCCCGCTACGCCAAACCCCGATCCCGAGGGAGTCCTTCAATATGCCAGATCCCGGCCAACTGGCCTTGTACTTCCTTGCCGCCCTGGCGCTCGCCATCACGCCAGGCCCCGGCATCTTTTATGTTGCCGCACGTTCCCTCGCGGGCGGCCGGGCAGAGGGCGTGGCCTCCAGCTTCGGCACCGGGTTGGGGGGCATGGTCCATGTCCTTGCCGGCAGCCTGGGCGTTTCCGCCCTTGTACTCGCGAGTGCGGAGCTCTTCACCGCCTTGAAGCTGATTGGAGCCGCTTACCTGGTCTGGGTCGGCTTTCGCACCTTCCAGTCCGCCCGCCGGGACGCCTCCGCGGCCCTGGATGGTGGGGACGTGGCGTCGCCTGTCGGCCCCCCGCGAGCCTTCCGCGAAGGCATATTGGTCGAGGCGCTAAACCCGAAGACGGCGGCCTTCTTCCTGGCCTTCATTCCGCAGTTCGTGAACCCGGATCAGGGCCATGTGGCACTGCAGTTCGTGTGGCTGGGCTTCATCTCGGTCACGCTCAATACCCTTGTGGATATCGCGGTTGCTGTCGCGGCGGGTAGCATCCGGAATGGTGCGGCAGCACACCCCAGTTTGATCCGGCGCCTGCGGGAAGCGTCAGGAGGCGCGATGATCGCACTTGGCATTGGCCTGTCCTTGGCGAAACGGCCAACCGCCTGATCCGGCTGCCTTCACGCTCCGCTCCCTCGTGGCACCTTAAAGGTCGAAGTTTGTGGGCAGCAAGGGAGCTGGTGACGATGGTATCGCCAGATCTCCGCTCGATCAGATGCGGCGCGTCCCGCGCATTCTTCATGACGACGTTCACGTTCAGATTCATCATCCGGTCGATTGCCGCCGGATCTGTCTCAGTCAGGTCACCGCCCGGGTAGCTTCCTGCATTCGCGTGCAGGGTATCGAGCTTTCCTGTGGATCGAGGAGATCCAGTGCCAGAGGGATGACCGCATCGCCATGCCTGTGGTGAAGCGCCATCAGGCCGTTCTTGTCACGGTCCACCGTCACCACGCGTGAACCTGCCGCCACTATCGCCTCGGTGCTGGCCAAGCCAATACCCAACGTATCCCTTGTCACGATTGCAACTTTGGCACCAGATCTCCCTCCGGCGTGCCTACCATCTCATCATGCTTGTTGTTGCAGCCAAGCATATCGAGGCGATAGGCTGATTCTCTATCAGCTTCCGCTTGGGCACATGTTCAAGCGCGGCAGCCTTCATTGGCCTGTCATGCTTCAAGCCACCAGCCAGGGCGGCTTCTTCTGAAGGTGCTCTGATGCGGAGTGGAGCGAAAGCCTGTCACGGCCGGGGGTGCCCAGATGAGTCGGGCCCCAGCACGATGCCGGCACCATTGCTCGCGGCTAGGCATCTTAGCCATGACCGTAATGCCGCTAACCCTTCTGCAGCTTTCTTGCATTCGCCCTGACGCGGCGGCGCGCTGGTGCCATGGCGGCCTTCGCGACGGCATCAGGCTTGGCACCACGCATGGCTGCCAGACCGGCCTTCGTGGCCCCCACGGCGAAGGCCTGCTGCTTCTCGGACCAAAGGACGGCCAGGCGTGCACTGGCCTGGGCGGGGTTGGCCCAGAGCTGGGCGCTGTGCATTGCGCAGACCCAACTGGCTTCAGCCAACCAGATGTAAGCGGCAAAGGGGTTGGCAGTGCTTTTGCGGGACATGTTCGGGAGATAGGCACGCGGGCGTCACGAAACCAGGGCGTCATCGGCTGCGGGCAGCGGCATCGAGGAAAGCCCCCCTGTTCGCACTGTCCCTGCGTGACGCATCCCCCGCTCCGTGCGGCAGCCATTGACGGAATGAGGGCGGATGGCCCCCGTATACCGCCCAGCTATTAAGGCCTCCAAGAATCGTTAGCGTGAATTCATTGCGTAATCAAAACATCATGACGTCCCGCAGCCGAATCAGTCCGCATGCTCAGCGCCGTGTCCTGTGTCGTGCTTAGTATGGCTGTTTTCTCAGGCCCTGCGCATGCACAGGCCGGTAGAGGATGCCCGCACGGCTCTGGAGCCTGGTGGCGCGGCCGCCCTTGCCCTTCAGTCCAGGCCTTCATCAGATGAGGATGAGCGGCGGAATTGTTATGCCGTATCGGCCGCGCTGGGTGTGCCTATTGCACGTGCGATGGGCATCTTTGTCGGGTATTCGCGGGAACAGGATTCCGAACGCAGGCGTGCGGATCAGTTCATCGAACTCGGGACGCGGCAGATCCTGCCGGCCGGGCTCATTCTCGCTGCCGGGGTGGGTATTGGGGTAGGGGGCAGCGAGACCGATTTCCGGGTTCTGGTTGAATTGCAGAAGAACTTCTGACCAGCCTCGTTGAAAGGCAGCCGGGGAAGGCGAGGCATCTGTTCAGTGCTGCCTCGCGAAGGAAGGTGCTCACGGCCATGACCACGGGGCTGGCGGGATCTGCGGGTTGGTCCCGTCAACTCCTGGCGGAACCTCCGAGTGAGGAGATGGTTAGGCCATCATATCACGCAGGGGAGCTGAGCATGACGATCAGCAAAGCTTTGGCTGGGCTGGGTTGGGGCCTGCTCATTGCCCTGACCTTTGGCATCGCGACAGGGAGCTTCTGAACGGCCCAACATGCCTTTTGCTGGCCTTGTCGGGTCCGTCGATCACTGGAGCTTTCGGCAGGATGGAGAAGCATCTCGGCCGAGAGATGGTCGACGACAACATATTAGCCTCTGCAAGCGCCTGAACCCCCTTGGCGCACCGTTATTCTGCCTTGCACGACGAAGCTGGTTGTTTGTGCCTGCTGATCTTACGGCCCGCAGAATTCGCCCTGTTCAGCGGATGTCCCAGAACGAACGGTTGGCTTCCATAGCCGCATCGGCGCGGCTGGCACCGATATCGGCAAGGAGGCGGCTGTCCATCTTAGCGAGCAACCGGCGGGTCTGCCGCGCCTGAAGCATGGCGCTGGCTGCCATCCAGGCCCGTCGCAGGTTGAGGGTAGCGTGGCCGGGTGCGAAGCCTGAGGCAAAGATGCTCTGCGTTGCCATGGTGATCTCCTGTGCCCGAAGCCTTGGGATGACTGGAAGATAGGGCTGCAGGCCCCATCAAGGAAACGAATTGATTTGATGTTTGGCATCATCAATTTTGATGGCCGTCCGGAAGCCCTGGCCGTGACCGGCATCTGGGAAGGCAGCAGATCTTCCAGCCTGCCCGCTTCATCGAAGGCCGGAGCTGGGCTTGGTCCTGAAGTCCTTTCGGACTAACAGCCGGTAGCCATGGGACGATGCCACCTAGGCGGAGTGCACCGCTCGCGGCACAGTCCTGGGCGGACCTGGCGCATGCAAGACCAGGTGAGCAGAAGAGTGGAAGCGGACATTGAGATTGCCTTTATGGGTCAGCGCGCTGGTCGCGACCTTGATTGTCCAGACCGTCAGTTCCTTCGCCTCCCTCGCCGTTCCATTGCTGGGCCCGCCGCTGATGGCGCGTGCGGGCTTGCCGCCGGAGAGCATCGGGCTGGTTTCCGCCCTGACATCGGCCGGCATCTGCTGGTGCCTGGCTTGCGGCGGGCTAATGCTCGGCCATCACGGGCCGGTACGCACGCTGCAGATCGGCCTGGCTTGCATGGCGCTTGGGCTGCTTGCGCTGTCGCAGCCGCTGGGCCTGCTCGGGCTGCTGGGCGCGCTGGCGGTCGGCTTCGGTACCGGCCACAACACACCAGCGGGTAGCCAGATCCTGATCCGCGCGGCGCCTCCCCGGCACCGTACGCTGATCTTCTCGATCAAGCAGGCCGGCGTTCCCCTGGGCGGCGCCCTGGCAGGCTTGGTGCTGGCGCCGCTGGTCCTGGCACAGGGCCTGACGGTCACACTGGGTGTCGTGATCGGCATCGTGTTGGCGACGATCCTCCTGGTGCAGCCCTTCCGGCAGCGGCTTGATGCCGAAAGAGGCGAGGGGCAACCGGGCTGGGCACGCGCATTGCTCTCACCGAGAGCGCTGGGGCGCTCCGTCGGAACCCTTCGCGCACATTCCTCGTTGCCGCTGCTGACGGCTCTTGGCGCCTCCTTCTCCATGGTACAGGCGTGCCTGATGGCTTTCACCGCCACCTATGCCATGACCCGACACGATGCTTCCCTGACCGAGGCGGGGCTGATCGTCACGGCGATGCAGCTTGCCAGCATGATCGGACGTGTCGTCCTGGGTTGGCTGGCCGACCGCATGGGGCAGGCCTTGCGGCACCTCGCCATGCAGGCAGTAGCCTCGGCTCTGGCTGTTGTGCTGCTGGTGACGATTGGTGGGGAAAACGCCTGGGCCCTTTACGGCTGTGCGGCACTGGTGGGCTTCACCGCCATCGGCTGGAACGGTGTGCATATGGCGGAACTCGCACGTGTCGCGCCGCTCTCCCTGGTCAGTGATGTGACTTCCGCCGCCAGCCTCTTCGGCTTCGTCGGATCAATCTGCGGGCCGCTGATCTTCACGCTGCTCGTGTCCTGGAGCGGCAGCTATGGCCTCGCCTTCTGCCTGATGGCGGCTCAGCTGGCTGGCTTCGGCCTGGTCAGCGTGGCGGTTCTTGGCCGTCGAACCAAGCCTGAGGCGAGAGACTCCTCCGCTTCGCTCGCCAGCACGGACTGTGGCGAAGGCAGTACGCTCAACGGCTGAAACTTCACTCCGCCATACGAGCCGCCATCTTGACCTCTTCAGACCAGAAGCGCGGCTTTGAAGAATTTCAGAGTATGTTCTGAGGAGCCTCAGTGGCGTGCGAAAGATGGACCTGACGTTCCGCGGAAGTCAGCGCATGATGGCGGCACAGCCTGCGCTCCTGGAGATGCTGGCCACCATCAAAAAGGCCAGGCCAGGGCAAGGTGGTTCGAGCCTCGAGGCAGAGCCTCGTTGATAATGGTCTGACCCTGCGGTAGCTACCCGGCCCATGCAAACACGGCGGCTCGTGCCGCCTCGACGTCCCAGCCGGCGGAGAGAGGGCGGCCACGTTTGCGAAGCCCTTCCGCCGCCGTAGAGTGGTTCCAGTGTCAGAGTAGGCTGTCGAATGGGCGAGCGTTCTCCTCCTCCACCCCAGAAAGTGACGGGCCAGCGTGATGTGGGCGCCGTGGTCCATGCCATCGGCATCCTGCGCTATCTCTCCACTGCCACCGTGCCCCTGGGCGTGGCAGCCATTGCGCGCGGCACGGGGATCAGCGTCAGCACCTGCTTCAACATCCTGCGGACCCTGACCCGGGCGCGCTACGTCTCCTTCCACGAGAAGGACAAGACCTATGCGCTGGGTCTCGCGGTGGCCGAGCTGGCTGCGGGCCTGCTGGGAATGAGCCATGCCGAACTCATCCGGCCCGAGTTGCAGCAGCTTGCCCTGAAGTACGAGATGATCATCGTGCTCTGGCGTGTGACGGAGGACGGGCACATCGTCTTGATCGACCGCGCCTATAGTCCGGCAGCCGTGCGGGTCGAGATGGCCGTCGGCATCCGGCTGCCCATGCTGGTCGGCGCTGTTGGGCGCTGCGTGGCGGCGGCACTGGCATTGGAGAAAGAGGAACTTCGCCGGCGCTTCTCTGCTCTCCGCTGGCAGTCTCCACCGAGTTTCGAGGACTATTGGGCGGATGTGCAACAGGCCCAGGAGAGTGGATGGAGCATCGATTCCGGTCATCTCTACCTTGGGCTGACCACGATTGCGGCGCTGGTGAAGGACCAGGAGAGCAGGCCCCGCTTCGGCATCAGCGGCATCACCATCACGGCGCAATACGATCCGGCGCTGTCATCCCAGCTCGGGGCGGAGCTACGGGAACTGGCGGAGCTGACAGGTAAGGCGCTTTTTCCGCGTCCTTTGCTGAATGCTGAATAGCATTCCTGATTTGGAATGACTCCAGGAGGATTTTGCCGCTAAATCTCCGAAGCGGATCGCCGGAACAGGCCGACCGCGAAGGAGGACGACCATGACCCGATTTGACCGTCGTGTCCTGTTATGGCGCGGCGCCTTGCTGATGGGCGGGTTGGCGGCCCCCCGCCTCTCCCGCAGCCAGGGCCTATGGCGGCCTAGCCAGCCCATCCGCATCGTCGTGCCCGCCGCTGCCGGCGGTACCACCGACATCATGGGCCGGATACTGGCACCCTTTCTGCAGGAACGCTGGGGCCAGCCCGTGGTAGTGGACAACCGCTCCGGTGCCGGCGGAACCCTGGGCGCGGCGGAGGTGGTCCGCGCCAAGCCAGATGGCCATACCATCCTGATCGGGAATATAGGCCCGCAGGCCATCGCCTATTCCCTGTTCCGTGGCCTGTCCTACAAGCCGGAGCAACTCATCCCGGTCTCCAACATGATCCGGGGCCCGAATGCCCTGATGCTGCATCCCTCGCTGCCGGTCCGCACGGTTCCCGAATTCGTGCGCTACCTGAAGGAAAATCCTGGAAAGCTGAACTACAGCACGTCCGGCCCAGGGCAGTCGCCGCACCTCTCGGGCGTATGGTTCCACCAGCTGACCGGCACGCAAGCCACCGCAGTGCATTATCGCGGCGCCGGGCCGGCCATGGTGGGAATGGTCGCGGGCGACGTGCATTTCGGCTTCGACAACCTGACCAGTTCCGTCGAGCAGATTCGGGCAGGGCAGGTGCGGGGGCTGGGCGTCACCAGCGCCGACCGCAATCCACAGATGCCAGAGCTCCCCGCGCTACGGGAGACCATGCCGGAACTGGCAGAGTACGATGTCAGCACCTGGTTCGGCGCCTTCCTGCCTGCCGGCACGCCAGAACCGGTGGTCGACGCCTTGAACGCCGAGATCAAGGCCTTGCTGTCACTGCCGGTGACTCAGCGGCGTTTCGCCGAGATGGGCGGCGTGCCCACTTACGGTACGCCCGCCGAATACAGCGCCTTCGTGCGGGCCGAAATCGAGAAATGGGGCGGCGTGGTGCGGAAGGAGGGGCTGCGGATGGATATCGGCTGACGAGAGGCCGGGCGGCGCGACTGGCGCCGCCCGATGAGCCGCTTCAAGCCAGGGAACAGCCGCCTTCCGAGAGGGGGCGGAAGGCCTCGGCTGCCGGCGTAGTCCGTACGAGCTTCAGCAGGTCCCAGGGATGGGTGGATTCCGCGGGTGCCTTGGCCTCGAAGAGATGCACGTCATGCAGATGCCGTCCATCCACACGGATGCTGCCGGCACCAAAGGCATCGTCATCCGTGGGCATGCGGCGCATCACCTCGATCACCTCGCGCCCGGACGCCTTAGCCCGCGCCGCGCCCACTTCCGACACGGCCTTGAGGTAGTGGATGACAGCCGAATAATTTCCGGCATGGGTCTGGTTGGGATAATTGTCCGGCGTCTTCGGCAGCACGCGCTTGGTGAAGGCACGGGTGCGGTCATTGAGGTCCCAGTAGAAGCTCTCGGTCAGCAACAGGCCCTTGGTCGTTTCCAGCCCCAGCGACTTAACATCGTTGACGAAGGCAATGGTGCCCAGCAGCTTCTGCCCCCGTGCCACCAAGCCAAATTCGTGAGCCTGCTTCACACAGTTGATGAAATCCGTTCCTGCATTGGCAAAGGCGACAACCTTGGCCCGGCTGCGCTGCGCCTGGACCAGCATGGAGGAGAAGTCCGTCGTGCCTGGGAAGGGGTGGCGCAGGGAGCCGACCACCTTGCCGCCCCCGGCTTCCACGAACCTCGTGACGTCGCGCTCCATCTGGTGGCCGAAAGCCATGTCGGCGGCAATGATGAAGAAAGTGCCGGCCCCTGCCTGCACCGTGGCCACTCCGGAGGAGCGGGCGAGCATATAGGTGTCGTAGGTCCACTGGATGGTGTTGGGACTACAGGCCTTGGCTGTCAATTCCGAGGTGGCCGCGCCGGTATTGAGATGGATCTTGTCCTTCTCCCGCACCAATGCGTTCAAGGCGAGCGCGATGGAGGAGTTATTGACCTCCAGCACCACATCGACGCCGCCGCGGTCGAACCATTCGCGCGCCGTGGCCAGCCCCGCATCCGCCTTCTGCTGATGGTCGGCCTGAATGACCTCGACCGCGATGCCCTTCTGGAGAATGCCTGAATCCTCCACCGCCTGCTTCACGCAGGCGACGGCGGTGGGGCCGGACAGATGCCGGTAGGGCCCGGAAAAATCGCCGAGCACGCCCAGGCGGATAGGCCGGACCTGGGCCCGTGCCCGGCGGAGGCCGAATGGCGCGACAGCCGCACCGGCCAGAAGCACTCTGCGTCCGAACATTCCTGTTTGTTCCCCGTATTGTTGTTGTTCTGGGCCCGAAGCTCCCCCGCCATGCATCCCCGCCTCAGGAATGAACTAGACCGGGTCCCAGGAGAACACGTCCGGGCTGCGATCCAGCGGCAGGAACTGCGCGCGCAGGGCTGGCATAGCCTGCTCCCCAATCAGCTCCGGTGTCCAGCCTTCACCGCGATGAGTGCTGCGGAGCGGGCGCGGCTGGCTGAAGACAAATATCTCGTTGTTGCGTGCAGCGAAGATCTGGCCGTTTACGTCCTTCGCGGCGTCACTGGCCAGAAAGACGGCCAGCGGCGCGTTCTTCTCGGGTGTCATCTGCTTCAGCTTCTCCACCCGTGCCTTCTGCTCCGGCGTTTCCGCCGGAATGGAGCTGGTCATGCGGCTCCAGGCGAAAGGCGCGATGCAGTTGGACCGCACGCCGAAGCGGTGCATGTCCAGCGCGATGGATTTGGACAGCGCCGCAACTCCCAGCTTGGCGGCGGAGTAGTTAGCTTGCCCGGTATTGCCGATCAGGCCAGAAGTGGAGGTCATATGCACATAGGCGCCCGAGCCCTGTGCGCGGAAATGGCCTGCCGCCGCGCGAGACATATAGAAGCTGCCGTTCAGGTGCACGTCGATAACGGCACGCCATTCCTCCGGCGTCATCTTGTGAAAGATCTGGTCACGCAGGATACCCGCGTTGTTGACCACGATATCCACCCGCCCGAAGGCCTCGATGGCGCTGGCAACGATGCGTTGGGCACTCTCCCATTCGGCCACGCTATCGGTATTCGTGATGGCCTGGCCGCCGCGCTGCTCAATGATCGCCTTGGTTTGCTCCCCCGGCGTGGCGGAAGTTTCCCCGATACCGGTGAGGGAGGCGCCGATATCGTTGACCACCACTTTCGCGCCTGCCAGCGCCATGGCCAATGCGATCTCCCGACCGATGCCGCCGCCGGCGCCGGTGACGATCGCGACCTTTCCTTCCAACATGGACATGGTGTGGAACAATCCTCAGGCAGGGGTGAACATCGGGATGGGTTGTCCGCCTTCGCTGTCCACGAAGGTCAGGCGCACGGGTTGGCCGACCTGCAGCGCCGCCATGTCGCAACGGACGATATTGGTCATGATGCGTGGTCCCTCAGCCAATTCCACGTAGGCGATCACATAGGGCGTCTTGGCCCGCATGATGCTGAAGCTGTAGATCGTGCCCTTGCCGCTGGCTGGGACGTATTCCACCTCACCCTCATCATCGAAGGGGCAGACAGGACGGGGCGGGTAATGCACGCGCCCTGTGCGGCTGTTGCGGCCGATCAGCAGCTTTCCCTCCCGTGCTGCATCCCAAAAGGCGCGGGTCGAGGGGTCCGGCACGGGGGAGGGCGGCACGCGCTGCGCAGCTTGTTGGCTCATGGCTTCAACCCCTCTCCAGGACCAGCGTGGCGCTGCCATGGCGGGTGCCGAGCGAGCCGCCCGTACCATGTGCCAGCGCCAGGTCGCAGTTCTTCACCTGCACCGCCGGATGCGCCTCACCCCGCAATTGCCGCACCGCCTCGATCACCTTGGTGATGCCGCCACGATTGGCCGGATGATTGTTGCAGAGCCCGCCGCCATCGGTATTGAAGGGCAGCCGGCCCACGCCGCTGATCAGGTTGCCATCCGCCACAAAGGCGCCGCCCTTGCCCTTTTCGCAGAAGCCGAGGTCTTCCAACTGCAGCAGCACGGTGATGGTGAAGCTGTCATAGATGCTGGCGTACTTGATATCCGCCGGCGTCACGCCTGCTTCCTCGAAGGCACGGGCGCCGGAAAAGCGGGCGCCGGTATAAGTCAGGTCCAGTTCGCCGCCCATCTGGTGCTTCACGGCCTCGCCCGCGCCACGCACCGTCACCACCGGCCGCTTCAGGCTGCGCGCGATCTCCGGCCGGGTCACCACCAGCGCGCCGCCGCCATCGCTGATGACGCAGCAGTCCAGCCGGTGCAGCGGGTCGGCCACCAACGGTGAGTTCACCACCTCCTCCACCGTCACCACCTTGCGCAGCATTGCATGTTCGTTGTGCTGCGCGTGGTGACTGGCCGCCACCTTGATCCAGGCCAGCTGCTCGCTGGTGGTGCCGAACTCGTGCATGTGGCGCTTGGCACACATGGCATACATGTTCGCAATTGCGGCGCCGTAGGGATACTCGAACTGCACATCCGGCTGCGCAGGGTTGCCGGCGCGAGGCGCCGTGCCGGTGGCCACGCCTTCGGCGCGCGGGCGCCCTGCGAGGGTGATCAGCGCGACATTGCAGCGGCCCAGCGCGATTGCCTGCGCCGCGTGGCTGACATGCAGCAGATAGGAACTGCCGCCAACATCCGTGGCATCGACATGCCGCAGCCCGTTGAGCCCGATGTAATCCGCCATGCTGAGCGGCCCCATGCCCGGGGCATCGCCAGCACAGAAATAGCCGTCTACATCGGCGCGCGTCAGCCCGGCATCGCGTAGCGCGCCCAGCGCCACCTCGGCATGCAACTGGGCTGTGCTCTTGTCCTCGGCCTTGCGCGCCGGATGCTCGTAGGCCCCGACGATGCAGGCCTTGCCTCGGATACTCAATGCTTCACTCCCTGTCACTCCACGGTCATATGGCTGGTCTGCGCCACCTCGGCCCAACGGGCGATCTCCGCCGCGATGAAAGCGGCGAAGGCGGTCGGCGTGGTGCCGCCCTCGGCGGTCAGGCGTGGCGGATCGGCGGCGAAATCCCGCATCCGTGCGTTCCAATCCGGCTCCTGAACAATGGCGTCGATGGCCTCACCCGTCCGGGCAATCACTGCCTCCGGCGTTCGCGCGGGCGCCTGCACGCCGAACCAGGAGGTGGCGTCGAAGCCAGACACGCCAGCCTCGCGCAGGGTAGGCACGTCCGGCAATACTGAGGAGCGGCTGGCGCTTGTCACCGCCAGCGCGCGCATCTGCCCGTCACGGATGAAGTTGAGCGCGGTGGGGATGTTGTCGCACCCAAGTTGAACGCGCCCGGCCACCACCTCCGTCAGCATGGGGCCGGAGCCACGATAAGGCACGTGCTGCAACTGCGTCCCGGTCAGCGCCTGGAAAAGTTCCATACAGGCATGCGTGCTGCTGCCGATGCCGGCCGTGCCGTAGTTGAGGTTGCCCGGCGCCGCCTTCGCGCGGGCGAGCAATGCGGCAACATCCTTGATGCCGCTGTTGTTCGCTGCCAGCACGACATTGGCCACCCTTGTCACCAGGCCAACCGGCGCCAAGTCCTGAGGCTTGTAAGGCATCCGTGCGCCATAGACGCCGTAGTTGATGGCCGCCGTACCAACGGAGGCCATGAGAAAGCTGTAGCCATCCGGTTCCGCTTTCGCGACGACCTCGGCGCCGATATTGCCGCCGGCGCCGGACCGGTTCTCCACAACCACGGTTTGCCCGAGCCTGGCGGAGAGCCTCTCAGCCAGCAGGCGCCCGATCAAGTCCGTGGTGCCGCCGGGTGGAAAGGGGATGACCAGCTTGATGCTGCGTCTTGGCCAAGCCGGTCCCTGTGCCAGTGCCGGTAGTGAGACTCCCATGGTGGCGCCAAGCAGCAGGCGGCGCGTCATTGTCACTTTCATTCCGAGACCTCCTGACGGCGCGGCCTTGATCAGGCTGCTTCCGTGTTGTTCTCAGCCGGGCAGTTCCAGCACGTTCTTGGCCAGGATGCCGCGTTGGATCTCCGAGCTGCCGCCATAGATCGTGGTCGGGCGTGCCTCGATGAACTGCCCGGCCGGATGCAGGTCCCCGTTGCCTCCCATGGGTTCCAGCAGCCCGGCATTCTCGCCGGCGATGTCGAGCATCAGGTCCGTGGTGCGCTGGAACAACTCGGCCTGGTGCAGCTTCAGCATGGAAACGTCGGGCCCCAGCGTTTCACCCCGCCGCAGCATGGCGACGAAGGTCTCGTACAGGGCCTTGTGATCTTCCAGGTCCAGGCGCAGCCGGGTGTAGCGGTCCCGGAAGTCGGCATCCTCGAAGACGCCCATCCGCTCCGCCAGCAGCTTCAGCCGCGCCAGGGCATAGCCGGACTGCCGGGGCGAGCCGAGGAAGATACGTTCGAAGCCCAGAAGGGCCTTCGCCATGCTCCAGCCCTTGTTGGGCTCGCCGACCAGGTTCTCACGGGGCACGCGGACATTGTCGAAGAAGACCTCGCAGAATTCGTCATGCAGGGCGAGGTTGATGATCGGCCTCACCGTCACGCCGGGGCTCTTCATATCGATCAGCAGAAAGCTGATGCCCTCCTGCTTCTTCGCAGTCTTGTCGGTGCGGACGAGGCAGAAGATCCAGTTTGCGTCGGTCGCGAGGGTGGTCCAGATCTTCTGTCCGTTGACGAGGTAATGGTCGCCCTCGAGCACCGCCTCCGTGCGGAGGGAGGCAAGGTCGGAGCCCGCGTTGGGCTCGGAATAGCCCTGGCACCAGATATCCTGGCCGGCCAGGATCCTGGGCAGGAAACGTTGCCGCTGCGCCTCGGTGCCGAAGCGGATCAGCAGCGGCCCCAGCATGATGACGCCGTGGTCCGGCAGGCGCGCCACGCCGTGACGCTCATATTCCTCGATCAGGATGATCTGCTTGGAAGCGTCGAGCCCCATGCCGCCATACTCACGCGGCCATCCTGGCGCCACCCAGCCCTTGGCGCGAAGTGCCTCGAACCAGGCGCGGCCCTGGTCCCAGTGAAGCCGATGGCGCGGATGACGCAGCGCGGGTGGATATTCCTGCTGCACGAAGCGGCGTACCTCGGCGCGGAAATCCTCGTCGCTCAGGGCGTTCAGGTCGATCATGCCTCGTCCTCCCGGGCCTCGGCGGCAAAGCGGCGGCGGTGGAAGGCGGCGGAGCCGAAGGCGCTGGCCAGCACCATGGCCTTGCGCAGGTGAAGGCCGATATCCGCCTCGTCCGTGTAGCCAATGCCGCCATGGAACTGGATGGCCTGCCGCGTCACCAGCAGGGAAGCCTCGGCGGCGCGGGCCTTGGCACGCGAGACTGCGGCGCGGCGTGCGGCGGGCGGTGCATCGCCCCTGTCCAGCAATGCCGCCGCGGCTTCGATGCTGGCACGTGTCAGCGCCACCTGGATCTTCAGGTCCGCCGCCCGATGTTGCAGGGCCTGGAAGCCGCCAATCGGCCGGCCGAACTGCTGGCGCGTACGGAGGTAATCCAGGGTCAGGGCGAAGGCCTGGTCCATGACACCGAGCAGATAGGCAGCGGTGGCCAGGGCAGCCTCATCCAATGCATCCTGCAGGGCCGAACCGATATCGGCGGCGATCAATTGCCCATCACCAGGTTGCAGCGTGCCAAGGAAGCCGCCGTCCTGGCTTCCATCCAGCGCCAAGGCGGCCTTGCCCTGCTGCACACGCAGCGCCATCCGGCCATTCTGCGCCACCGGCACCAGGAAGGCAGCCGCCCCGCTGGCGGCGGGAATGAACAGGCGCGGCGCCGTGGCACTCCCCGGCGCCTCCAGCCTCGCGGGCGCTTCCTGCCAGGCGGTGAGCAGCAGCTCCTCGCCGGAGAGCAGCCGCTGCAGCGGCTCTTGCGCGCCCGCGGCTGCCAGGAGCGCCGCGGAGAGCGCGGCGGGGATCAGCGGTTCCGGCGCCAGGGCTGCGCCCAGTTCCTCGGCCAGGGCGCAGAATTCCCGCAGTCCAAGGCCCGCGCCGCCCAGGGCCTCCGGCACCCGCAGGCCGATCCAGCCCTGCTCACCCATCTGCCGCAGCACGGCGGGGTCGTAGCCCGGCTTCCGAAAGCGCAGGTCGCGCACCCGGCGACGGTCGCCGCCGCGCGATGCGATGCCTGCGGCGCTGTCACGGATCATGCGGATGGATTCCGCCCGATCCTCCAGATCCTGCTGCATGTCGGCGCTCATGCGAAGACCGCCGCGCCGTTGTTCACCACCACCACGTCGCGTTCCACCACGCGAGCACGGAAGGCGCCGTTGCGCCAGATCTCGGTGCGGATGGTCTCGCCTGGGTAGACCGGTGCGGAGAAGCGCAGGGAGAGGTTCTTCATCGAAAGTGCCTCGTAACGTCCCAGAACCCGCAGCAGGGCATGCGCCACCACGCCGAGCGTGCAGAGCCCGTGCAGGATGGGGCGCGGGAAGCCTGCCTTCGCCGCCACGGCGGGGTCGGCATGCAGCGGATTGTCATCGCCGTTCAGGCGGTAATAAAGCGCCTGTTCCGGCCGCGTGGGCAGGTCCACGACGGTGTCCGGCGGTGTCTCCGGCATAGGATTGGGGGGCTTCACCGGGCCGGACGGGCCGCCGAAGCCGCCATCCCCGCGCAGGAAGGTGGTGCTGCCGGTCACCGCCAGCAGCGTGCCATTCGCATCCCGCAGTTCTTTCTCGGAATAAAGCAGCGCCCCCTTGCCGTCGCCTTTGTCCACCAGCCCGGTGACGCGGGTCCGGGCGATGATCTCGCCCTGGACCGGCAAAGGATGATGCAACGTCAATGACTGTTCCCCATGCACGATCCGCACGGCATCGACCCCCGTGGCCGGATTGCCCAGCCAGAAGCCCGGGTACCCCAGCACGAGGGCCATGGAGGGCAGCGCGCGCAGCGGGCGGCGGGGATCAACGAAGTCGAGTTGCCGCTCGTCCAGCGGGTCCTGGCCCAGCCCAACTGAAAGGGCATAGAAGACGGCGTCGCGGGGCGTTACGCGTTGCCGGACCTCCGGGATGGGAAAATGGCGGAGGGTCTCGTAATCGATCACGCCGGTTCCTCCGCGATGTCGATCACGGCATCCGCCGCGAAGGCGCCCTGGCCTTCCGGCATCGCGAAAACGGGGTTGAGGTCGATGCCCGCCAAACGCGGCCCGGCCTGCGCGGCGAAGACTGAAAGCCGCGACAGCATGCGGGCGAGGGCGGGGATATCCGCCGCTGGCCGGCCCCTTGCGCCCAGCAGGACAGGCGCGCCGCGGATGGAGCGGATCATGGCCTCCGCCGCATCCTCCCCGAAGGGGCAACGGCGGAAGGCAACGTCCTTCAGCACCTCGACGAAGATCCCGCCCAGCCCGAACATGGCGACGGGGCCGAAGACAGGGTCGCGGTGCACGCCGAGGATGCATTCCACGCCGCCCGAGAGCTGCCTGGCGACCAGCACACCCTCGATGCGCGCATGGGGCGCCGCCGAGGCCGCGCGCCCCCGCAGCAGCGCAAATCCATCGCGCACCGCCGCCGCATCCGTCAGGTTCAGCAGCACGCCGCCGATCTCGGATTTGTGCAGGATATCAGGTGAGAGAATCTTCAGGACCACCGGGTAGCCAAGCGCCTCGGCGGCGGCCACGGCTTCCTCGGCGCTCGTGCAGGTGCGTTCCGGCGCGGCCTCAATGCCAGCCGCGGCCAGGAGGCGCTTGGCCTCTGCCTCGCTCGGTGTCTGCTGGGGCAGTGCCACGGGCGGCAGGGCAGGTGGCGCCGCCTGGGGCGCGGCCGCAAAGGCATCGCCAAACCGTCCCATGGCCTGGATGGCCACTACCGCGCGCGAAGGGTCGGGGAAGACGGCGAAGCCATCCGCCTCGAAGTCGCGCACGATAGGCGGGTCGGCCAGGACGGAGAGCACGAAGAGCCGATCGGGGAAGGCGGCGCGCATGGCGCGCAGTTCCTGCCTCAGGCGCGGCACGATGGAGGGCGCGCCACCCGCATGGGTGAAGAAGCAGAGGATGGAACCATAGCCACCATCCCGCACCAGTGCATCGGCGAAGCGCCCGACCAGGGAAACGTCGTTCAGAACCTGCGCGGTGCAATCGACCGGATTCTGCGGTGCGCAGAAAGGCAGGGCCTCGCGCAGTGCCTGCTGTGCCGGTTCAGGCATGGGAGGCATGGGGAGGCCTGCGGCCTGGGCGGCGTCCGAGATCAGCACGCCGGCGCCGCCGCTGACCGTCAGCACGCCCAGCGTATTGCCGGCGGGATAGATCCGCTTCGTGGCAAGCCGCGCGATGTCGAGCAGTTCCTCCGTGGTGCGGGCGCGCACAACGCCGAACTCGGCCAGAACGGCATCCGTCACGGCATCGTCGCCGGCGATGGAGGCGGTATGGGACCGCGCGGCGGCACTGCCGATCTCGCTGCGGCCCACCTTCATCATCACGACCGGCTTGCGGTTCCGCCGCGCCAGTTCCAACGCCGCCAGGAAGCTGGGAGCGTCGCGGATTCCTTCCGAATAGGCGGCGATGACTTCGGTGCTGGGGTCCTGCGCCATCCAGCCGATCAGGTCGCCGACATTGACATCCGCCTCGTTGCCGGTGGTGACGCAGCAGGAAAGCCCCATGCCTTCTTCACGCGCCATGCTGAAGAGGTGCATCCCATAGGCACCGGACTGGCTCGCGATGCCGATCGGGCCCGCCACCGGGTAGCCGCGTTCCAGCGAGGTACTGAAGGTGCCGTAGAAGCCTTGTGCCGTGTTGAACAGGCCGAGGCTGTTCGGCCCCAGCAGGCGCATGCCATGCCGCCGTGCCGTCGCCAGCAGCCGGGCCTGCGCGGTGGCCCCGGCCTCCCCGGTCTCCGCGAAGCCCGCGCTGAAGACGATGGCGGCCCGGGTGCCGCGCTCAGCAAGAGCCGCGACGGCCGCCTCTGCCGCTTCGGCAGGCACGGCGATGATGGCGGCATCCGGCACGCTGGGCAGAGCAGCGATGGAAGGGTAGGCGGCCAGTCCCTGAACGGTTTCCCGGTTGGGATTCACCGGCAGGATGGTGCCGGCATAGCCGCGTTCCAACATGGCAGCGATAGGCCGCCCGCCAATCCGCGTCGCATCTGCCGAGGCGCCGATGACGGCGACCGAACGGGGCGCGAAAAGCGCCGAAAGCGCGTCCATGGGGTTGGGTGGCGCGGCTGCGGCCTGAGGCAATGCGTCCATTCCTGTCCTGGGACGGTCGCGCGCCGCGGGGCCCGCAATCCGTCCTCCTCCCTTGGTTATGGCCTTTGCGGCTTGTGGAAAGGCTAGTCGGCCTTCGAGGTCCTTTCAACAATGGAAATGCTATTCCATATACAAAAATACTTGGGTACGCTTTGCCGGGGCTGAGCAGCCTCGAGAGCCCGGAACTGTCGCGACAATGCTGCACAGAACGCGCCGGAGTTTCCGCAGCGAATCTTCCGGCAGGCGCGCGTTGCTCGGCATGCCTGAGCGGCGCTGCCGGTAATGGGAGGGAAACAGTGCATGCAACTCCAGGCCCTGTTCTCATCACAGAGGCTGGATCGTATCGGATGACCTGAGGAGAGGCGGCGGTCCGGCCCAGCGGCAAGATCCTGCCTACGGAGGAACGACCGTGCCGGATAGTTCTTCCTGCGGAACTTGATGTTCCGCAGGAGACAGATGTCTGGTTGCTGAGATCCTGCAGGGAATTTTCAGGACATCACCACCACATGGCGCACGACTTCGCCCTGATCCAGGCGATCGAAGGCGGCATTGATCTCATCCAGAGGGCCAGTCGAGGACAGCAGCCTGTCAACCGGAAGCTTGCCGCTGCGGAACAGGGAGACATAGCGCGGAATGTCGAGTGACGGTACGCAACTGCCCATGTAGCTGCCGCGGATGACGCGCTCCTCGGCCACCAGCGGCACCGGGGGAACACGGAAAGTGCTCTTGGGATTGGGCAGCCCCGCCGTGGCCGTGGTGCCGCCACGCCTTGCCAGGCGGAAGGCCAGCTCAAAGGCAGCCGGAACACCTGCCATTTCGATCGCATGATCGACGCCGCCCCGTGTCAGCTCCCGCACCGCTTCCTGGATGCCTGGATCGTTAGCCAGGAAAGCGTGCGTGGCGCCGAGGTCGCGCGCGATCCTCAGCTTCTCGGCTGAAAGATCGATGGCGATGATAAGGCCAGCCCCCGCAGCGACCGCCCCCAGCACCGCCGAGAGGCCGACGCCGCCAAGGCCGATCACCGCCACGCTCTGCCCCGGCCTGACGGCGCAGGTGTTCAGCACCGTCCCCACGCCGGTCATCACCGCGCAGCCAAACAGCGCCGCGTGCACCAAGGGAACTTCCGGGTCGATCTTCACGATCGAGCGACGGTGAATCACCGAATATTCCGAGAAGGCGGATACGCCGCTGTGATGGTTGATCTCCACGCCATCACAGACAATGCGGCGCCTGCCAGAAAGCAGGGTACCGGCGCCATTGGCCGCATGTCCTGGCTCGCAGAGCGAGGCCCGTCCCTCAGAGCAGGAAGGGCAATGGCCACAAACCGGCAGGAAGGACATCACGACATGGTCACCCTCGGCGAGGTCGGTCACTGCCGAGCCGGCCTGCACCACCACGCCGGAAGCTTCATGTCCCAGGGCAACAGGTAAAGGGCGGGGGCGGTCGCCGTTGATGCCGGACAGATCGGAATGGCAGACGCCGGCGGCGGCAATCTTCACTAGGACCTCCTCTGGTCCCGGCGGCCGCAGCTCCACCTCCTCGATGCTCAGCGGGCGGCTTTCCGCATAGGGGCGCGGCAGGCCCGCCCGGCGCAGGATGGCGGCGCGTGTCTTCATGGTCAGATCGTCCTGCCGCCATCGACCTCAAGAACCACGCCGGTGATGAAATTGGCCTCGTCCGAGGCCAGGTAGAGGCAGGCTCCCGCGATATCCTCTGGCGTGGAGAGGCGGCCGAGCGGAATGGTCGCCAGGAACTTCGCGCGATTCTCGGGCGTGTCGGGCAGACCCATGAAGGCTTCCAGCATGCCCGTCGCGCCCATGACCGGTGCCACGCAGTTGACGCGGATCTTGTCCGGCGCAAGCTCCACGGCCATGGAGCGGGAGAGCAGGTTCACCGCGCCCTTCGTGCCGTTGTACCAGGTGAGGCCCGGCCGGGGGCGGATGCCGGCGGTGGAGCCGATATTGATCATGACACCGCCACCCTGCCGCCGCATATGCGGCACCACCGCCTGGGTCATGTGGAACAGCGACTTCACATTGATGGCGTAGACGCGGTCGAACTCGTCTTCCGTGACCTCCAGCAGCGGCTTGTTGCGGTGCGTCCAGCCGGCGTTGTTGACGACGATGTCCAGCTTGCCGCCATGCGCGGTGGCCTTGGCCACGGCAGCCTCGGTATCGGCCTGAGATGTGACATCGCCCTGGATGGCGGCGGCGCCGGACCCGATGGACTTCGCCACCTCCTCCGCGCCCGCACCGTTCAGGTCCATGATGGTGACCTTGGCGCCTTCAGCGGCAAAGAGTCGGGCAATGCCCGTGCCGAATCCGGAAGCGCCGCCGGTGACGAGCGCGGATTTGCCTGCAAGGCGCATGCTGTGTCCTCCATTTATGATTGACTAGCCTGGACGTGAGCGGCTTCGCCGCCTCATGGAATGATGGCCGCCGCCGCTGCTGATGCCTAGAGATCTTAAGCAGGCCGCGGCAGCGTTCCAGATCTGACTACCAGGAGATTCGCCGATCACCTCATGAGTTGACGGCGCCATACCCGCGTGGAAGAGTGCCAGCAAAACGATGGAAGTGTCAGAGGGAGATGACATGCGATCCGAGGTTCTCCGGATTCCGCTGGTGGCACCTGACCTTTCTCCACGCCATGCCACGTGGTCATGGTGCTGCTCCCGCGGCAGGTAGCGTGGCCGCCGTACCAGCCCCTCTGGCTTGCAGGAGTACCGCACGATGATGGCGTGGCTCTCTGATAACGGCTTGCTGCTCGGCCTGGCTGTCCTGGACGGCCTTGCTTCTGCCGCCTCCATCTTCATGGTCGCCGTTGGATTGAACCTTGTCTTCGGGGTTCTGCGCGTCCTGAACGTGGCCCATGGAAGCCTATACGCGATCGGCGCCTATAGCGCGGCGTCCCTGACGCTGTTCCTATCCGCGCGTGGGCTTCCGGCCTGGCTTTGCTACCCGGCGCTGGTGATCGCCGCGGCATTGGTCGGCGCCATTCTGGGGCCGGTGATCGAGCGGGTGTTGCTGAAGCGGGTCGAGCGGCAGGAGCCTGTCCTGCAATTGCTGGTGACCTTTGCCCTGTTCATGATTCTGGAAGATGTGCAGAAGCTGATCTGGGGCGTGCAGCCGGTTTCCAATGAGATGCCGATGCGCCTGCTGGGCACGGTGGATGTGCCTTTCGGGGCCGATGTCATCCCCTATACGGCCTATCAGCTTTACGTGCTGCCAGGTGTCGCGCTGCTGACCCTGGTCGGGCTGGCCTGGTTCATGCGGCGCACCCTGGCGGGCCGTGTGATCGTGGCCGTGACCACGGACCGGGAAGCGGCTACGTCCCAGGGCATCGATGCCGCGAAGGTCACCATGCTGACCTTCACCTTCGGCGCCGCCCTCGCGGCACTGGGCGGTGCGCTGGCCTCGCCCATGACCTCCATGGTGCCGGGCGTCGGGGCCTCCACCATCGTGCTCTCCTTCGCCGTTGTGGCAACGGCCGGCCTGGGACAGATCGAAGGCGCGGCCATCGCCGCCGTGATGATCGGCCTCGGCCGCTCCATCGCCGTCTATCTGGAGCCGGAGCTGGAGGTGGTGATCCCCTATCTCATCATGGTGCTGGTGCTGCTGGTGCGGCCGCAGGGCCTCTTCGGCGTGACGGAGACACGGCGCATATGACAGGCCGCCTGGAGATCCTCGCCGCCATCCTGGGTGCGGCCTTGCTGGTGCTGCTGGCCTGGGCCGCGCCCTGGCTGCGCTTCGTGCTGACCATCGCCCTGGCCAAGGGCATCACGGTGCTGGGCATCCTGCTGTTGCTGCGCGCCGGACAGGTCAGCTTCGGCCATGCCATGTATGTCGCCATCGCCGCCTATTCGGTGGCCTTCGTGGCACCGCAGATGCGGGAGGCGCTGCTGCTGCTGCCCATGGCGGCGCTGATCTCAGCGGCGGCCGGGCTGGTCATCGGCCTTTTCGTGATGCGCTACCGCGAGATCTTCTTCGGCATGCTGAACCTCGCGCTCAGCATGGTCTTCTATTCGCTGCTGGAGAAGCTTTACACCATCACGCATGGCACGGACGGCATCCGCCTGCCGATGCCGACCTTCCTGGGCATGGAACTCACCGGCGCCTCCTATGACTGGGCGGTCTTCACGCTGGCGCTGCTGCTGGCGGTGGCCTTTGCCATCTTTATCCGCATCTATCTGGCGGCCCCGCTGGGACAAGCCCTGGCCGGCGTGAAGACGCGGGAGGCACGGCTGGAGTTCATGGGCGTGCCGGCCCGCTACGTGCTGCTTTCCGCCTATGTGCTCTCGGCCCTGATGGCGGGTTGCGGCGGCAGCCTGATCGCGCTGACCAGCCGCCATGTCACGCCGGCCCTAGCCTATTGGACGGCGTCGGGCGAGTTGGTCTTCATCGCCATCCTCGGCGGCGCGGGCAGCGTGCTGGGGGCCTTCCTGGGCGCCGTGGTCTATGAGCTGACGCGGGTCTATGCCGCCGCCAACCTGGCCGATGCCTGGCAGCTGATCCTGGGGGCGGTGCTGCTGCTGGTCATCCTCTTCGCGCCCGGTGGGCTGGTCGGCATGGTCCAGGGCCTGCGCCGGAGGAAAGCGGCATGAGCGTCCTCCTCTCCGCGCAGGATCTGCGGCTGGCTTTCGGCGGCGTGAAGGCCGCCGATGGCATCAACCTGGATGTGCTGGAGCGCGAGTTCCTGGCCATCATCGGCCCCAATGGCGCCGGCAAGACCACCTTCATCAACATGAGCACGGGCTATCTGCGCCCCCAGGGCGGCTCCATCACCTTTCGCGGCCGGCAGGTGCTGGGCATGAAGCCGCGCGACATCGTCCGCATGGGCATCGCGCGCTCCTTCCAGCTACCGCAGCTCTTCACCGAGCATACGGTGCTGGAGAACGCGGCCCTGGCCGTGGCAGCGAGGGACGGGGTCTTTTCCGTCTTCCGCCCGCTGCTGCGTCCCGCCTTCCGGGAGGAGGCGGAGGATCTCCTCGACCGCTTCGGCCTCATGCCTGCCGCGCACCGGCGGGCCGACGCCCTGAACGAAGGTACGCGCAAGCTGGCCGATATCGCCATGGCCGTGGCCATGCGGCCGCAACTGCTGCTGATGGACGAGCCAACCAGTGGCGTCGCCGCCGCCGACAAGATGGCGGTGGTGGAAACCCTGGCGCGAGTCCTGCGGGAGGCCGGGGTCACCGCCGTCTTCGTCGAGCATGACATGGATGTCGTTGGCCGCATCGCCGACCGCGTGGCGGTCTGGGGGCAGGGCAGGATCGCGGCCCTGGGGCCACCGGAGCAGATCCTGTCGGACCCTGTGGTCCAGCGCGAGGTCATCGGCATCCGCCCCGGCGAGGCACCCCATGCTGCGGCTTGAGCAGGTTTCCGTCGACATCGCCGGGGCACCGGTGCTGCGTGGGGTGGACCTGGCGGTGCCGGCCGGCGGGCGCGTGGCCTTGATCGGCCGGAACGGCGCCGGCAAGACCACCACGCTGCGCACCCTGATGGGGCTGCTGCCGGTACGTGGTGGCCATATCACCATCGACGGCAAGGCCTGCACAGGGGCGCCAGCGCATCAGCGCGCCTCGCTCGGCATCGGCTATGCACCGGAGGAGCGCCGCCTTTTCGGCAGCTTCACCGTGCTAGAGAACCTGCGCCTGCCCGCCGAGGTGCTGAAGCTGTCCGCCCATGAGCTCAACCAGCGGCTGGAGATGGTCTTCGGCCTGCTGCCGGAGCTGCGCGACTTCGCCCCGCGCAAGGCCGCCGGCCTTTCCGGCGGCCAGGGCAAGATGGTGGCGCTGGGGCGTGCCCTGATGGTGGGCACCCGCGCCGTGCTGCTGGACGAGCCTTTCCAAGGCCTCGCCCCCGCCCTGGCGCTCCGCTATGCCGAGGCCCTGGGGCGCCTTCGTACCGCCCTGCCGGATGTCGCCATCCTGATCACCGAAAGCAGCCCGGCCCTGCTGCAATCCTTGGTGGACCAGACCTTTGTCATTGAGCGGGGCGAGATCCAGGCCGAAGGGGGCTGAGCCTCGGCAGGGTCAGGCGGAAAGGCCCGTCCGCCTGGCGCGTTCCAGCACCAGCCGGGTGAAGGCGCCGGTCACTTCCTGCGCGGCCTCCGTCTGGTGGACCAGGCTCAGGTCGGCGCGGGGCGCGGGGCCGCGCAAGGGGCGGTAAGTGACGCCCTCCGCTAGCAGCTGCCCCATGGAGGCCGGCACGAGCGAAACACCGATGCCGCTGGCGATGAGGGTGACGGTGGTCGCCATCTGCGGCGCCTCCTGTGCCACGCGCGGGCTGAAGCCGGCGGCCTCGCAGGCGCCGACAATGGCATCATAAAGGGCCCGCCCGTTGCGGCGGGGATAAAGAATAAAGGACTCCCCCTTCAGCGCCGTCAGGGGAATGCTGCGCCGCCCGGCCAGCGGATGGCCCGCCGGCAGCGCCACCAGCATTTCCTCCCGCAGCAGCAGGCGGCAGGGGAGATGGCCTGTCTCGCCCGGCACGGGGCGGATAAAGGCGACGTCGAGCCGGTGCGCCTGGAAACCTTCCAGCAACTGGGCCGTCGTGGCTTCCATCAGCTCCACCCGCACATCGGGATAGGCTTGCCGGTAGTCGCGGATGCTGGCGGTCACGAAGGGGTTGAAGGAGGCGGAAGGCGTGAAGCCCACCCGCAGCAGGCCCAGCTCTCCCCAGGCGGCGCGGCGCGCGTTCAGCAGCGCCTGCTCGCTGCGGGCCAGGATGTCCTTCGCATCCCGCAGCATCCGTTGCCCGGCCGCCGTGAGCGCGACACCACGTGGTAGGCGGTCGAACAACGGGGCGCCGACCTCCCGCTCCAATTGTTGGATCTGCTGGCTGAGCGGCGGCTGGCCCAGGCCCAGGCGGCTGGCCGCACGCGTGAAGCTCAGTTCCTCGGCAACGGCGATGAAGTAGCGGAGGTGGCGCAGATCCATATCTCAAACCCGAGGGGTCGCAACGGTTCCATATATTGGACCGATGGGATAATCGGTGCCAGTCTTCACGCAGAGCCGCTCAAGCGGCCGCCGTCCTGGAGGACCTTCCATGAAGAACGTCAATTCGCCTGTCTCCCGTCGAAGGCTGCTGCAGACTGGGTTGGGTGCCGGTAGCCTGCTGCTGGCGGGACGTCCTGCCCATGTGCAGGCGCAGGCCCAGAAGCCAGCCGAGATCAAGGTGGGCATCGCCACCTTTCTTTCCGGCCCGTCCAGCGTCTTTGGCGTGCCAGGACGCCAGGCCGCCGAACTGCTCTTCGATGAGTTGAACGCCGCCGGTGGCATTGGCGGCGTGAAGGCAAGGCCGATCTTCGTCGATGAAGGCCCCGGCGTGGACCACTTTGTCGGTGAGTTCCGACGCCTCGTGCAGAGCGAGAACGTCAACATCATCTTCTCTGCCATCTCCTCGGCCGATTGCCTGGCCTGCGCGCCCCTGGCCGATGAGTTGAAGCGCCCGACGCTGCTTTGGGACTGCGGCACCCAGCGCATCTTCGAGGATGGTAAATACGATTACGCCTATCGCACCGGCGCCAATGCGACGCCCGAGGTGCTGTCGGCGCTGCTCTACCTGCTGAAGACCAAGCCGGAATTCCGCAGTGTGGCCGTGGTGAATCAGGATTATGCCTGGGGCCGCGACTCCTGGGATATCTTCCGCACCGGGTTGCAGACGCTGAAGCCCGGCGTGCGTGTCGCCGCCGAATTGTTTCCCCGCTTCGGCGCCACGGATTTCTCCAGCGAGATCACGCGGCTCCTGGCGCTGCGGCCGGATGTGATCTTCTCCACCTCCTGGGGCGGCGATCTCGATACCTTTATCCGCCAGTCGGCGGACCGGAAGCTCTTCGACCGCAGCACCTTCGTGCTGCCATTGGCGGAATCCTCGCTGGAGCGCGTGGGCAAGGCGCTGCCGGCCGGGCATATCATCGGCGCGCGCGGCGACCACTGGTTCCTGCACCCTTCTCCGGCCAATCCGGAACTGCTGAAAAACTTCACCGAGAATTACCGCAAGCGCTTCAACAACTACCCCATCTATTCCTGCCACCACATGGCGCAGGCAGTCTTCGCCATGAAGGCGGGCTATGAGAAGGCCATGGCCGCCAAGGGCGGGCAATGGCCGACAGATGCCGAGCTTGCCGCCGCCTTCCGGGGGCTGACCTTCCCGTCGCTGACCTCCTCCATCACCATCCGCCCCGACGGGCAGGGGCTGGAAGACCAGTTGATCGGCACCACCGTGCAGACCGACCGCTACCCCTTCCCGGTGATGACCGACATGGTGGTCTTCCCGGCCGCATCGGTCACCACCCCGGTGGGCCAGAAGAGCCTCGACTGGCTCAAGACCTTGAAGCCCGACATGCTGGACAAGATGCCCCAGCCCGTCGCCTTTCGTTGAACAGCGCGGGGGCGGGCACAACCCCGCCCCGGTCGCATCACTGGCTAGGATACGCCCACGATGACCGGACAGATCAAGAAGCAGACCCCGGACACTCGCAAGCCGCTGGAGGGCCTGCTGGTGGTGGCCCTGGAACAGGCGGTGGCCGCGCCCTATTGCAGCAGCCGCCTCGCCGATGCCGGTGCCCGCGTCATCAAGATCGAGCGTCCGGAAGGCGATTTCGCGCGCGGCTACGATGCCGCCGTGCATGGGCTGTCCAGCTATTTTGTCTGGCTCAATCGTGGCAAGCAGAGTCTTGTCGCCGATATCAAGAGTCCGGAAGACGCCGCGCTGTTGCATCGGATTCTGGAGAAGGCGGATGTCTTCATCCAGAACCTCGCCCCCGGTGCCGCCGCGCGGGCCGGGCTGGGGTCGGATGAGCTGCGGCGGCGCTACCCCCGCCTCATCACCGTCGATGTCACGGGCTATGGCAGCGGCCATGCCTATGCCGGCATGAAGGCTTATGACCTGCTGGTGCAGGCCGAGAGCGGCCTGGCGGCCATCACCGGCCACCCGGCTGGCCCTGGGCGCGTCGGCGTCTCCGTCTGCGATATCGCCTGCGGCATGTCCGCCTATGCGGCGGTGCTGGAGGCGCTGATCGGCCGTTCCATCACCGGCCAGGGCCGCAAGGTGGAAGTCAGCCTCTTCGACGGCATGGCCGATTGGATGAACGTGCCGCTGCTGTATTTCGAGGGCACGGGCAAGGCGCCGCAGCGCGTCGGCCTCGCACACCCTTCCATCTGCCCCTACGGCGCCTTTCAGACATCGGACCAGGCGCTGGTGCTCTTCTCCATCCAGAACGAGCGCGAATGGACGAAGTTCTGCGCTGGCGTGCTGGAGCAACCCGACCTGCCAAAGCAGCCGGGCTTCGAGAGCAACAACGCACGCGTTGCCAACCGCGCGGCTGTGGATTCGCGTATCGCCGAGGTCTTCGCTGCCCTGACGCGGGAAGAGGTCGCGGCGCGCCTGGATGCGGCCGGCACCGCTTATGGCTTCGTCAACGAGGTGGCCGATCTGGTGCGGCACCCGGCGCTGCGGCGGGTGGATGTCGCCACGCCCGGCGGCCTGGCCTCCATCGTCGCCCCGCCCGCCATCCATGACGGTGCCGTGCCCGCGCTGGGCCCGGTGCCCGGCATCGGCGAGCATGATGCGCTGATCCGTGCCGAATTCGCCGTGCCGCAGCCGGCCTGAGGGACACCCCATGACCATTACCAAAGAGCTTTCCGCCTTTGTCGCCGGCCTGCGTGCCGAGGCGCTGCCGCCTGAGGTCGCCGCGCGCGCGCGGCTGCTGGTGCTGGACCTGATCGGCAATGCCATCCGCGCGCGGCGGGATGCTGAGAGCACGCCAGCCCTGCTGGCGGCTGTGCGGGCTCTGGGGCTGGCGCAGGGTGAGGCCCGTGTCTTCGGCGACGACGCCGGCTATTCGCCCGCCGGCGCCGCGCTGGTGAATGCCACGCTCGGCCATTCGCTGGATTTCGATGACACCCATGCCGAGGCGGTGCTGCACCCCGGTGCCCCGGTGATCCCCGCCGCGCTGGCGGCCGCGGAAATGGCCGGGGCCTCGGGGGCCGAAGCCCTGGCGGGCATCATCGCCGGCTATGAGGTGGCGCTGCGCCTGGCACTGGCCCTGCCGGCGGGCGCGCATTACGACCGCGGCTTCCATCCCTCCGCCACCTGCGGCGCTTTCGGCGCGGCCGCGGCGGCGGGACGGGTCTTCGGGCTGGATGCGGCGGGCATCGCCTCCGCGCTTGGCATCGCCCTCAGCCAGAGCGCCGGCAGCCTGCAATTCCTGGCCAATGGCGCCTGGACCAAACGCTTCCAGGTCGGCTGGGCCGGCATGGCCGGGCTCACCGCCGCCACGCTGGCGCGAGAGGGCTTCAAGGGTGCCTCGGATGCCATCGAAGGCAAGCACGGCTTCCTCAATGCCTATGCCCCCGCGCCGAGGCCGGAGCGCGTGCTGCAGGATCTCGGCCAGTTCTACGAATTGATGGCAACCGGCGTGAAGCCCTATCCCTCCTGCCGCTGGGGCCATGCCGGTATCGACGCCGCCCTGGCGCTGCGGGCCGAGCTGGACCTGAAGCCGGAGGAGATCGAGGGCGCGACGCTCGGCATCTCCCGTGCCGCCCTGCTGCTGGTGGGCGAGCCGGCGGAGCGGAAGGCGGACCCGCAGAATGTGGTGGACGGGCAGTTCAGCGGCCCCTTCGTCGTGGCCAGCGCCCTGGCCACGGGCAGGATGGACTGGGACAGCTACAAGCTGCTGCACGATCCTGTCATCCGTGCCCTGCTTCCACGCGTCACCTGCTCCCATGACGACGACATCGAGGCGGAATTCCCGGCCAATATGTCCGGCAAGCTGACCCTGCGGGCACGCGGAGAGACCTTCATCCGCAAGGTCGTGGTGCCGAAGGGCGAGCCCTCCAACTTCCCGACGGATGCCGAGCTGCGCGCCAAGTTCGCCGGCTTGGCCGATGCTGTGCTGGGCGCCGGCCCCGCCGCCGCGCTGGCGGAGGAGGTGCTGCGGCTGGACCAGTTGAACGAGGCGGCCTCGTTGCTTCGCCATGCCGCCCCGAAGACCGGCGCCCGCGCCGCTGCCTGAACAGGAACTGAGCTTGATGGACCAGATGAGCACCGAGACCGACCTGCATGCCGATCTGCGCGCCGAGGTGGCGAAGCTTTGCTCCCGCTTTCCCGGCGAGTACTGGCGCAAGCTGGATGAGGTGCGCGGCTATCCCACCGAATTCGTCCAGGCGCTGACGGAGGCCGGATATCTCGGCGCCCTGATCCCAGAGGAATATGGTGGCGCCGGGCTCGGCCTTTCCGCCGCCGCCGCCATCCTGGAGGAGGTGCAGCGCCAGGGCTGCAACGGCGCCGCCTGCCATGCCCAGATGTATATCATGGGCACCATCCTTAGGCATGGCAGCACCGCGCAGAAGCAGGAATACCTGCCGAGGATCGCCAGCGGTGAGTTGCGCCTGCAGGCTTTCGGCGTGACGGAGCCGACCAGCGGCACCGACACCACCGCGCTGCGCACCTTCGCGCGGCGGGAAGGCGACAAGTACATCGTCAACGGCCAGAAGATCTGGACCAGCCGGGCCGAGCATTCCGACCTGATGCTGCTGCTGGCCCGCACCACGCCGCGTGAGCAGGTGGCGAAGAAAACCGAGGGCCTCTCCACCTTTATCGTGGATATGCGGACGGTGCTCGGCAAGGGCCTGAGCATCCGCCCCATCCGCACCATGATGAACCACAATTCCTGCGAGGTCTTCTTCGACAACATGGAGGTGCCCGCGGAGAACCTCGTGGGCGAGGAAGGCAAGGGCTTCCGCTACGTCCTGGACGGCATGAATGCCGAGCGGCTGCTGATCGCCAGCGAGTGTATCGGCGATGCCAAGTGGTTCATCGAGAAGGCGGTGAGCTACGCGAAGGAGCGGGTGCTCTTCGGCCGCCCCATCGGGCAGAACCAGGGCGTGCAATTCCCTATCGCCCGCGCCTATGCCCAGATGCGCGCGGCCGAGGCGATCGTGCAGAAGGGGCTGGAGAAGTTCGAGCGCGGCGAGAGGCCGGGCGAGGAAGCCAATATGGGCAAGATGCTGGCGGCGGAAGCCAGTTGGGCGGCCGGCGAGGCCTGCGTGCAGACCCATGGCGGCTTCGGTTTCGCGGAAGAATACGACGTGGAGCGGAAGTTCCGCGAAACGCGCCTGTATCAGGTCGCGCCGATCAGCACCAACCTGATCCTGTCCTATCTCGGCGAGCATGTCCTTGGCATGCCGCGTTCCTATTGAGGGCGGCGGCATGAGCCAGGATAGCCTGACCGACTACAGCGCCTGGATCGGCCGGCAGGAAGAGCAGCGGGACGTGGTCGCCGCCGGCCCACTGGACCGCCTCTCCGCCACGCTGGATCGCGACGACCCCGCGGCGCAGCCAGGCGATGCCGCGCCGCCGCTGTCGCACTGGATCATGTTCCTGCCAGGAGCACGGCATTCGTCGCTGGGCATCGACGGGCATCCCACGCGCGGCGGCTTCCTGCCGCCGGTGCACCACCTGCCACGCCGCATGTGGGCCGGCGGGCGGCTGGTCTTCCACGCACCGCTGCGCGTCGGCATGGCGGTGACGCGCAGGTCTACCATCGCAAATGTCTCCAGCCGCCTGGGCGCCTCGGGCGAGCTGGTCTTTGTGACGGTGCGGCATGAGGTCCGCGAGGCGGGGCAGGAGGCCGTGCTGCTGACCGAGGAGCATGACATCGTCTACCGCTCCGCCACTGGGGCGGCGGTGAAGGCGGCGCCCGAGGCGCCGCCGCCCGGCGTCTGGCAGCGCAGCCTGGTGCCGGATGCGGTGATGCTCTTCCGCTATTCGGCGCTGACCTTCAACGGCCACCGCATCCACTACGACCGCGACTATGTGACGCGGGAGGAAGGCTATCCCGGCCTGATCGTGCACGGCCCGCTGATCGCGACCCTGTTGCTGGACCTGCTGCGCCGGCAGATGCCGGAGGCGAGGGTCACGCAGTTCTCCTTCAGGGCCATGTCGCCGCTCTTCGACGGCGCGCCGGTGACGCTGAGCGGAAATCCTCCGGATGAGGAAGGACGCATCGCGCTTTGGGCAACCAACCCCGCAGGTGGGCTAGCCATGCGGGCGGAGGCACGGGTCGGCTGAACCTCCGCCTGCGGCTTCATCCTGCCAAGAAGATTTCAGGAGGAAATGGATGATTCAACGCAGAAGCATTCTGGCCACGGCAGCGGCTCTGGCGGCTCCGGCGGTAGCGCGCGCCGAGGGAAAATTCCCGAGCCGCCCGGTCACGATGCAGGTGCCTTTCGCTGCCGGCGGGCCGACCGACGTGATGGCACGGATCCTGGCGCAGGAACTGTCGGCGGTGCTGGGGCAGCCGGTGCCGGTGGAGAATATCGGCGGCGCGGGTGGCATTCTCGGCACACAGCGCACCGCCCGCGCCGCGCCGGATGGCTATACCATCGGCCTCGGCCATATGGGCACCCATGCGGCCAATCCTTCCTTCTACAAGCAGCTGCCTTATGACCCGGTGGAAAGCTTCACGTCGCTCGGGCTTTTCGCCATCAACCCCATGGTCCTGGCGATCTGGCCAGGGATGGGGAAGAGCCTCGCCGAGTTGCGTGACTGGATCGGCCGTAACGAGGGCAAGCTCACCCTGGCGACGGCGGGCACCGGCTCGGTTTCCTATCTCGGCGCGCTGCTTTTCGACCGCGCCATGAATGCAAAGGCGACCCTCGTTCCCTATCGCGGGGCGGGCCCTGCCTTGCAGGACACCATGAACGGTGTGACGCAGGCCATCGTGGATCAGGCAGTCACGGTGATTCCTCAGGCAAAAGGAGGCAGCTTGCGCGCCCTCATGGTCACTGTCGGCGAGAGGTTGCCGCAGTTGCCGGATGTGCCGACTTCGGTGGAGGCTGGTCTGCCGAGCTTCGACATCGCCGTATGGAATGCCGCCTTCGTTCCGCGCGGCACGCCGGAGCCGATCGCGCGGACTTTGACGGAGGCGATCAACACGGTGCTTGAGAATGCCACGGTGAAATCCCGCTTCGGCGACATGGCCATCCAGATCCCGCCTCCGGAGCAGCGCGGCCCCGAGCCGCTGCGCGCGCTGATGGCACGAGAGATCCCGCGCTGGAAGCAGTTGACGCGCGAAGCCGGAGTGACGCCGGAGTAACCCGGAGTCCGCCTGCTGTCGCAGGGAAAGCCGCTTGTGCCGCCTCTTTCCTTGCGGGAACCAGATCACGGGATGTTGGGGCGCCGCCACTGTGGCGCATCGCGACCGAACTGGATGCGAAGCACAGGCTTCAGTAGCATCAGCTTCGCGGGCCAGACACATGGTTCCAGCTGCTTCGGCGCCGGCATCCGTGTCGGTGCCCGGCATCCAGGCGATGATCTGCGCGGAGCCGGGCGCAGTAGAAACAACTGGGAGGAAGAACAAAGATGACGATCCAACGACGCGTCTTGCTTCGGGCTGGCGCCGGCTTGTTGACGGGGGCCGCGCTCTTGCAGCACGGCCTGCATTCCGCGCGTGCGGCAGCCCCGTTTCGGAACGATCTGCCGCCGGCATGGTACCGCTTCCGCCTCGGCGAATACGAGGCCACGGTCGTCTCCGATGGCCGTCTGCCGCTCGGCAAGCCGGAGCCCGCCTTCCCGGCATCGCCGCCGAACGAGATCGTGTCGTTGCTGCAAAACAATTTCCTGCCGCCGGATGCCGCGACGCTGGAGCAGAACGCGCTGATCCTGAACACCGGGAAACAGCTCATCCTGTTCGATACCGGCATGGGCGACAGCATGGGCGACGACAGCAAGATGTTCGGCCCGACCACGGGGCGCCTGCTGGCCAATATGCGGGCCTCCGGCATTGAGCCGGAGCAGATCGATCTCGTGATCCTCAGCCATGCCCATAGCGATCACTGCTGGGCGCTGGTCAATGCCGAAGGCAAGCGCAACTTCCCCAATGCGCAGGTGGCCGTCAGCGAGGCGGACCTTCGCTACTGGACCGACGACGGCAACAAGCGTGGTCCTGCCTTCATGACGACCTTTATCGATGGTGCGAAGAAGAACCTTTCCGCCTATCGCGACCGCATGATGATGGTGCGGGATGGAGCCGAGGTGGTGCCGGGCATCACCGCCCTCTCGACGCCCGGACATACGGTGGGGCACCACTGCTACGCCATCACCTCCGCCGGCCAGACCATGGTCTATACCGGCGACCTGGCGCATCACCACATCCTGCTGCTGCAACGGCCACTGTGGGAATTCTCCTTTGACACAGACCCGAAGCAGTCGGCTCAGACGCGGAGCCGCATGCTGGACCGCCTGGCGACGGACAAGCACCTGGTGCTCTCCTACCACTTTCCGTGGCCGGGGCTGGGGCATGTGGTGAGGGACGGCAATGCCTATGAATGGGCCGCCGAGCCGATGAACCTGACCGGTTGAAGCCTAGCCCTGCGCGGCGCCGGGCTACGCAGGCCCGGCGCCTGCCGCGGCAGGGCTGTAGGGGCCGCGCACCGCCTCGGCCACCTGCCGGCCGTTCATGCCGCCCGGTAGGCCCACATGGGTAACCAGCAGGTCAGGGCGGACCTCATCCAGAGGCCTCATTGCGGCCCGCCCTTTTCGTGCCTCCACGACCCTGTAGCCGTGTGCCCGGATGCGCGTGGCCGTGGTGTGGTGCACCAGATTCTTGTCATCGACCAGGAGTACGGTCCGCTGCCGCCTGATGAAGGGGAGGGCGGCGATCGCGTTCAGCTTCTTTCTGCCGCAGCCGTTCCTCGACCTCCGCGCGCTCGCGCGCCTCCTTGCGCGGCGTGGCGGCTGCCCGTTCCGACGCGCGGCGAATCGTGTGTCAAGCGCCTCCTGGGGGACAGTGCCGAGTGGGCGGCTATCTGCGCGTCAATATCGGTCGAGGTGCCAAGGCAGTCAGCGACGCCGCCGCGCCAGTGCGGAACCGGGGCGCCACGGTTCTGGAGCCAGCCGCAATGGCCGGTTTGGTAAAGAGGCGCTGCATTCACGCCATGGTGAGCAGACGCTGCTGGCGCTGCCCAGGCCTGAGCCCTTCGGATGCCATGGCGGCATGGTGCTGACAGAGAGGTGGAGAAGGCGCGGCAGCGTCCCCTCCACCGCCCATCGATTACTTCTTTTCTACGCCCCAGAAGACCGGAACGGTGGTGGGCCGTAGCCCTTCCACGTTGCTGCGATAGGCAGCCAGGGTGCGGAACTGCGCGGCCGGGATATAGGGCAGCACCTGGAAGGCGCGGGCCTGGACCTGGCCCAGGATGGCATCCCGCTTCGCCGGGTCGCTTTCCTCCCACCAGGCGCGGCGCAGGGCCTCCAGTTCCTCGTCCTTCGGCCAGCCGGCCGGGGCGGCATCGCCCGTGCTGGCGAGGTACTGGTTGGTCAGCGGGTTCTGCCCGTCCAGCACATTCGCCACGGTGACGAACAGGTTCCAGCCACCGGCCTCCGGCGCCTCACGCCGGTTGCGGCGCTGCGTCAGCGTGCCCCAGTCCATGGAGGGCACATCCATGTTCAGGCCGGCCTGCTGCATGGCATCGGCGATCACGAGGGTCGATGCATTGTTCAGGGGGCTGTCCGTGGCATTCAGGAAAACCACTTTCTGGCCGTTATAGCCCGCCTCCTTCAGCAGGGCGCGTGCGCGGTCCAGGTCTGGCTTGCCGAGGCCGATGGCGCCCGAGCGGCTTTCCAGCGGCGTGCCGCAGAAGAAGAAGGCCGGGCAGTTGGGGATCTGCTCGGAGGGGCGAACGCCCATGGCATCCAGCACATCCTGCTGGTTGATGACATGGAGCAGCGCCTGCCGGGCACGAGGGTCGTTGAAAGGCGGCTGGGTGTGGTTGAGGCGCAGCCAGACCTGGAAGCCCACCGGGTTGTAGGCCATGGTCCGCACCTGGCGGTTCCGCTCCAGCGTCGGCACCACATCGGGGCTCGGCTGCTCGATGAAGTCGATCTCGCCGTTCTGCATGGCGGCGGCGGCGGTGGCGGGGTCCGGCATGGCCAGCCATTCCACCGTCTCCAGCTTCACCACCTTGCCGCCGGCCAGACCATCCGCGGCCTCGGCCCGGGGGCGATAGGTGGGGTTGCGGCGGTAGATGGCGCGGTCACCCGCGCGCCAGTCGCTGGTGCTGAAGGTGAAGGGGCCCGAGCCGGTCGGGTCGGTGATGGCCACGTTCGCCGGCGTCTTGGCGATGCGCTCGGGCATCACGAAGAGCGCGCTGCCGGTGGGGCGGGCCAGCGCCTCGACCACTAGGGCGAAGGGGCGGGAGAGGGTGATGGTGAAGGTCTTGTCGTCCACCACGTCCATCGAGGCCGTGGCGGCGGTGAGCGCCCGGCCCACGATGTCCCGCTGCCCCCAGCGCCTGATAGAGGCCACCGCATCCGCCGCGCGCACCGGCTGCCCATCGTGGAAGACCAGCCCCTCGCGCAGGGTGAAGCTGTAGCGCATGCCGTCGGGCGAGGCGGTATAGCTATCCACCATCTGCGGCTTCGCCTTCCCCTCACTGTCGAAGGCAAAGAGCTGGTCGTAAACAAAGAAGCCGTGGTTCCGCACGAAGGCGGCCTGTGACAGGACTGGGTCGATGGCCGTCAGGTCGTTGATCAGCACCACTCGCAGGGTCTGATTGGAAGCCTGCCCCTGGGCGGACGCCGTGGCGGCCGGCAGCGTCGCGCCAAGGGCGGCGGCCACGGCCAGCCGTGCAAGGCCGCGCCGGCCGGGGAAGGGAATACGCATGATGACAGCCTCTAATGAAGTCCGCGTCATATCCTGTCACAAGCGCCGAGGCACGCAAGCAACATGCCAGACCTCGCAGGCCGGGGGCGAAGGCGGCTGCCAGCTGAGATGACCTCGCGACGACCCCGTGCCGCGGGACTGATGCCGTGTTCCGGCATCGCGCGGGCCGCTCGGCCGCTAGCCACAACTGCTCTCAAAGGAGGCCCCTTCAGCCACGATGATCCGGGCCAGAGGACCGCAGTCGGCCACCAGACTCGATGAAGGGTTGCGGGCAGTCAGGTCGCCATCAGGCTGCCGGTGCATGACGGCCCTCGAGCCCCGCCGCCGGGGCAGTGAACGTATAGGAGGGCCGTTGTGCCAACCCATCGGCGCCAATGTCGCGAAAGCTGGCAAAAGCTCCTCCCATGCCGGCCGAGGCGAATTTTTCGACGGCCCCTTTGAAGCGCGGGTGCTGACCCGGTAGGGTGTGCGCAACGGCGGCCGCCACGAAACAGTGAGCATCGCCACATCCAAGGAAGGAGCACCGCCATGTTGCGACGCACACTGGCCAAGGGCGCGGTCGCGCTCACCACTGCAGGCATTGTAGGCGCCGGGCAGGCAGTGGCCCAGCAGGCGCCGGTCGAGATCCAGTTCTGGCACGGCCTCACGCAGCCGCTGGGCGGCATGTTGGAACAGGTTGCCGCCGACTTCAACGCCAGCCAACAGCGCTACCGCATCAACGCCACCTATCGCGGCGGCTATGGCGAGACGATGGTCGCGGCCATCGCCGCCTTCCGGGCCAATAACGCACCGCATATCGTGCAGATGTTCGAGGTCGGCACCGCCACCATGATGGCGGCGACCCGCGCCACCAAGCCCGTGTGGGAGTTGCTGCAGCAGGCCGGCGTCAAGATCGACTTCGACGATGTCCTGGCTGGCGTGCGCGGCTACTACAGCCTGCCGGATGGCCGCATGGCCTCGATGCCCTTCAACAGCTCGACCTCCGTCGCCTTCTACAACAAGGACATGTTCCGCAAGGCGGGGCTCGATCCGGAGCAGTTCCCGAAGACCTGGCCGGCCGTGGCCGAAGCCGCCCGCAAGCTGAAGGCTGCCGGCATCGCCAACCCGATGACCACCTCCTGGCCCACCTGGCTGATGGTGGAGCAGTTTAGCGCCATCCATGACATCCCGCTGGCCACCAAGGGCAATGGCTTCGGCGGGCTGGACACCGAACTGGCCATCAACAACCCGCTGATGGTCCGGCACATGCAGAACCTGATCGACTGGCACAAGGAAGGCATCTTCCGCTACGGCGGGCGCGACAGCGCGGCCGACGGCATGCTGCCGGCCGGGGAATGCGCCATGACCTTCGCCTCCTCCGGCACGCGCGCGCGCATCAAGAAGGAGGCGCGCTTCGAATGGGGCACCGCCATGCTGCCCTATTATGATGACGTGCCGAAGGCGCCGCTCAATTCCATCATCGGCGGTGCCTCGCTCTGGGCGATGAACAAGGGCGCCTCCACGGGCCGCAGCAATGCGGAATGGAAGGGCATCGCCGAATTCTTCGCCTGGCTGGCCAAGCCCGACGTGGCGGCTAAGTGGCATACCGACACCGGCTACCTGCCGCTGACCCGCTCGGGCTACGAGCGCGTCAAGGCCAGCGGCTTCTACAAGGAGAATGTCGGCGCCGATATTCCGATCGAGCAGATGCTGCGCGGCGGCGGCACGCTGACGGAGAATTCGCGCGGTATCCGCCTGGGCGGCTTCGCCGAGATCCGGAACATCATCCAGGAGGAAATGGAGAAGGCTTTCCAGGGCCAGCAGGACGCGAAGACACTGCTCGAGAATGCCACGCGCCGCGGCAATGTCGTGCTGCGCAACTTCGAGCGCGCCAACCGCAATGGCTGACCCGGCCGTGCGGATCGGACAGGCGCGAATGGACTAGGCGAGGGTATGCGCAAGAACGTTATCTTCCGGGGCAAGCTGCTGCCGCTGCTGCTTTTGCTGCCGCAGCTTGTCATCACCGGCCTATTTTTCTTCTGGCCGGCGGGGCAGGCGATCTGGTCCTCGCTGCTGCGCGAGGACGCCTTCGGCCTCAGCCGCGATTTCGTGGGGCTGGAGAACTTCGCCGATGTCATCGCGGACCCGGCATGGCGGGCGGCGGCGGGTACCACCGCCGTCTTCGCCTTCTCCGTCGCGATCCTGGCCCTCTCCGTCGCCCTGCTGCTGGCGGTGCAGGCGGATAAGGCCATCCGGGGCAGCGGCCTCTACAAGACGCTGCTGATCTGGCCCTATGCGGTGGCTCCGGCGGTCGCGGCGGTGCTGTGGCTGTTCCTCTTCCACCCGCAGATCGGGCTGATCGGGCGTGCCCTGAACGCCGCGCAGATCGCCTGGGACTACCGGCTCAACGGCGGGCAGGCGATGCTGCTGGTCATCATCGCCAGCGCCTGGAAGCAGGTGTCCTACAACTTCATCTTCTTCCTGGCCGGGCTGCAGTCCATTCCGAAGTCGGTGCTGGAGGCAGCGGCCATCGATGGGGCGCGGCCGATGCGCCGCTTCTGGACGGTGATCTTCCCCCTGCTGTCGCCCACCAGCTTCTTCCTGCTGACGGTGAACCTGGTCTACGCCTTCTTCGACACCTTCGGCGTGATCCATGCCCTGACCCAGGGCGGTCCGGCCAAGGCGACGGAGACGCTCATCTACAAGGTCTATATTGACGGTGTCGAAAACCTCAATCTCGGCGCCTCGGCGGCGCAGAGCGTCATCCTGATGCTGATCGTGATCGCCATGACCGCCGTGCAGTTCCGCTTCATCGAGCGCAAGGTGCATTACTGATGGCGCGGATGCATTCGCGGCATGGGCAGGGGAGGGTGGCTCCATGATGGACCCCGCCCTGCGGGCCAGCCGCGCCCGGCAGCGGCGCGGCCGCTGGTTCGCCCATGGTATCCTGCTGCTCGGCGTCCTGGTCTTCGCCCTGCCGATCTGGATCACGCTGGTTGGCTCGACGCATGACGTCAGCACCATCGGCCGTGGCGAGGTGCCGCTCTGGTTCGGCAGCCACGGCATCGACAACTACCTGGCTGCCTGGTCCCGTGGCGGCGAGGGTATCCGTAATACCCGCGCGGTGCCGGCCGGCACCATGCTCTGGAACTCCCTGCTGATGGCGACGCTCATTGCCGTCGGCAAGATCGCCATCTCCATCATCTCCGCTTATGCGGTGGTGTTCTTCGCCTTCCCCGGGCGCATGCTGTTCTTCTGGATGATCTTCATCACCTTGATGCTGCCCATCGAGGTGCGGATCATTCCGACCTTCCAGGTCATGGTGGACCTGCATCTGACCGACAGCATGGCAGGGCTCGTGATCCCCGTGATCGCCAGCGCCACGGCCACCCTGCTGTTCCGGCAGTTCTTCCTGACCATCCCCGACGAATATGTCGAAGCAGCGAAAATAGACGGCGCCGGGCCGCTGCGCTTCTTCCGCGACGTGGTCCTGCCGCTGTCGCGCACGAATATCGCGGCCCTCTTCGTCATCCTGTTCATCTATGGCTGGAACCAGTACCTCTGGCCATTGCTGATCATCACCGACACCTCGCTTGAGACGATCGTTGTCGGCCTGTCCAAGATGATCGGCCGCGGCGACGCGCAGAACGAATGGAATGCCATCATGGCCACGGCCATCCTGGCGATGCTGCCCCCTGTTGTTGTTGTCGTCCTGATGCAGCGCTGGTTCGTCAAGGGCCTGACCGAGACGGAGAAATAATGGCCACCCTCACGCTCAATGATATCCGCAAGTCCTTCGGCAGCACGACCGTGCTGCACGGCATCGATCTCGATATTGCCGAAGGCGAGATGGTGGTCATTGTCGGTGCCTCTGGTTGCGGTAAGTCCACCCTCCTGCGGATCTCGGCAGGACTGGAGACACCCACCAGCGGCACCGTCCATATCGGCGACCGGGACGTGACGCAGCTGGAGCCGGCGGACCGGGACATCGCCATGGTGTTCCAGAACTACGCGCTCTATCCGCACATGACGGTCTTCGACAACATGGCCTATGGCCTGAAGATCCGGCGCATGCCGCGTGAGGCCATCCGGCAGCGCGTGGAGGAATCGGCGGGGCTGCTAGGCATCACCCCGCTGCTGAGCCGCCGCCCGCGGGAGCTTTCCGGCGGCCAGCGGCAGCGCGTGGCCATGGGGCGCGCCATCGTGCGGGAGCCCAAGCTCTTCCTCTTCGATGAGCCGCTGTCGAATCTCGATGCCAAGCTGCGCGTGCAGATGCGGGCCGAGATTCGCCGCCTGCAGCGCCGCCTCGGCGTGACCTCGCTCTTCGTCACGCATGACCAGGTGGAGGCCATGACGCTGGGTGACCGGCTGGTGGTGATGAACCAGGGCCGTGCCGCGCAGATCGCCACACCTATGGAGATCTTCGCCAAGCCCGCCGATACCTATGTCGCGGCCTTCATCGGCAGCCCTTCGATGAACCTCCTGCGGGCGACGCTGAACGAGGGTGGCCACGGCGCGACCCTTGAGGCCGGCGGCAGCGTCAGCTTCGATGAACCCCGGCCTGGCCCTGCCGGGCGGGCGCTGATCATCGGCATCCGGCCGGAGCATGTCACGCTGGGCGGCGAACTTCCCGTGGCCATCGAGCTGGTGGAGCCACTGGGTTCGGAGACCGTCCTGCATGGTACCCTGCCGAGCGGCGAAGTCATGGCGGTGCGCGTTCAGGGCGCCGCGCCGGTGAGTGGGGGGACCATGCCGGTCTCGCTCCTGCAGCCGATCCATGTCTTCGATGCGGAGAGCGGCAAGCGGATCTGAGGGCACCGTCGGGCGCGACGGTAAAGCCCGGAGGCCGAAGCGGGCCAGCAGCCCCCGCGCGTGGCGCGGGGGGCGGCTGGCCCGCTTTGATTCAGCCGTGGTGCTGGGCTAGCTGCCTTTCTTCTCCGGCAGGGTGATGCCCGCGAAGGTCTTGATCACCGCCGCGTCGTCCTCCCGCCCAAAGCCCGCATTGCTGGCATTGGCGAACATCGTATAGGCGGTGCTGGCAAGAGGCAGCGGGAAGTTCAGGGAGAGCGCCGTCTCCGTGACCAGCCTCAGGTCCTTGACGAAGATATCCACAGCGGAATGCGGCGTGTAGTCGCCATCGACCACATGCCGCATGCGGTTCTCGAACATCCAGCTATTGCCGGCGGCGTGGGTCACGACATCATACATGGTGTCCAGCGGAATGCCGGCGCGGGCGGCCAGGGCCATGGCTTCGGCTCCGGCGGCGATATGCACGCCGGCCAGGAGCTGGTGGATGATCTTGACCGTGGCACCCAGCCCAATCTCCTCCCCGATCTCGTAGACCTTGCCAGCCACCGCATCCAGGACGGGCCGCAGCTTATCGAAGGCGGCGCGTGGGCCAGCGGCCATGACGGTGATCTGCCCTTCGGCGGCCTTGGCCGCACCGCCTGAGACCGGGGCATCCAGCATCAGCAGGCCATGCTCCGCCAGGCCGGCGGCAATGGCGCGCGAGTCGGCGGCGGAAATGGTGGCGGAGACCATGACACCCGTGCCGGGGCGGAGCCTGGCGGCCAGCCCGCCCTCGCCGAAGAGCACCGACTGGCATTGCGCCGCATTCACCACCAGCAACAGCACGGCATCCAGCCTGTCGGCGAATTCCGCCGCGCTGCCCGCCACGGCTTCCGCACCCGCCGCCTTCAGCGCGTCGCGGGCAGCGGGGTTGAGGTCGGCGCCATAGGTCTTGAGACCGGCGGCGAGGCAGGAACGGGCCGCCCCCATGCCCATGGACCCCAGGCCGACCACGCAGACATGGAAGCTGTTGTCACTCATCAAATGGTTCTCCCGGGACGCTGGACTGGTCTTGGCAGCGAGCTGCGAGCGCCAGGATGTGATGATCCGTCCCTGAAGGGAATGGCGGGAAGGCGAGGCGCACCTCCTTTCATGCACGCTGGATGCCCGCCGGAGCGACGGCCGCGACAGAGGCATGGCCGGGCCGTAACCTCGACAGGGAGGCAGCTATGCAGGGAGATGCCTTGCTCCGCCAGCGTTGCATGGCAAATTGTTCTTCAGGGCGCCGTTCAACGTAATCTTTTGCCCCTCGGATACGGGAGAACATTCTAATCATGTCCATGCGGCAGATGGGCCAAGCAGCCCGCCATGGCCTGCGGTCCAAGCTCGCGGCCGCCTTGCTGGCGCTCCCGGTCCTGGCTGCCACGGCACCCGCCCAGGCGGAAACCACGCTGCGGATGGTGCTGCGGAACGATCTGGCGACGATCGACCCGGTTGCTTCGACAGCCACCTTCGCCCGTAACCATGGCTTCCTGGTCTATGACCAGCTCTATGCCCTTGACTCCAAGGGCAAGCCGCGCCGGCAGATGATCGGCAGCGAGGAAGTCTCGGGTGATGGGCGGCAGTGGCGCTTCACGCTGCGGCCCGGCTTGCGCTTCCATGACGGCGCTCCGGTTCGCGCCGCCGATGCCGTCGCTTCCATCCGCCGCTGGGCGCAGCGCGACGTGGTGGGCCGTGCCCTGGCTGCCGCGACCGCGAAGATGGAAGTGGTGGATGACCAGACCTTCATCATCGAGTTGTCGCGCCCCTTCGCGCTGGTGAAGCAGGCCTTGGCCCGCCCGACGGCGAGCGCCCTGTTCGTGATGCCCGAAGCCGTCGCCCAGACCCCGGCGACCGAGCAGATCACCAGCGCCGTCGGCTCCGGCCCCTTTATCTTCCGGCGGGACCAGTGGCGGGTGGGCGACCGCGCCATCTACCTGCGCAACCCCGACTACAAGCCGCGCGAGGAGGCCGCGGATGGCCTAGCCGGCGCCAAGGTGGCGGGCGTGGACCGGATCGAGTGGATCTCCATCCCGGACCCTGCGACCGCCATGGGCGCCCTTTCCTCCGGTGAGATCGACTACTGGGAGCTGCCGCCGTCCGACCTTGTGCCCGTGCTGGAGACCATGCCGAATGTCCAGCTGGAGGCGATCGATCCGGTCGGATCGCAGGTCTGGCTGCGGATGAACCACCAGCAGCCTCCCTTCAATGATGCCCGAGCCCGCCAGGCGCTGCTGCGCGCCATCAGCCAGACGGATGTGCTGGATGCCGCCGGCATCCCGCCGGAAGACCGGGTGGAGCGGTGTGGCGCCTTCTTCTATTGCGGCACGCCGCTGGAAAGCCAGGCTGGTACGGAAGGGCTGGAGCGCCCCAACCCCGATGCCGCCCGGGCCCTGCTGAAGGAGGCCGGTTATGACGGCCGGCGTGTGGTCTTCCTGGACGCGGCCGACCTCTATACCAATCATGCGGCGACGTTGGTGATGGCGGAAGCCTTCCGCAAGATCGGCATCAATGTGGATGTGGTGACGACCGACTTCGCCACTCTGACAGCCCGCCGCAACAAGCGGGAGCCGGTGGAGCAGGGCGGGTGGAACCTCTTCGTGACGGTTGGCAATGTGCTGGATGGCGGCGACCCGCTCTCCAGCCTTTACCTGGCCTCGCCCTGCCAGGGCGGCTTGGCTGGCTGGCCCTGTGACGAGAAGCTGGAGGAGCTGCGCCGCGCTTGGTACCAGGAGCAGGACCCTGCGCAGCGCCGCAGGCTGGTCGATGACATTCAGCGGCAGGCCTACCAGGGCGTGCCCTACGCGCCAGCCGGCCAGTTCCGCACCCGCGCGGCCTTCCGCTCCAACCTGCGTGGCATTCGGCCCACCACCGTTCCTGTCTTCTGGGGTATCAGCAAGGCAGCCCGGTAAGGTATCGCTGGCGCTGCGAGGCGGGGGGCGGAGCCTCCCGCCCAGCCTGCGGCCAGACGGGCGCTGGCACTGCTAAAGGAAGCGCGAGCTCAACAAGAACGGCAGGACCCTCAGCGGCGCCAGAAGGTAGGAGCATGGGCAGGCGATGCCGCTCCGAAAAATCTTTCGCTTTCCCTGTTGACCCTGGTGCTTGGGATGGATATTTACCGCCTCCCGCTGCTGAG
>NZ_JACTUZ010000149.1 GCF_014490445.1 Pseudoroseomonas ludipueritiae | reverse complement strand
GCCGGAAGCCCAGCGCGGCCCCTCCAGCGGCCCCGCCGGCCTGCCGCGCCATGCGGACCGGCTGCACGGCGCCGGCACGCTCTCCTTCGAGATGTCGGTGGGCCGCGACCGCCTCATCGTCAATTGCGGCGCGGCGCCGGCGGCCGAAGGCGCCTGGCGGGACGCGCTGCGCTCCACCGCCGCCCATTCCACCCTGACGCTGTCCGATACCAACAGCAGTGAGCTGAAGGACGACGGCCTGGGCCGCCGGGTCGAGATGGTGGAGGCCGAGCGCCAGGAAGCCAATGGCGCGCAATGGCTGGATGCCAGCCACGACGGCTACAAGAAGGGCTTCGGCGTCATCCACCGCCGCCGCCTCTACCTCTCCGAATCCGGCGACGACCTGCGCGGCGAGGATGTGGTGGAGGGCGAGGACACACCCGCCTTCGCCATCCGCTTCCACCTGCATCCCGGCGTCGTCGCCAGCCTGCAGGAAGACGAGAACGCGGTGCTGCTGCGCCTGCCCTCCGGCGCCTCCTGGCGGCTGCGGGCCAGCCGGGCCAAGGCGGCGCTGGAGGAAAGCGTCTTCATGGCGGGCGAGCCGCGCCGCACCAGCCAGGTGGTGCTGACGGCCGAGGCCGGCACCGCCTCCGTCCAGTGGGCGCTGAGCCGGGTGAACCTGCCGCAGCCCAACGCCGAGGGTTGAGGCGGGCCTTGCGCCTGGGTGAAGGCTGGGGGAGTGAACTCCCCCAGACCCCCTCCTTTTTCTGCGGGTTCCCGGGTGCGCCTGCGGCGGCACCCATCCAGCGCCGGGGCGTGCCGGAGGTCATGGACCTCCGGCGACCGAGGCTTCAGCCCGCGCGGCCCTTCGCATCTTCCACTGGCGCTTCCCTCGGTTCCTCCGCTGCGCCGCCAAACTCGAAAAAAGAAAAGAAGAGGGGGCCTGGGGGAGAATTCATTCTCCCCCACCACCGCGACCCATGAAGATTGCCGAAGTCTGCAACGTCGATTTTTCCATGCGCCATTTCGTGCTGCCGTTGATGCGCGGCGCCCGCGCGCGGGGGCATGAGGTGGTGGGCCTTTGCGCCGATGGCCCGATGCTGGAGATCCCACGCGCCGAGGGCTTCCGCATGATCCCGGTCCCCATGGCGCGCAGCCTGAACCCGGTGGCGCAGGCGCGGGCCTTCAAGGCGCTGCTGGATATCTTCCGGGCGGAGAAGTTCGACCTGGTGCATGGGCACATGCCCATCTCCGGCCTGCTGGCGCGGGCGGCGGCCAAGGCGGCGGGGGTGCCGCGCATCGCCTATACCGGCCATGGCTTCCTGTTCAACCAGCCCGGGCCGGCCTGGCGGAAGGGGCTGGCGCTGGGGCTGGAATGGATCGGCGGCCGCGCCACCGATGTCTTCATGACCGTGAGCCAGGAGGAGGCGGCGGATGCCCGGCGCCTCGGCATCGCGCGGCATGCGGTGGGCATCGGCAATGGGCGGGACCCGGCGCGCTTCGCGGCACCCGACCCGGCGGCGCGCGCGGCGCTGCGGGCGGAACTGGGCGCGGCGCCGGAAGACTGCGTCGTCGTCATCGTCTCCCGCATCGTGCGCCACAAGGGGCATGTGGAGCTGCTGCGGGCCATGGAGCAGGTGCCGAATGCCACGCTCTGGGTGGTGGGCAACCGGCTCGACTCGGACCACGGCCCCGACATGGCGGAGGATTTCGCCCGCGCCGAGCGCCTGTTGGGGCGGCGGCTGGTGCGGCTGGGCTACCGGGACGACATCCCGGATGTGCTGGCGGCGGCGGATATCTTCTGCCTGCCCAGCCATTTCGAGGGCCTGCCGATGTCGGTCATCGAGGCCATGCTGAGCGGCCTGCCGGTGGTGGCCACCGATATCCGCGGCCCGCGCGAGCAGGTGCTGCCGGGCGAGACCGGCCTGCTGGTGCCGCCCCGCACGGTGGAGCCGCTGGCCGGGGCCATCGCGGCGCTTGCCGCCGATCCGGCGCTGCGCGCCCGCATGGGCGAGGCCGGGCGCCGTTATGCCCTGGCGCATTTCGATGAGGCCAAGGTGGTGGCCCGCACCCTGGACCTGATGGGCCTCTAAACGCGAAAGGCCGGCCACCCGGGGGAGGGTGGCCGGCCTGCATCCGGAGGGGGGGCTGGATGGCGCGGGGGAGGCGGGAGGCGTCAGCCGCGCGGCGCGTAATCGGCGATGGGCGCGGGGGAATAAACGATGCGGGCACTTTCGCCATTGCCCACCACCTGGGGCAGGTAGCCGCCCTGGGCCGGGGCATTGCGGGCGTGGCGGTATTCGGCGCCCTCGCCATTGCCGATCACCTGCACGGCGCCGCCGCCCAGGATATTGCCGCCATCATTGGAGTAATCGACGGCGAAATTCTCGCCGGTGCCAAGAATCGTGAGGGGCTCCCCAGCCATCGCGGTGCCAGCGATGCCGGTGGCGAGGAGGGCGGAAAGAATAACCTTGCGGAACATTGTTCTTATTATCCTTGAGAGGTCGTGACGGCTTGGCGCCGCCTGTTGCCCTTTTCCTGAACCATCTCCGCAAGCTTGGCCAATTTCCTGGCACGATGGCCGGTATTTGCGCGGCGGATGACGGAAGCATGACAATTCCGCGCGAGGGCACGGTGCCGGACCCTGCCGCCGCGCCCACCCTTCCGGCCCGCCCGGGCAAGGGCTAGCGTGGCGCCCATGCTCGCTGACAAGCACATCCTCCTGATCGTTTCCGGCAGCGTCTCGGCCTTCAAGGCCCTGGCGCTGGTGCGGCTGCTGCGCAAGGCCGGCGCCCGCGTCACCCCCGTGCTGACCGAGGGCGGCGCCCGCTTCGTCACCCCCCATGCCCTGCAAGCCATCGCGGGGGAGGCGGTGCAGCAGGATCTCTGGTCGCTGCCCGAGGAGGCTGAGCTGGGCCATATCCGCCTGGCGCGGATGCCGGACCTGGTGGTGGTGGCGCCGGCTTCGGCCAATATGCTGGCGCGCATGGCGCATGGGCTGGCGGATGACCTCGCCACCACGCTGCTGCTGGCCACCGACCGCCCGGTGCTGGTGGCCCCGGCGATGAACTGGGCCATGTGGGCCCACCCGGCCACCCGCGCGAACATGGCGGTGCTGGCCGCGCGCGGCATCCGCGGCATCGGCCCCAATGAGGGCGCCATGGCGGAGGCCGAGAGCGGCCCCGGCCGCCTGGCCGAGCCCGAGGAAATCCTCGCCGCCATCGAGGCCATCCTGGCCGGCCCCCGCCCGCTGGCGGGGCGGCATGTGCTGGTGACCTCTGGCCCGACGCATGAGCCGATCGACCCCGTGCGCTACATCGCCAACCGCTCCAGCGGCAAGCAGGGCCATGCCATCGCCGGAGCCCTGGCGGCGCTGGGCGCGCGCGTCACCCTGGTCTCCGGCCCCGTGACGCAGCCGGACCCGGTGGGCGTGGCGGTGGTGCGCGTGGAAAGCGCGCGGGAGATGCTGGCCGCTTGCGAGGCCGCGCTGCCCGCCGATGCCGCCATCTGCGCCGCCGCCGTGGCCGACTGGCGCACGGCGCGCGAGGCCGGGCAGAAGCTGAAGAAGATCCCCGGCGAGGCCCCGCCGCCGCTGGAACTGGCCCTGAACCCCGACATCCTGGCCACCCTTTCCGCCCATGCCCGGCGCCCTGGGCTGGTGGTGGGCTTCGCGGCGGAGACGGAGAACGTGGTGCCCAACGCCATCGCCAAGCGCGCCCGCAAGGGCTGCGACTGGATCGTGGCCAATGATGTCTCCGGCGATGTGATGGGTGGCGCCGAGAATGCCGTGCATCTGGTGACCGCCACCGGGGTCGAGGACTGGCCCCGCCTGCCCAAGGAGGAAGTGGCCCGCCGCCTCGCCGCCCGCGTGGCCGAGGCGCTGGAGCCTGCGGCCACAACGCGCTAGAGCCCGCCGCATGAGCACCGTGACCATCGCCGTCCGCCGCCTGCCGCATGCCGAAGGCCTGCCGCTGCCCAGCTATGCCACCACCGGCGCCGCCGGCTTCGACCTGCTGGCCGCCGTGCGCGAGCCCCTGGTGATCCCGCCGGGAGGCCGCGCCCTGGTGCCCACCGGCCTTCAGATCGCCCTGCCTGAAGGCTATGAGCTGCAGGTGCGCCCACGCTCCGGCCTGGCGCTGAAGCACGGCATCACCCTGCCCAACAGCCCCGGCACCATCGACGAGGATTACCGGGGCGAGGTCGGCGTCATCGTGCTGAACACCGGGGCCGAGCCCTTCACCGTGGAGCGCGGCACGCGAATCGCCCAGGGCGTGGTGGCGCCGGTGGTGCGGGCGGCCTGGGCCGAGGTGGAGGTGTTGCCGGAAACGGTGCGTGGCGCTGGCGGCTTCGGCAGCACCGGGCACTGAGAGGACAGGCCAGGGGCGCTGCCCCTGGACCCCGCTGGGGTGACAGTGTCACCCCAGACCCCGCCATTTTTATTTGTGAATCTGTGGTTCCGCCGGAGGTCCATGACCTCCGGCGACTGCGGCCTCAGCCCGCGTGGCCTTTTGGATTCTTGATGCTGACGGCCTGTGCCACGCCGCGCCCTCCAGGCCCGATCTCAAACTGGCAGCGGGGTCCGGTGTGGACTTTCCACCCCGGCGGGGTTCCAAGGGGCAGCGCCCCTTGGCCCCGGCCTCGATCAGTCTGCTTCCAGCCCGTGTTCCAGCCGGTGCGGGCTGGCCGGGTAGGTGCCCAGCACGCGCATTTCGCGGGAGAAGAAGGCCAGTTCCTCCAGCGCGCGGCGCAGGCCGGGTTCGCTCGGGTCGCCATCCACGTCGCAGAGGAACTGCGTGGCGGTGAAGCGGCCGTTCAGCATGTAGCTTTCCAGCTTGGTCATGTTCACGCCGTTGGTCGCGAAGCCGCCCAGCGCCTTGTAGAGCGCCGCCGGGATGTTGCGGACGCGGAAGACAAAGGTGGTCACGGCCCGCGCCGTATCTGGCGGCAGTGGCCGGGGCTCGCGCGCCATGACGTAGAAGCGGGTGGTATTGTCCGCCGAGTCCTCGACATTGCGGGCCAGGATTTCCAGCCCGTAGATCTCGCCGGCCAGCGAGGAGGCGATGGCCGCGTCCTCCAGGCTGTGCTTCTCGGCCAGCAGCTTGGCGGCGCCGGCGGTATCGGCCTCGATCACCGGCTCCAGCTTCATGTCCCGCAGCAGGTTCAGCACCTGGCCCAGCGCCATGGGGTGGCTGTGGGCGCGGCGGATGGAGGCGAGGCTGGCGCCCTTATGGGCCAGCAGGCAGTGCTCGACGCGCTCATAATGTTCGCCCACCACATGCAGGCCCGAATCGGGCAGCAGGCGGTGGATGTCGGGCACGCGGCCGGCGAGGGAATTCTCGCAGGGCAGCATGGCCAGCTCGGCCCGGCCTTCGCGCACGGCGGCCATGGCGGCCTCGAAGGAAGGGCAGGGCAGGGTGGTCCAGCCTGGATAGGCGGAGCGGCAGGCGAGGTCGGAATAGGCCCCCGGCATGCCCTGGAATGCGATCACACCGCTCATCTGGCTCCCCGTCCGTGCATCAAAGATCTCAGCCTTGGCCCGCGTCCGCCGTTCTCCGGTGGCGCCGCGGTGGCACACGGGTTGAAGCGGAGGGCCTCTGCCATTATGGTCCGAGCGCTTCTAGTCGAGGCCCCGGCCCGGCGCAAACGCGCCCGGCTCAAAGGGGCCATATTCAGGGAACGGACGCCGGCATGAGCTTGGAGGCTAACAAGGCATTTGCAGCCGTGCTGACGGCGGGCATCGCCTTCATGGTGGCGGGCTTCATCGGGCAGCAGGTCGTGCACCCGAAGCGCCTGGAGAAGACGGCCATCGCCATCGAGGGCGTGCCGGCCGCCGGGGGCGCCCCCGCGCAGGAAGCGCCGGCCATTGCCGAGATCACGCCGCTGCTGGCTGCCGCCAATGTCGACAACGGCAAGCAGGTCGCCGGCCGTCTCTGCTCCGCCTGCCATACCTTCGAGGAAGGCCAGGCCAATAAGGTCGGCCCGAACCTCTATGGCGTGGTCGGCGGCCCGCACGCGCACCGCCCGGACTTCAACTACTCCCCCGCCATGGCCAGCCTGAAGGACAAGCCCTGGGGGTATGAGGAGCTGAACCACTTCCTGGCCGGCCCCGCGCGCTACATCCGTGGCACCCGCATGGCCTTTGCCGGCATCAGCAATACCCAGCAGCGGGCGGATGTGATCGCCTATCTGCGCACGCTGTCCGGCAACCCGCAGCCGCTGCCCTGATGCGGGACTTCATCGCGGCCGCCGAGGCGGCCGCCGATGCGGCGGGGGCGGTTATCCGCCCCCTTTTTCGTTCCCGCCTGCTGGTGGAAGCCAAGGGTGACGCCAGCCCGGTGACGGAAGCGGACAAGGGCGCCGAGCGCACCATCCGCGCCCTTTTGGCCGAACGCTTCCCCGACCACGGCATCCTGGGCGAGGAATACGGCCCCACCGCCGCCGAGGCCGAGTATGTCTGGGTGGTGGACCCGATCGACGGCACCCGCGCCTTTGTCACCGGCCGGCCCATTTTCGGCACCCTGGTGGGGCTGATGCATCGCGGCCGCCCCGTGCTGGGCCTGATCGACCAGCCCGCGACGGGCGAGCGCTGGATCGGCGTGGCCGGGGAGCCGCTGCGCTTCCGTGGACCGCTGGGCGGCACCCCCGGCAGCCGCCCCTGCGCCCGGCTGGCCGAGGCCGAGCTCTCCTGCACCAGCCCGGACATGTTCACGCCGGATGAAGCCCCGCGCTTCGAGCGCGTGCGCCAGGCCGCGCGCCGTGTCACCTGGGGCGGCGACTGCTACGGCTTCGGCCTACTGGCGCTCGGGCTGGTGGATGCGGTGGTCGAGTCGGACCTGAAGCCCTGGGACTGGGTTGCCCTGGCGCCGGTGGTGGAAGCCGCTGGCGGGCGCCTGACGGACTGGCAGGGCCAGCCGCTGCGGCTGGACGGGCCGGGGCAGGTGATCGCGGTGGGCGATCCGGCGCTGCTGCCGGAGATCGTGGCGCTGCTGGCCGGGTAAGGCTGGAGGGGCGCCGCCCCTCCAGGCCACCCTGCTGGGGCGACAGTGTCACCCCAGACTCCGCCATCTGTTTTGGACCATGCGGCGCGGTGGTTCCGCCGGAGGTCATGGACCTCCGGCGACTGCGGCTTCAGCCCGCGTGGCCTTTTCCTGAAATTCCGGCACCAGCGGCCAGCGCCCCGCCACGGCCTTCAAGGCTCCGAAAACTCGAAGCGGGGTCCGGGGTGGACTTTCCACCCCGGCGGGGTCCAGGGGCAGCGCCCCTGGCCTGCCTTCATCCCGCCTCCACCATTCCTTCCATCCCCAGCGTCGCCGCCAGGTTCTCCACCCGCCGCTGCACGCTGTCGCCCGCGAAGACGCCGCCGCCCGCCAGCCGCAGGGTCAAGACGCTGCCGGAGACATGCAGCGAGGTACGGGACAGCAGCGCCGGCGTGCCGCCGGAGAGCGTATAGGCCAGCCGCAGCACCGCCCCCAGCATCTCCGCCCGCCGCATTGCGCCGGAATCCAGCAGCATGCGGGCGGGGGTCAGGAAGGTGGCATCCGGTTCCGGCTCGTAGCGCAGGGCGGTGGCCAGGGCGAGGAAGGCGCGCTCGTGGTGGTCCAGCCCGATGCCGGGCTGGCGCAGCACGCGCAGGAAGGATTGCTCGGCGCGGTAGTCCGGGTGGTCGTGGCTGCCGATATCCGAAAGCCAGCAGGCGGCTTCGCGCAGCGCCGCGTCGGGGGGGCTTTCCTGGGGCCAGATGGGCGCGGTCCAGTCCACCAGGGCCTGGGGCATGGCGGTGTCGCGGCCATAGCGCGCCGCCATCTCCCGCCCGGCGCAGAGCAGCGGGTCCAGCGCCCGCGCTTCCTGCGGGATCTGCCGGGCATACCAGCCCTCGCGCATGCCATTGGCGCTGAAGACGACGCGGCGGGCGCCGGTGGCGCGCAGCAGGCGGCGCAGCGCCACGGCGGCGAAGGGCAGGTCCTGCAGGCGCTTGCTGGGCGCGCCGGGGATGCGTTCCAGCGTGCGGCGGGTGGCGGCGATCAGCAGCCCGCAAAGGTCGCGCGCTTCCTCCCGCCGCAGCACGTAGTGGTGGACGATGGAGAGCGGGTAGGAGGTCTGGGCGATGTGGATCTTGGCCATGGCGCGCCAGGCGCCGCCGACGAGATAAAGGTCGCGCTCACGGCCCGCGGAGAGCCAGGGCACCTGCCCCAGCTCCTCCTCGGCGATGCCGCGCGCACGGGCCACCTCGCCACCCGCGCGGTCGGACAGGCGGATGGCGCCCAGCGGCAGGGAGACCATGCGGCCGATGGCGCCGCGGTTCAGCTCCACCAGCTCCAGCGAACCGCCGCCGAGGTCACCCAGGATGCCATCGGCGCCGGGGAAGCCCATCAGCACGCCCTCGGCCGAAAGCCGCGCCTCCTCCTCCCCGGTCAGGATATGGATGGGCACGCCGGGCATGCGCTCCTGCAGCGCGGCGGCGAAGTCGGGGCCGTTGCTGGCATCGCGCATGGCGGCGGTGGCCAGCACCTGCACCGGCTCCGCCCCCATGGCGCGGGCGACCTCGTAATAACGGGCCATCACGGTCAGGGCCTGCGGCACCGCCGCCTCGTTCAGCTTGCCGGTGGTCTGCAGCCCGCGCCCGAGGCCGAGCACGGCCTTTTCGTTGAAGATGGGCAGCGGGTTGCGCCCCCGCCCCTCGAAGACCACCAGGCGCACCGAGTTGGAGCCGAGGTCCACGGCGCCGCAGCGGGGCGGATGGCCGGAGGTTGCGGGAAGGGTGGCGGTCTCCGGTCGATCCAAGCGCGAAGTCCTCGGCAGCGGGCGTTAATCCTGGGCGACGCGATCCTGGCGCCGCCGGGGTGTGGCATTGCGTGGCGCACGATGCAACGCGCTGCCGCGCCCGGACAAGGACGGGTTGGTCATGAAATAATTGTGGGCGGAGACCGGGTTGGCTCCTTCGTCCAGCCGGCGCCAGTGCCCATCGGCATGCAATTGCCAGGACTGGGCGGTGTCCTTCAGGTTCACCACCATGATCTGGTCCAGGATCTGGGCATGCACGGTGGGGTTCTCCACCGGCACCAGGGTCTCCACGCGCCAGTCCATGTTGCGCGCCATCCAGTCGGCCGAGGAGATGAAGACGCGGGCGCGGCGGGAGGGCAGGCGGTGCCCGTTGCCGAAGACCATGATGCGCGAATGTTCCAGGAAGCGGCCGATGATGGACTTCACCCGGATATTCTCGCTCATGCCCGGCACGCCGGGGCGCAGGCAGCAGATGCCGCGCACCACGCATTCGACCTTCACCCCCGCGCGGCTGGCGCGGTAGAGCGCGTCGATCAGCGCCTCATCCACCAGGGAATTCATCTTCAGCCAGATGCCGGCGGGCTTGCCCTCGCGGGCATAGGCGATCTCCTGCTCGATCAGCCCCATCAGCGCCGGGCGGATGGTCAGCGGCGCGAAGGCCAGCCCTTCCATGGTCTCCGGCCGGGCATAGCCGGTCATGTAGTTGAAGAGCTTCTGCGCGTCCCGCGTCAGGCCCGGGTCGGCGGTGAAGAAGGAAAGGTCCGTGTAGATGCGGGCCGTGATGGGGTGGTAGTTGCCCGTGCCGAAATGGGCATAGGAGCGCAGCGAGCCGCCCTCCCGCCGCACCACCAGGGACATCTTGGCGTGGATCTTCAGGTCCACGAAGCCGAAGACCACCTGCACGCCGGCCGCTTCCAGCTCGCGCGCGAGCGCGATGTTGCGCTCCTCGTCGAAGCGCGCCTTCAACTCCACCATGGCGGTGACGGATTTGCCGAGATCGGCGGCCTCGATCAGCGCGCGGGCGATGGGGCTGTCGCGGGAGGTGCGGTAGAGCGTCTGCTTGATGGCGACCACGCTGGGGTCGCGCGCCGCCTGCCGCAGGAACTGCACCACCACGTCGAAGCTCTCGTAGGGATGGTGGACCACGATGTCCTTGGCGCGGATGGCGGCGAAGCAGTCGCCGCCGAAATCCAGGATGCGCTCGGGGAAGCGGGGGGTATAGGGCGTGAAGAGCAGGTCGGGGCGGTCGTCCACGATCAACTGCTTCAGGTCCGCCATGCCCAGCAGGCCATCGACCATGAACAGCTCGGCGCGCGGCGCGTCCAGCTCCTCCGCCACGAAGTCCACCAGGTCGGCGGCCATGCGGGCATCGATGGCGAGCTGGATGGCGCGGCCGCGCCGCCGCCGCTTCAGCGCGGTCTCATAGGAGCGGACGAGGTCTTCCGCTTCTTCCTCGAATTCCACGTCGGTGTCGCGGATCAGGCGGAACAGCCCCTGCTCGGCATTGATGTAGCCGGGGAAGAGGCGGTGCAGGAACAGCCCGATCAGCTCCTCCAGCAGCACGAAGCGGATCGGGCCGGTGCCGGGGGTGATGTTGGGCGCGTCCTCGGCCGGCGGCAGGCGCACGAAGCGCTCGATCTGCGGCGGCACCGGCAGCAGGGCGCGCATGATGCCGCCATCCTCCTCCCGCACCAGCTTCAGCACCATGCAGAGTGCGAGATTGGCGATAAAGGGGAAGGGATGCGCCGGGTCCACCGCCAGCGGCGTCAGCACGGGGAAGACGCGCTCCAGGAACCAGCCTTCCAGCCAGCGGCGGTCGGCTTCCGAAAGCTCCTCCACCGCCACCACGCCGATGCCGGCCTCCCGCAGCTCGCCGCGCAGGCTGCGCCAGGCGGCGTGCTGCTCCTCCGTCAGGGCGGCGGCGCGGGCATGGATGGCCACCAGTTGCTGCCCCGGCGTCAGCCCATCGGGCGAGGAGGCGGCGATGCCGGCGCGCTCCTGCCCCGCCAGCCCGGCGACGCGGACGGAATAGAATTCATCGAGGTTGGAGGCCGAGATGGCCACGAAGCGCAGCCGCTCCAGCAGCGGGTGCTTCGGGTTCTCCGCCTCCTCCAGCACGCGGGCATTGAAGTCCAGCCAGGACAGCTCGCGGTTGATGAAGCGCGCGGGCGCATCGGCGGCGATGGCGGCGGCTTCAGCCGGTTCGGCGGGCAGGGCGGGCGAATGGGTGGCGGCGGTGGCATCCATGCCCGCCAGCCTACAACAAGGCGGGTGTGGCCGGGGAGGGAAGAGCGGCCTCCGCCGCGGAAACGTCATGAACATGAAGAGCATCGGCGCCGAAGCCGGGCCAGTCGGCCAGGGCGGCGCGGGCCAGACCACGGGTGACGGCGCCGCCGGCGGCCAGCGCCGCGCGGTCCAGCCGCTCCG
>NZ_JACTUZ010000148.1 GCF_014490445.1 Pseudoroseomonas ludipueritiae | reverse complement strand
GGCGAAGCAGAGCCGGCCTTCCGCCAGCGGCGCCGCCAGGATGCCGCGCGCCGCCGCCCGCCCCGGCCGCGCATGGGAATAAGCGCCGCGCGAGAAGGGGTCCCGCCCCCAGTCGCTGACCAGGGCGCCTTCCCGCCGCAGCGCCGCCATCGCGCGGGCGCCGAAATTCTTCGAAAGCTCCTCGAAGGCGAAGGCGACGGTGGCCGCCGGCCCGGCCTTGGCCAGGTCCCAGGCGGCGGGGCCGCCGACGAAGCCCATCAGGTGGTCATGGCCGAAGGGCCAGGCGATGGCGGTCATCGCCGCCTCCTCCTCCCGCTCCACCCGGCGCTCGATGCCGGCGAAGGGGGCGAGGTCGAGCCGGTCCGCGCCCCGGGCACGCAGCCCGATCTTGGTCAGCAGCCCCAGCGGCAGGTCATGGATGGCCTGGGCGGTCTCCGGCGGCAGTTCGGGTGTGAAGCGGATGGCGCCGGCGGCCAGCACGGCGGTGGGCACGGTGACGATGGTCGAGGCCGCCTCCAGCCGGCCGAAGCGGCCCTCGGCCACCACGCGGGGGCCGGACCAGTCCAGCCGCTCCACCACCGCGCCGTAGGAAACCGGCAGTTCCGCCGCCAGGCGCGCCAGCAGGGTGCCGGTCCCCTCGGGCAGCAGCAGGTCCGGCGCTTCCAGCAGGGTGTCGAGGTAGTCCCGCGCATCCATCTCGGCCAAGGGCGCGGCGCAGATCACGGGGCCTTCCCAGTGCATCACGGTGGCGTCCCAGCGGCCGCCGCCGAAGCCGGAGCGGGCGGCCAGGGCGGCCGCGCTTTCCCCCGGCAGCGGCACCAGGGCGCCGAGGCGGGTATGGAAGGTTTCCCAGGTGGCGTCATAGGCCGCCATGTCCTCCGGCCCGGCGCGGCGGCCGGCATCGAAGCAGACCGATTCGCGGGCGCTGCCATGGTCGAAGGTCGCCATGCCCAGGGACTGCGCCAGCAGGCGCAGCGGGTTGCGATTGGCGGCATGCAGCCAGGTGGCGCCGAGGTCGAAGGGCGCGCCCAGGGTGGCGGTATCGGTAGCGGCGCGGCCGCCGGGGCGGCTCCGCGCCTCCAGCACCTGGCAGCGCAGCCCGGCCTTCAGCAGCGCGCGGGCGGCGGCAATGCCCGCGGCGCCGGCGCCCACCACCAGCACATCGGTCTCGCTCATGGTCAGCCCCGCATCCGGTCCAGGCTGGACCGCCCGCGGCCGAGGGCGATGGCCTCGCCCACGTCATTGGGCACCACGCGCTTGCCCACCGGCGCCAGCGAGGCCGCCGCCAGCTTCAGGTGCGCCCAGGCGAAGGGCAGGCCGATGATGGTGACCGCCGCCCCCGCCGCCAGGGTCAGATGCGCGATGCAGAGCCAGATGCCGGCCAGCAGGAACCAGAGGATATTGGCCAGCCAGCCCAGCGGCCCGTTGCTGAGGGTGGGGCGGCCGGTCAGATCCTCGGCGGTGACGATCGTGTTGCCGAAGGGCAGCAGGCTGTAGCCGGCCAGCATCAGGCAGGCGCGCGCCCAGGGCAGGCCGATGATGGTCAGGGCCATCACCAGCGCGGCGGCCAGCCACATCAGCGCCGGGATGAAGCCCAGGCCGGGGATGTTCCACAGGATGTTCAGCAACAGGGCCATAGGGCTTCCAACAAGGTGACGCGGCCCGCAGGGCGGGGCCGCCGTGAAAAGACCGCCAATGACATGGAATGCAGGCCCAGGCGGGGCGGTTGCCGCCGGGCAGCCATGCGCCCCGGCCCCTCAGGGCCGGTGGACATCATGCACCTGGATGCCGCTGCCGGGCGGCGGCATGGCCAGCCAGTGGCCGTGCCGCAGCGTCGCGCGGGTATCCTCCAGCCCGGCGCGCCAGTGCTCGCGCATCGCCCCGGTGGAGAATTCATAGTCCTTGGCCTGCCCCTCATGCGCCTGCTGGCGGTAGATCAGGTGCAGGATCACCACCTCCGGCAGCCGCTCCAGCCGCTGCTTCAGGGCGCGCTGGCCCTCGTCCAGCCGCTCCTCCGGCACCAGGGCCAGGGCGCGGCGCAATTCCAGCTCCAGCGCCCGCATGCGGCGGTAGGCATCGGTCACCAGGCGGGTGCGGCTGCTGTACTGGATGTCCTTCTGCCGGGCCAGCACCCCGGGCATGGAGCGCGGCACGCTGCCCCGCGCGCTGAAGAGGTCCACCTGGAAGGCCAGGGTGTTCCGCTCCCCCAGGTTCTCCAGCAGATGCGCCAGCGGCGTGTTGGACACCAGCCCGCCATCCCAGAAGTGCTGCCCGCCCACCCGCACCATGGGCAGCGCCGGCGGCAGGGCGCCGGAGGCCATCACATGCTCCACCCCGATGCGGGTGGTGGCGCTGTCGAAATAGGCGAAGTTGCCGCTGCCCACATTCACCGCGCCCACCGAGAAGCGGATGCCGCCGTCGTTCAGCCGCTCCCAGTCCACCAGCCGGCGCAGCGTCTCCCGCAAGGGCGCGCTGTCGTAGAAGGCGGTGGCGGTCCTGGAGCCGGGGGCGGAGAACCAGGGGTTCGGCACATGCGGCGTGAAGAAGCCCGGCTGGCCCTGCAGCATGGTCAGCGCCGCCGAGGCCTCATGCCGCCATTGCCGCACCCAGTCCCCGGCATCCAGCACCTCCGGCAGGTCCAGCCCATAGGGCCAGAGCCGCTCGGTGGTGATGGTGTCCCAGAATTCCCGCAGGGCGGCGAGGCGCCGCTCCGGCGGGTTGCCGGCGATCAGCGCGCCGTTCACCGCGCCGATCGAGACCCCCGCGATCCAGTCCAGCCCGATGCCGGCCTCCTGCAGCCCCTCATGGACCCCGGCCTGGAAGGCACCCAGCGCGCCGCCGCCCTGCAACACCAGGGCGACGCGCCGGCAGCCCTGCGGGCGCCAGTCGGGCGCCGGGGGGCGGGCCTGCGGGTGGGGTTGGTCCATGGCGGAAGTCCTGCGAGGGCAAGGGAACGGCTCGGCCAGAGATTGTGCGCCGGGCCGCCGCTTGCCAGGGCTGCCCCGCCCGCGCGCGGCCGCGTGCAAGAATTGAAGGGTGGAGATGTTCGCCTTTCCCCCCTTTTTGGCATAAGGGGGACGCCCTGGGCCGCATCACCGCCGCCCTCCAACCGGGGCTGACGAGGCGGAACGATTGATGCAGCAGCAGGACGGCAAGCAGCAACAGGGCATCCGCTGGCACCTGCGCCAGGCCACCGCCGCGCGGCATGAGGAAGTGGATGCGCTCGGCAGCGCCTTTCCGCTGAAGACGCCGCAGGGCTACCGCCGCTTCCTGCGCGCCCATGCCCGTGCCCTGGCCTCGGTGGAACAGGGGCTGGAGGCCGCCGGCATCGCCAGCCTGCTGCCGGACTGGCCGGAACGCACCCGCCGCGCCGCCCTGGCCGCCGACCTGGCGGCCCTGGGCATCGCCGCGCCCCCTGCCCTGCCCTTCGCGCCGCCGGCCAGCCCGGCGGCGGTGCTGGGGGCGGCCTATGTGCTGGAGGGCTCCCGCTTCGGCAACGGCATGCTGCTGCGGCAGGTGCGGGAGGCGGGCGACACTTGCGCCTCCGCCGCCACCGCCTATCTCGCCCACAAGGCCTCCTGGCCTGCCTTCCTGGCAAGGCTTGAGCAGCAGCTCGCCGACCCCGCCCTCTGGCCCGGTGCGGCGGAGGGCGCAGTGGCCGCCTTCGCCTGCTTCCACGCCGCCCTGGCCGCCGAGCAGGCCGAGGAACCGCTTCTGCATGCCTGACGACTCCCTCCCGCCACCCGATGCTGCCCTGGACGAGGCCTTCGACCTCACCAATTGCGACCGCGAGCCGATCCACCTGCTGGGCGCCATCCAGCCCATCGGCTTCCTGATCGCCACCTCCCGCGATTGGCGCATCCAGCGCGTCTCGGCCAATGTGGCGCAGTATCTCGGCCGCCCGCCCGAGGCGCTGCTGGGCGAGCTGCTGTCCGGCATCTTCTCGCGCGAGGTGCTGCACGAGATCGGCGGCCGGCTGCACCTGCTGCGCGGCCCCAATGCGCTGGAGCGGCTCTTCGGCCTCTCGTTGCAGGAAGGCGGCGCGCCCTTCGACCTGGCCGTGCACATGGCCGGGGACCAGGTCGTCATCGAGGCCGAGCCCTCGGACCTGGAAGACGCGCTGGAAGCCGCCACCACCGTGCGCTCCATGATCTCGCGCCTGCAGCAGGCCGAGGATTTCGAGACGCTGTGCAAGGAGGCGGTGCGCCAGATCCGCGGCCTCACCGGCTTCTCCCGCGTCATGCTCTACCGCTTCCACCATGACGGCACGGGCGAGGTGATCGCGGAATCGGCCGCCTCCTTCGTCGATTCCTTCATGGGGCTGCGCTTCCCGGCTTCCGACATCCCGAAGCAGGCCCGGCTGCTCTATGAGCGCAACTGGCTGCGGCTGATCGGCGATACGGGGGCGGAGCCGGTGGCCATCCTGCCGCAGCGCGACGCGCAGGGCCGGGCGCTGGACCTGTCGCTCAGCGTGCTGCGCTCGGTCTCCCCCACCCATGTCGAATACCTGCGCAACATGGGCGTCGCGGCCTCCATGTCGATCTCGGTGCTGCGCAAGGGCAAGCTCTGGGGCCTGATCGCCTGCCACCATACCGAGCCGCTGCGCGTGCCCTTCGAGCGCCGCACCGCCGCCGAGCTTTTCGCCCAGGTGCTCTCCCTGCAACTGGAAAGCCGGGAGCGGGAGATCGACCAGGCGCGGGAGGCCGCGGCCAACAAGGTGCACAACCGGCTGATGGCCTCGCTCGGCGCCATGCGCCCGGGCAGCCGCAGCCTGGCCGATGTCCTCGACCTGCTCTCCGAGGTGCTGCCCTGCGACGGCGTCGGCCTCTGGTCCGCCAATGGCACGGCGCTGCGCGGCAGCACGCCGGGCACCGAGGATTTCGCCGCCCTGGTGCGCTTCCTCAACCGCACCGCCTCCGGCACCATCTATGCCACCCACCGGCTGGGCGAGGTCTTCGAGCCCGCCCGCGCCTTCGCCAACCGCGCGGCGGGGCTGCTGGCCATCCCGCTCTCGCGCGGGCCGCGCGACTACCTGGTCTTCTTCCGCCGGCAGGTCTCCCATGCCGTGACCTGGGCGGGTGACCCGAGCAAGCCCGTGACGATGGAGCGCGACGGCGCCCGGATCGCCCCGCGCAAGAGCTTCGCCGCCTGGCGGGAGATGGTGGAAGGCCATAGCGCCCCCTGGACCGAGAGCGACATGCAGACCGCCGAGCGGCTGCGCGTGACGCTGCTGGAAGTGGTGCTGCAGCTCTCCGACCTGGCGGAGCGGGAGCGGCGCGCGGCGCAGGAGCGGCAGGAGATCCTGATCGCCGAGCTGAACCACCGGGTGCGCAATATCCTGGGCCTGATCCGCGGGCTGGTGAAGCAGAGCCAGGGCAATGCCGCCACGGTGGAGGATTTCGCCACCATGATCGGCGGCCGCATCCAGGCCCTGGCCCGCGCCCATGACCAGATCACCGCCGACAAGTGGCAGCCGGCGCCCCTGGCCGACCTCGTGTTGGCCGAGGCCGCCGCCTACCTGGAGCACCGCGCGGACCGCGTCATCCTCTCCGGCCCGCCGGTGCTGCTGGAGCCCAATGCCCATACCACCCTGGCGCTGGTCTTCCACGAGATGATGACCAATGCCGTGAAGTATGGCGCGCTCTGCGACCGGCACGGCAGCGTCCGCATCGACTGGCGGCGGATCGAGCATGGCGCGCTGGAGATCCTCTGGACCGAGGAAGGCGGCCCGCCGGTGCAGGCGCCCAACCGCAAGGGCTTCGGCACCACCATCATCGAGCGCGCGGTGCCGCATGACCTGGGTGGCGAGGCCGAGCTGCGCTACGCCCTGGGCGGGCTTCAGGCGCGCTTCGTGCTGCCGGCCGCCCAGGTCCATGACGCCGCCACCCCGCGCCAGGACGACGAGCCCCGCCCCACCCCGCGCCCGGCCGGGGAGGATGTCGGCCCGCTGGGCCGCCGCGTGATGCTGGTGGAGGACAATCTGCTGATCGCCATGGATGCCGAGGATCAGCTCCGCCGCCTGGGCGCGACGGAGGTGGATGTCGCTTCCTCCGTGCAGGCGGCCCTGCAGATCATCGCCCGCACGCCGCCCGATGTGGCGCTGCTGGACATGAATCTGGGGCGCGAGAACAGCTTTCCCATCGCCGATGCGCTGACGGCCCGCGGCATCCCCTTCGTCTTCGCCACCGGCTATGGCGAGGCCAGCGCCTTCCCCGAGCGCTTCCAGCACTCCGCCGTGGTGAAGAAACCCTATACCCAGGTCGATATCCGCTCAGCCCTGCTCGGCTGCCTGGATTGAGGGCAACAAACCGGCTCCGCCGGCATTCAAGAACAGGAAGGGCCCAGCCACGCATTGGCGGTGGGGTTCGGGTTTCCTATATTCCTGTCCGAATGATGACACGCAGGAGAGAAACGATGCGACGTTCCGCCAGGCTCCTGGCTGCACTGGCCGTTCTGGCCCTCGCGCTGGGTCCCGCCCTGGCGGAGGCACGGCCCGGCGGCGGCTTCAGCTCCGGCAGCCGGGGCTCGCGTACCTACAGCGCCCCGCCCGCCACGCGCACGATCCCCAACAACACCGCGCGGCCCTTCGACCGCACCACCACGCCGGAAACCCGGCCCGCCACCCCGGCCAGCCCCGGCATGGCCGGCGCCGCCGGCGCGGCCCGCCCGGGCGGCTTCTTCGGCGGCGGCTTCATGGCCGGCATGATGGGCGGCCTGATCGGCGTCGGCCTCGGCGGCCTGCTCTTCGGCAACGGCATGTTCGGCGGCATCAGCGGCTTCGGCGGCGTGCTGGGCCTGCTGCTGCAAGTGGGGCTGATCGTCCTGCTGGTGCGCTTCGTGATGCGCAAGCTGCGCGGCGGCACCCAGCATGCCATGGCCGGCGGCCCGCGCCCCGGTGCCGTTCCGGGCGCCAACCCGGCGGCGGCCGGCCCCTATGCCCGGCAGATGCAGGACCTGCGCGGCCCCGGCGGCATGGGTGGCGGCCGTGCCCCCACGGGTACCCCGGTGCAGGTCGGCCAGGCCGATTTCCAGGCCTTCGAGCGCCTGCTGCGCGAGGTGAACGAGGCCTGGTCCCGCCGGGACGAGGGCGCGCTCTCCCGCCTCGCCACGCCGGAGATGGCCGGCTATTTCGCCGGCGACCTGCGTGACCTCGCGGCCCGCAACTGGGCCAACGAGACGCGCGACGTGCGGCTGGAGCAGGGCGACCTGTCCGAGGCCTGGCGTGAGGGCAATACCGAATACGCCACCGTCGCCATGCGCTTCTCGCTGATCGACGTGACGCGGGACCTCGGCACCGGCCAGGTGGTGGAAGGCGACCCGCAGCGGCGCCAGACGGTGGCCGAACTCTGGACCTTTGCCCGCCAGGGCGGCGGCGCCTGGAGGCTCTCGGCGATCCAGCAGCCGAACTGAACCGGCGGCAGGAAGAGCGCAATGAAAGGGGCATGGGCCGAGAGGTCCATGCCCCTTTTGCTGTGCTCCGCAATTCTCGGGGTGTGCCGGCGGGCCGCATCGTCTATGCAGTCAGCTACAAACCGTGCCCGGAGACTTCCGCCATGTCCGGCTTGTCGGCCCATGACGAGTACGAATTCCATGATCGTCGCGAGGCTGGTCACCGCTGGCTCTGGCTGGTGCTGCGTGGCCTTGGCATCGCCTTCTGGGGCCTTGTCACCTTCGCCCTGACCTTTGTGGAGCTGGTGGCCGAGGTGGTGGCACCGCTGCTGCTGATGCTGGGCGGGCTCTGGTGGGCGCTGGGCCAGGTCGTCGCCGCCCTGCCCATCCCGCCCGAGATCCAGCCCATGGTGCAGTCCTTTCCCAAGCAGCTGGTGGCCGGCGGCTATGTGCTGACGCCTTCCGGGCTGATCGTGCAGGGGCTGTGGCTGCTGGCGGTGGTGGCCGCCTGCCGCACCCTCAACGGGATCATCGCCAAGCAGACCTGACGCCCAGCCCGTGGAGAACCCACCGCTGCGGCTTTGCGTGCTGGTGAATGCCGGCGGCGGCTCCGTGCTGGGCCATGACCTGGAGCCGGAACTGCGCGAGGCCTTCGAGAGCCATGGGCTGGAGGCCGACATCCGGCTGCTGCCCGGAGACGCTCTGGAAGCGGCGGCGCAGCAGGCGCTGGAGCGCACCGGCCCCGGCCGCCATTACGATGCCGTGGTGGCCGGCGGCGGCGATGGCACCATCGGGCTGGTGGCCGGCGTCATGGCCGGCAGCGGCCGCGCCTTCGGGGTGCTGCCGCTGGGCACGCTGAACCACTTCGCCAAGGACCTGGGCCTGCCGCAGGACATCCCCGGCGCGGTGGGCGTCATCGCCGCGCGGCAGCTTCGCACGGTGGATGTGGCCGAGGTGAACGGGCGGGTCTTCGTCAACAATTCCTCCATCGGCCTCTATGCCTCGATGGTGGCGGACCGCGACCGGCAGCGCCGCCGCTCCGGCTGGGGCAAGTGGCCAGCCATGACCCTGGCCTTCTGCCGCGTGGTGTTGCGCTACCCGCTGCGCCGCGTGCGGGTGTTGGCCGAAGGCGAGGCCGGGCCCTGGACCCGCCGCTACCGCACGCCACTGCTCTTCATCGGCAACAATGCCTATGAGGTCAGCCTGCCGCGCCCCGGCACCCGGGCGGTGCTGGATGACGGCAAACTCAGCATGTTCATTGTCCGCCACCACCGCCCCTGGGGGCTGCTGAAGGTGGCGCTGCGGGCCATGCTGGGCCAGTTGCGGCACGAACGGGATTTCGAGAGCCATACGGTGACGGCGGTGGAGATCCGCTCCCGCTCCGCCTGGATGCGCGTCTCGATGGATGGGGAAGTGGTGCCGATGCGCCCGCCGCTGCGTTATGCCATCCGCCCCAGCGCGCTGCGGGTCTTCGCGCCCCTGCGGGAGCGGGTGGGCGAGGACACCGGCCCTTCCTAGAACAGCACCGGTTCAGGCGGCATTACCCGCCGGCGGACCGCCTAGCCGCCGCAGAGCGCGATCAGCGTCGCATGGTCCGGCGTGCCGGCGTAGAAGCGGTCCAGCGCCCGGCGGAAGACACGCTCGCCCGGCCGCGCCAGCGCGAAAAGGGTCATGGAGGACTGGAACTTCATGTCGTCCGGGCTGCCGAAGAGTTCGTAGGCGCTGCGGCCCTGCACGTCATTCGCCAGGGCCGTGCATTCCAGCAGCCGTGGCCCCAGCACCGCATGGTTCAGGTAGGCACGCGCCTCCTCCAGCGAACCGATGGCGTAGCGCCGTGCCATGTCGCTCTGGCCGAGCCCGGCGACCTGCGGAAAAACGAACCACATCCAGTGGCTGCGCTTCTGCCCCTGCCGCAATTCCCGCCGCACGGCAGCCATCATCGGGTCCTGCGCCCGCACGAAGCGGTCAAGGTCATAGGTATCCGGGTTGGCAAGCAGGTCCAGCATGACTAATGCCCCGCCGAATCGAGTTCAGAGAGCCAGACCTCGGCGGCATCGGCGGCCGCCTCATCCGGCGCGGTGATGCGAAGCTTGCCGGAATCCTCCGGCTCGGGCCCGATGGCCACTCCCGGTGCCTTGTACTCGCCCAGGATTTCGGGAGCGCTGCTGAGAAACACAGGGCGGGTAACGGTGCGGGTGACCATGGCAGGGTCCTGGCGATACGCCACGACAATGCGTCATCCGCGATTTCGTTGCGTTAGGTTACCACCGTTTGCACGTTTTTTTGTTCCGGGAGCATCGACAAAGCTTTTGGGCGTGGCCCGCCGGCCATCCAGTCCAGCAATTCCACGGTATGCACCACCGGCATGCCATCGGCGCCCCCCAGTTGCGTCAGGCAGCCGATATTGCCGCTGGCCACCACGCTGGCGCCGGTGCGGCGCAGGTTTTCCAGCTTGCGCTCCCGCAACTGGCCGGCAATGGCAGGCTGCATCAGGTTATAGGTGCCGGCCGAGCCGCAGCAGAGATGCGTTTCCGCCGGCTCCCGCAGCGTGAAGCCGGCACGGGCCAGCAACTGCTTCGGCACCCCGGTGATCTTCTGGCCATGCTGCAGGCTGCAGGCGGCGTGGTAGGCGACGGTGATGCCCGGCGCCTCGCGCGTGGGCTCGTAGCCGAATTGCAGCAGCACTTCCGAGACATCGCGCGCCAGCCCCGCCACCGCCGCCGCCTGGGCGGCGCGCGGCGTCTCGCGGAACATGAAGCCGTAATCCTTCACCGTGGTGCCGCAGCCGGAGGCATTGACCACGATGGCATCCAGTCCCTCCCCCGCCATCTCGCGCGTCCAGGCGTCGATATTGGCGCCGGCCAGGGCCATGGCGGGGTCGTGCTGGCCCATGTGGTGGTTCAGCGCGCCGCAGCAGCCCTGCCCCTCGGCCACCACCACCTCCACCCCCATGCGGGTCAGCAGCCGGATGGTGGCCTCGTTGATGGAAGGTGCCAGCACCGTCTGGGCGCAGCCGGTCAGCAGCGCCACCCGGCCGCGCCGGGTGCCTTCCGCCCTGTGTACCTTTGGCGCCGGGGGGTGGCCTGCATCTGGCAGCGCGGCGGGGGCCAGGGAGAGCATGGCCCGCAGCCGCTGCGCCAGCATCGATTCGCCCGGCAGCAGCCCGCGCAGCGGCCGCGCCAGCATGGCGGCGCGCAGCGCCAGCCGGAAGCGCCCCGGATAGGGCAGCAGCATGCCCAGGGCCCGGCGCAGCATCCGCTCCGGCCAGGGGCGGGTATAGGTCTGCTCGATATAGGCACGGGCATGGTCCACCAGGTGCATGTAATGTACGCCCGAGGGGCAGGTGGTCATGCAGGAGAGGCAGGAGAGGCAGCGGTCCACATGCTGCACCACCTGGGGCGTGGCCGGCTTGCCACCCTCCAGCATGTCCTTGATCAGGTAGATGCGGCCCCGGGGGCTGTCCAGCTCATCGCCCAGCAGCACGAAGGTGGGGCAGGTGGCGGTGCAGAAGCCGCAATGCACGCAGGTGCGCAGGATGGCGTTGGACTCCCGTGTATCGGGGTCCTTGAGCTGCTCGGGGCTGAAGCTGGTCTGCATCCCTGTTCTCTCCCTGTGCCGACAGCCTGCGGGGCGGCCAGCGCCGATGCAAGCCCGTGCCTGTCGCCACGATCCCGCCTGTTTCCCGCCGCGCCCTCGCCCCGGCCCAGCCGCAGGCTGTGCCAAGCCGCGGCAGCGCGGCAGGCGCCCCGCCGGTCCGGCTCCTCCCCACCTCCCCCCAGAGAAGCCGGGGCGATGGCACGGGGCCGGCGGGGCTGCCGTGTTCCGCCGCTCAGGCCCCGGCGCGCATCCG
>NZ_JACTUZ010000147.1 GCF_014490445.1 Pseudoroseomonas ludipueritiae | reverse complement strand
GCGCTGGACCTCGCGGCCCGGGCGGAACTGGCCTCCCGCATCGCCGCGCGCCCTGCTGATTACGCGGCGCAGCGGGCGCTGGCGGGCTCCCTCGCGCCCTGCGTGCAGGGCGATGCGCTGGTGCCGCGCCCGCTGCGCCTGCGACTGTTCCTGATGCAGCACGGCGGCCAGTGGCACATCCTGCCCGGCGGCCTGGCGCGGGTGGAAGCCGAGGATGGCACCACCCTGGCCAAGGATGTCTGGGTGCCGCACCAGGAGAACAGCCGCATCGCCGGCCCCGGCGCGCAGCGCCAGCCGCCGCTGGCCATCCGCCGCGCGGCGGGCGACCTGCCTTCCCGCGTGGCCGACAACCTCTTCTGGCTCGGCCGCCATGCCGAGCGGCTGGAAGGCGCGGCACGGCTGATGCGCGCCGCCCTCTGCCGCCTGGACCGTGGCCCGCTGCTGCCGCATGAGATGGTGGAACTGACCACCCTTGCCCAATGCCTGCACCATGCCGGGCTGATCGCCGCCGAGGAACGGCCCAGCGGCGCCGGCACCGGCCCTTTGCGGGATGAGCTGCTGCGCGGTGTGCAGCCCGGCGGCGCGGTGGTGGAGCAATTGGGGCAGGTCGGCCGGCTGGTGGAAACGGTGCGGGACCGCCTGACCACGGATCTCTACGCCACCTTCACCCAGCCCCTGCGCGGCCTGCTGGCCCAGGCCGCCACGGTGCGCGGGCTGGATGCGCTGGAAGCCCTGCTGGCCGAGGTGCTGCGCTATACCGCCGGCCTCGCGGGCGTGGCGGCGGAGAACATGGTGCGGGCCGGCGGCTATACTTTCCTGGACCTCGGCCGGCGGGTGGAGCGGGCGCAGAGCATCGCCTTCCAACTGCATTTCGCCCTGGCCCAGGCGCCGGCACGGGTCGAGGCCGGCTTGCGGCTGGCGCTGGAACTCTGCGATTCCGTCATCACCTACCGCAGCCGCTACCTGGGCGTGCTGCAGCCGGCCCCGGCGCTGGACTTGGTGCTGGCGGACCCCGGCAACCCGCGCGGCCTGGGCTTCCAGCTACGCGCCATCCATGGCCTGCTGGCTGGCCTCGGCGACGCCGCGCTGGCCGCCACCGCCGCAGCACTGGTGGCGGAAGTGGAGGCCATGCCCCCCGCCATCCTGGCCAGCCCGGAGCAGGCCGCCGCCACCACCGCCCTGGCGCCCGCCATCGGCCGGGTGGAGGCGGAGGTGGCCAGCCTCTCGGATGCCCTCACCCGCCGCTACTTCGCGCTGCTGCCAGCGGCGCAGGCGCTGGGCGGGCAGATCGAGGCCGCCCCGGCGCTGGCCCATAGTCCCTGAGGCCGCGATGAACTGGCGCGTCCGCCACGTCACCACCTATCGCTATGCCGAGATGGTGGATATGGCGACCCATATGCTCCACCTCTCCCCCCGCGCCATGCCCGGCCAGCGGGTGCTGGCGGAGGAGATCCGTTGCACGCCGGCCCCGGCGCGGCTGACGCGCGGCCTGGACCATTTCGGCAACCACGTCACCTGGCTCTCCATCGACCAGCCGCATGACTGCTTCGAGGTGGTGGCCGAGATGTGGGTGGAGGCCTCTTTCCCCCCGCCGCCGCCCGCAGGCGAGACCCTGCCATGGGAGCAGGTGGCCGCCTCCCCGGCGCCGGATGCGGTGGAATTCACCTTCCCCTCCCCCATGCTGCCCGAGAACGCGGCGGCGCGGGATTATGCCGCCGTCTCCTTCCTGCCGGGGCGGCCGGTGCTGGCCGGGCTACTGGACCTGAACGCACGCATCCGGCGAGACTTCACCTTCCGCGCGGGCGTGACCGGCATCGCCACGCCGGTTTCCCAGGTGCTGGCGCAGCGGGCGGGGGTTTGCCAGGACTTCACCCACCTGATGCTCAACGGCCTGCGCGGCCTCGGCCTGCCGGCCCGCTACGTCTCCGGCTATATCCGCACCCGGCCGCCGCCGGGGGGCGTGGCGCGGCGGGGCGCCGACCAGTCGCATGCCTGGGTGGAGGCCTGGCTCGGCCCGGCGCATGGTTGGGTGGGCCTGGACCCGACCAACGACCTGGTGGTGGCGGAAGAGCATGTGGTGCTGGGCTGGGGCCGCGACTTCAGCGATGTCTCGCCGCTCCGGGGCATCATCCTGGGCGGTGGGCGGCACTGGCTGGAGGTGGCTGTCGACCTCGCGCCCGGCTAGCCGGCGCAACCGCGTCTCCACCCGGCCGTTTCTGGCTTGTCGCGCCCCGGCGCGACGAAAGGAAGGATCACGCCATGTCGTCCACCGCAGCGCCAACCGCCACTGGCGGCACGGCCCGTCCGGTTCCGCCGGAGCGGGATACGGCGCTGGATGTGTGGCGTGGCTTCGCGCTGGTCTCGATTTTCATCAACCATGTCTCCGGCAATGTGCTGGAGAAGTGGACCCACAAGAACTTCGGTTTTTCCGATGCGGCGGAACTTTTCGTGCTCTTCGCCGGCTATGCCGCCGCCTGCGCCTATTCCGGCCGCTACAACAGCCATTCGGGCGAGCGCTTCAACGTCTCCCTGCGCGTGATGAGCCGCGCCGCCGGCCTCTACACCACGCATCTCGCCATGCTGGTGCTGGGCAGCGCCGTCTTCGCCTGGGCGGTGCTGCGCACGGGGGATGCGGAACTCTTCAACGTCGTCGCGCTGGACCCGCTGATCGCCGACCCGATCCAGGCGCTGGTCTCGGCCGTCACCCTCAGCTACCAGCCGGGATACCTGAATATCCTGCCGCTGTATTTCGTGCTGATCGCGATATTGCCGCTGCTGTTGTGGCTCGGCACGCGCAGCCTCTCGCTGACCCTGGTGCTTTCCGCCGCGCTCTACACCGCCGCCGGGCTGACGCGCACCAACCTGCCCTCCTATCCCATGGAAGGAGGCTGGTTCTTCAATCCGCTGAGTTGGCAGTTCCTCTTCACCATCGGCTTCGCCCTGGGCTGCAAGCGGGAGCGCACGGGCTTCACCATCCCCTACCACCGCCCCGCCTGGCTGCTGGCGCTGGGCTTCCTGATCGTCTCGATGGTCGTGACGGTCTTCCACCTCGCGCCCGTGGCGGAGGATGTGGTGCTGCGCGATTTCCTGCTGGTGCTGGAAAAGCAGTACCTTTCCGTGCCGCGCCTGCTGCATGTGCTGGCGCTGGCCTATGTGGTGGTGCATTCGCCCCTGCAGGCCTGGGCACGGGCACGGCCGGCGACCAGCCCGCTGGCCATGATGGGCCGCCATTCCCTGCCGGTCTTCTGCACCGGGCTGGTGCTGAGCATGACAGGCGTGACGCTGCGGCAGACAGGCCATAACGGCGCAGGCTTCGATATCCTTTATGTCGCGCTCGGCATCGGGGCGCAGATCCTGATGGCCTGGCTGCTGACCCTGGCGGAAAAGCGCCGTAGCAGCCGGTCCGCCGCCGTGGCGCCGGGCCAGGCGGCCCTGCCCTTCTGATGCGGCGGGCGCTGCTGCTCTCCGGCCTCGCGGCCTTCGGGCTGGCGAGGCTGAGCCGGGCGCAGACGGCGATCCCCGCCCCCACCCCCGCGCCGGCACCGCTGCTGCCCGCCTCCCCCGGCAGCACCGCCCCGCCACCTGTGGGCAATGTGCCCGATACCTGCGCCGTGCCGGGGGAGCTGCAAAGGCTGCAATTCGCCCTGCCCCGCATGGCGGCCCTGCTGCGGGACAAGGAGCCGGTGCGCATCCTGGCCATCGGCTCCTCCTCCACCGCCGGAGTGGGCGCCTCGGTGGCCGCGCATGCCTATCCGCCCCGGCTGCGGGATGCGCTGGTGCGGCTGCTGCCGGGTGCCGAGATCACGGTGCGCAACGACGGCATCGGCGGCGAGGTCGCTTCCACCACGCTGGTGCGGATGCGGAAGTCGGTGGAGGACTGGAAGCCGGATGTGGTGCTCTGGCAGCTCGGCACCAACGACGCCATGCGCCACATCTCCGCTGAAGCCTTCTCGGCGACGCTGCGGGAGGGCGCGGATTTCGTGCTGGGCCGTGGGCTCGACCTGCTGCTGATCGACCCGCAGTTCTTCCCTGGCGTGTCCGACGAGGATCTTTACCGCGACTTCGTGCAGGGCATCGAGCGCGTGGCGGCGGAGAAGCGCGTGCCGCTGATGCGCCGCTACGCCATCATGCGCTTCTGGGATGCCCTGCCGGACAAGGTGCCGATGCTCTCGCCGGATGGCTTCCACATGAACGACCTCGGCTATCTCTGCATGGCCGAGACTCTGGCGGGCGGCATGGCGCAACGCCTCGCGCGCAGCGCCGCCGGACCCTGAGCGCCCTGTCAGCGCATGGTGAAGCGGCCGGCCTCACGGACACCGACATCGCGCCGCTCGATCTTGCGGCCATGCTGGCGAGCTTGCGGACCGCCGGGGCACCTCAGCCGGGCACCGGCCGCACGGAGCCACGGATGATCAGCTTGCCCCGCAGCGTGACGGCCTCATCGGGCAGGTCCGGGTCCGCCATGCGGGCGCAAAGCAGGTCCAGCCCGCGCCGGATCATGGCCTTCAGTGGCTGCGCCACGGTGGTCAGGTCATAGATTGGCCGGGCGGCGGCCGGGATGTCGTCGAAGCCCACCACGGAGACATCCCGCGGCACCCGCAGGCCGTTCAGCCGCAGCGCATCCAGCACGCCCATGGCGATGATGTCGCTGACGGCGAAGATGGCATCGGGCCGCTCCTCCGGCGGCAGCGCGGCGATATGGCGCCCAGCCTCGTAGCCGCCGTCATAGGTGGACTGGCCGTCCAGCCGCAGCATCAGCTTATGGCCCGCCTGCTCCAGGTGGCGCACAAAGCCCTGCTCGCGCTCCACCGCCGTCGAGGTGGGGCTGGAGGTATTGACCATGCCGAAGCGGCAATGCCCCCGCGCCATCAGCAGCGCGGCCAGTTCCGCGCCACCGGCCAGGTTGTCGCAGGCAACAGCGCTGCCGTGCTCGCGGGCCACACGGTTCACCATCACCACCGGCACGCCATTGGCGGCGCAGACGGCGGCGGCGCGGGAGGACAATTCCGCCGAGGTGATGAGGCAACCATCCACCTTGTATTGCAGCAACGCCTCGGCGGTCTTGTCCTCGATCGGCCCGGCGCCGGCATGGATCATCAGCATCCGCATGCCACGCTCGCCGCCCTGGGCCACGGCCTCATGTAGCATCTCGGTATAGATCGGGTGGGTGGAGGGCCCCAGCACCAGCCCGATCAGCCCGCTACGGCCAGAGGACAGTGTGCGCGCCAGGGCGTTCGGCGTATAGCCCAGCTCCTGCGCCAGGGCGGCGATGCGCGCCCGCGTCTCGGCGGAAATGCGCGTGTCGCCCTTCAGGGCGCGGGAGATGGTGGAAGGCGCCACCCCCGCCATGCGTGAAAGCGTGACGATGGTGGCACGCTGGCGACTGGCGGCTGGAGGCGAGGCGTCATTCATGGGGCCTATCATAGCACAGGCCTTTAGTGCGCTATCGTTCGCGCAAATCTCGCCCGCACGATCACCCAGATCCACCGTGAATTCTTTGGCAGCCAGCAAGAATGTCAGAAAAGTTAACCTTTTATTCTGATTGACCCAGGCCAGGAACCGCGCCTTACTGTGCGCACAACGCGCAAACGTTCGCGCATTCGACCGCAGTGCCGCTGCCTGGGGAAACGCGCCGGCCTGGTGGCCCCACCGCCGGCAGAAGGAAAGACTGAGCCGATGAGCACGTCGCAACGGCAGATGAAAATGGTGGGCTTCCTGCAGGCGCAGAACTGCTCGATCGCCCCCGGCTCCTGGCGCCACCCCGCCAACCCGATGGACTTCCTCAGCGCGAAGTACTTCCAGCGCATCGGCCGCGCGCTGGAGGATGGCAAGTTCCACCTCGCCTTCTTCGACGACCGCCTGGCCATGCCGGACATCTACAACAACGACCACCGGGACGCCGTGGAGAATGGCGTGCGCGTGGTGAAGATGGACCCCGCCACCATCATCACCGCCATCGGCATGGCGACGGAGAAGCTCGGCCTCGGCGTCACCTATTCCACCACCTATTACGAGCCCTTCCACGTCGCCCGCCTTTTCGCGACGCTGGACCTGATGACGGGCGGCCGCGCCGCCTGGAACGTCGTCACCTCCCTGAACAATTCCGAAGCCGCCAATTTCGGCCGCGACGGCCACCTGGCGCACGACGCGCGCTACGAGCGCGCCGACGAGTTCATGGAAGTCGTCATGGGCCTGTGGGATAGCTGGGAGGACGACGCCATCATCGGCGACAAGGCCTCCGGCCGCTTCGCCGATGGCAGCAAGGTCCACAAGCTCAACCACCAGGGCCAGTACTTCAAGTCGGCCGGGCCGCTGCCGGTGCCGCGCTCGGCCCAGGGCCATCCGGTGTTGATTCAGGCGGGGCAGAGCGGCCGTGGCCGCCAGTTCGCCGGCCGCTGGGGCGAGCTGATCTTCGTGGTCTATCCCAACAAGGAGATGGGCCAGAAGCAGTATGGCGAGCTGAAGGCCTCCGTCGCCGCCGCCGGCCGCGACCCCGACAGCGTCTCCGTCTGCCCGGCCTGCTATGTCTGCGTCGCCGAGACGCAGGCGATGGCTGAGGAGAAGCGCGAATACATCCGTGCCCTGGCCAAGCCGATCGACGCGCTGGTGCTGCTCTCGGAAGCACTGAACTTCGACTTCGGCTCCAAGGACCTGGATTCCGAGTTCACGGATGAGGAACTGAAGAAGCTCTCCTGGACCGGCTTCAAGGACCGCATCGTCGCCCTCTCCGGCAAGCCGAACCCGACAGTGCGCGACTTCGTGCATTTCTCCGGCCGCGGCACCATCGGCGAGTTCCCCATCTTCTGCGGCACGCCGGCCCAGGTGGCGGACCAGATGGAGGAATGGTTCACCGCCCGCGCCTGCGACGGCTTCGTGCTGGCCGCCACGCATATGTCCGGCGCCTTCGAGGACTTCTCCCGCTACGTGGTGCCGGAGCTGCAGCGCCGCGGCCTCTACCACAAGGATTATGCGGGCAAAACGCTGCGCGAGAATCTGGGGCTGGAGAAGCCGGCCATCGGTTCCTGGCGCCAGCCGGCGATGCGCGCAGTCTCATGAGCGCGGCGGGCATGACGGCCACCGCCCTCCGCTCCTTGAGCGATGCGCCGCCGATGCTGCTCTGCTGCGCCAATGCCAGCGCCAGCGCGCATCCGCTGATGCGCGCCCACGGCAGCTTCAGCGTCAACCTGCTGGCCGAGGAGCAGGCGGAGACCGGCGTACCGATGCTGCGGGGCGCCGTGGCCAACTTCGGCTGCGGCCTGCAGGCGGAGCATGTGCACGCCACCCATTCCATCACTGTCGGCACCGTGCGGGGCCTCAGCCTCCGCGCGGGCACGCCACTATTGATCTAACTCGCCGGCGGTTTCGGCGGGTTCCAGAAATTGGGCTGAAAAACAAAAACTCCGAGGGGAAGAGAACGATGAAGAAGAACCACACCATGCTTGCATCCTCGACGCGCCGCACGGTGCTTGGCGCCGGCCTGGCGGCGCTGGCCATGCCCGTCACCCGCCCGGCCCGGGCGCAGGACAAGTGGCCGAGCAAACCGGTGCGCGTCATCGTTCCCTATGCCCCCGGCGGCGGCACCGATGTCACCACCCGCGCGCTGGCGGAGGCGCTGGGCAGCAGCCTCGGCCAGAGCTTCGTGGTGGAGAACCGCGCCGGCGCCAATGGCATCGTCGGCAGCGAGGCCGTGATGCACAGCCCGGCCGATGGCTACACGCTGATGGTGGTGACCTCCACCCACGTGATGTCACGCTACATCACGCCGAATATTCCCTTCGACCCGCTGACGGACTTCACGCCCATCGCCATGACGGCGCGCTACCCGCTGGTGCTGATGACGGCGGCGAAGAGCCCCTACAACAGCCTGGCCGACCTGCTGAAGGCCGCCAGGGAAAAACCCGGCGCCATCGCTCAGGGCACCTCGGACGCGCAGTCCTCCTTCACCGCCAACCAGTTCGGCAAGCGCGCCGGCGTGGAGATGATCGAGATCCCCTATCGCGGCAGCGGCGCCTATCTGGCCGAGTTGACCGGCGGCCACCTGCCCGTGGCCTGGGGCAGCACCGCCACCGCCATGCCGCTGCTGTCCGCGGGCACGGTCAGGGTGCTGGCCATCAGCAGCGAGAAGCGCTCGGCCTTCCTGCCGGATGTGCCCACGCTGGCGGAAAGTGGCGTGCAGGGCGCGGAGTTCACCGGCTGGTTCGGCATGTTCGCCCCCGCCAAGCTGCCCGAGACCATCGCGGACAAGCTGAATGCTGAGGTGCTGAAGGCCATGGAGACCCCCGCGCTCAAGGAGCGCCTGAAGAACCTGGCCGTGGACCCGACGGACCTGTCGCGCGCCGCCTTCGCCAGCCGGCTGCTGGAAGAGGACAAGCGCTGGCAGCAGGCCGACAGGGACGGGCTGCTGCCCAAGGGCTGAGCGCCTTTCGCCCCGGTTGGAACTCGATTTCAGGAGCGTGTTTTGCAAGAGTTCAGAATGCTCTCGACAAGCGGTATCCTCGGATACGGCTATGCCGAGGAATCCCTGCGCATCGGCATGTCGTGGGAGCCGCATGTCATCGGCTGCGATGGCGGCAGCACCGACCCGGGGCCCTACTACCTGGGCGCCGGCAAGTCCTTCTGCTCGCGCCTTTCGGTCAAGCGCGATCTGCGGCTGATGCTGATGGCGGCCTGCGCGGCCAGGATCCCCTGCATCATCGGCACCGCCGGTGGCGCAGGCGGCGAGCCGCACCTGCAAGACACCGCTGCCCTGGTGCGTGAGATCGCGAAGGAAGAGGGGCTTTCCTTCAAGATGGCCCTCATTCACTCGGAGCAGGACGCCGAGAGCCTGATCGAGCGCGTCAATGCCGGCCTCTCCCGCCCCTTGGCCAAGATGAAGCCGCTGGACGAGGCGACCATCCGCCGCGCCGAGCGCATCGTCGGCATGATGGGTCCGGAGCCGTTCAACCGCGCGCTGGACAATGGCGCGCAGGTCATCCTCGCCGGGCGGTCCTCCGACCCGGCGCAATGGGCGGGCCCGGCCATCCGCGCGGGCATGAAGCCGGCGCCGAGCTGGTACGCCGGCAAGATGCTGGAATGCGGCGCCGAGCCTTCCGTGCCGAAGGAGCCGGACTGCATCTTCCTGCGCGTGCGCGACGACCACGTGGTTTGCGAGCCGCCGAACCCGATCCGCCGCTCCACGCCCCTGGCGGTGGCCAATTTCGCGTTGCATGAGAATTCAAGCCCGATCCACCATGTGGAGCCGGGCGGGCTGCTGGATACCAGCGCCTGCACCTTCACGGCCGTCAGCGACCGCGCCGTCAAGATCGACGGCATGACCTGGACGCCGGCGGAGCAGTACACCATCAAGCTGGAGGGCGTGGAGCGCGCCGGCTATCGCGCCATCACCATCTGCGGCACGCGCGACCCGGTGCTGATCGGCCAGATCGACAGCTACCTGGAGACGCACCGCGACAAGGTCGCCACCAAGGCCGCCTCCTTCGGCGTGCCGCCCAGCGACTATCAGATGGTGGTGCGCACCTATGGCAAGGACGGCGTCATGGCGTCCTGGGAGCCGCGGAAGGAGATCACCTCCCACGAGCTGGGCTTTGTGATCGAGGTGGTGGGCCGCACGCAGGATATCGCCAACGCCGTGCTGGCCATGGCGCGCACCTCCATGTTGCATGCCGACTTCCCCGGCCGCCTGTGCAAGGAAGGCAACATGGCCTTCCCCTTCAGCCCCTCCGACATCGAGCTGGGGCCGATGTTCCGCTTCAGCGTCTTCCATGTCGTGGCGCCGAAGGACCCCTACGAGATGTTCCCCATCGAATACGAGATGGTGTGAGGAGCCACGTCATGCCCCGCATTCGCGAGATCGCGCAGATCTGCAAGAGCAAGAACGCCGGCCCCTTCATGGTCACCATCGACGTGTTGTTCGAGGACCATGAGATGTACCGCAAGGTGAAGGCCACCGGCGTGCTGAACGCCGCCCTCTTCTCCCGCCTCTACGGCGTGGAGGAGAAGGACGTGCTCTTCACCCCCTACGACACCGCCGCCGCCTTCAAGGCGACCCTGCCGCGGCTGGTGCCGGCCGGGGACATCGGCGACACCGATGTCTATGGCGCCCAGCAACACGCGCCGCTGCTGGAGGTGGAGATCCCGCTGAACGACGCCTGATCTGGCCGCGCGCCACCGGCCATGGCAAGCTTCCACCGAACGACCCGATAACCGGGCGGATAAGGGAGCAGGACATGGCAGAGGCCTACAAGGGCGTCTTTCCGGTGGTGCCGACCATCTTCGACGAACGCGGCGGCCTGGACCTCGCGGGCCAGCGCCGCTGCGTCGATTTCATGATCGACGCCGGCTCGCACGGGCTCTGCATCCTGGCGAATTTCTCCGAGCAGTTCGTGCTCTCGGACCATGAGCGCGAAGTGCTGCAGGATACCATCCTGGCGCATGTGGCGGGCCGGGTGCCGGTGATCGTCACCACCACGCATTTCTCCTCCCGCCTCTGCGCCGAGCGCTCCCGCCGCGCGCAGGATGCCGGCGCGGCCATGGTGATGGTGATGCCGCCCTATCACGGCGCCACCATCCGCGTGCCGGAGCCCGCGATCTTCGACTTCTACAGCCTGGTCTCGGATGCCATCAGCATCCCCATCATGGTGCAGGACGCGCCGGTGGCGGGCACGCCGCTTTCCGCCGCCTTTCTGGCCCGCATGGCGCGGGAGATCAAAAACCTCTCCTACTTCAAGATCGAGGTTCCCTTCGCCGCCAACAAGCTGCGGGACATGATCGCGCTGGGCGGCAATGCCATTGTCGGCCCCTGGGATGGCGAGGAAGCCATCACCCTGATGGCGGACCTCGAAGCCGGCGCCACCGGCTCCATGACCGGTGGCGGCTATCCGGACGGCATCCGGCAGATCACCGATGCCTGGTTCGCCGGGGACAAGGAAGGCGCCGCCGAGGCCTATGGCCGCTGGCTGCCGCTGATCAACTACGAGAACCGGCAATGCGGGCTGCTGGCCGCCAAGGCACTGATGAAGGAAGGCGGCATCATCGCCTCCGAGGCCGGGCGCCATCCGATCCCCGCCCTCTCCCCCGCCACCCGCGCCGGGTTGATGACGGTGGCACGGCGGCTGGACCCGCTGGTGCTGCGCTGGGCCCGGTGACGGCCCGTTTGAGCTGAGCACGCAACATCCGCGCCGCCGCACGGTTCTACCCCCCAGTAACAAGCGGAGCGGAGGTTGCGCCATGAAGCGTCTGCAAGGGGGGTTGGGGCGGCGGGCACTGGGGCGAGGTCTTGCCGCCACGGCCGCCGGCGCGATGGCGGCCTGCGCCTGCGGCCGGGCCCAGGCGCAGCCGGCCTCGCCACAGCCGGGG
>NZ_JACTUZ010000146.1:1935-11568 GCF_014490445.1 Pseudoroseomonas ludipueritiae | reverse complement strand
CGCCGCCCCTGCCCGGGCACGAGGCCGAAGCCACCGCCAGCCATGCCATTCCGCCGCCGGACCCGGCGCTGCTGGAAGCCAGCCCCGCCGGGCCGCTGCCGCGCATCGGCGCGGACGGAAGGCAGCCGCGCCTGGCCTATGCCCGCCCCTTCGACCGGGCCGATACCCGCCCCCGCGTGGCCTTGGTGATACCCGATGCCTCGGAAGCCGCGCTGCCCCGCCTGCCGGGTGCGGTGGCCCTGGCGCTGCCGGAAGCGCCCGCTTCCCTGCTGGCCACCGCCCGCGCACGGGGGCTGGAGACGCTGCTGCTGCTGCCGCCGGGCCTGGAGGCGCCGGAGGCCGCGCTGGGCCGCTTCGCCGGCTATGTCGGCGTGTTGGGCGCGGTGGAGCCCGGCTTGCAACGCACCTTCGCCGAACGCGGCCTGCTGGTGCTGGACCCCCGCCCGGGGGCCCCGCCGCGCCGCGCCTGGGGCCGCGCCGCCGACCTGCAACTGGAGAACGCGCCGACCCGTGGCGAGATCGATCGCCAGTTGGCGCAACTGGAGCGGCTGGCGCGGGAACAGGGCTCGGCGCTGGGCCTGCTGCCGGGCGCCCATCCGCTGATCGTGTCGCGCGTTGCCGCCTGGGCGGCGGAACTGCCGCAACGGGGGCTTGTGCTGGCGCCCGTCAGCGCCATGATCCGCCGTCCCAGCAGCGCCGAAAGGTAAGCCTACCCATGCCCGATCTGCCTTATCGCCGTAACGTTGGCGCCGCGCTGTTCAACCGCGCCGGCAAGGTGCTGATCGCCCGCCGTGCCGATCTCGGCAAAGGCGCCACCGCCGCCTGGCAATTGCCGCAGGGTGGGCTGGACGAGGGCGAGGACCCTCGTGCCGCCGTGCTGCGCGAATTGTTCGAGGAGATCGGCACCGCCAAGGCCGAGATCATCGGCGAGGTGCCGGACTGGCTGCATTATGACCTGCCGGCTGAGTTGATCGGCCATGCCCTGGGTGGCCGCTATCGCGGCCAGACCCAGAAGTGGTTCGCCCTGCGCTTCACCGGCGAGGACAAGGAGATCCGCCTGGACCTGGACCCGCATCCGGAATTCGATGCCTGGCGCTGGGCGGACCTTTCCGAGCTGCCCGCCATCGCCGTGTCCTTCCGCCGCGAGATCTACAAGCGGCTGACGCGGGAATTCGCCCGCTTCACGGTGCCGGTGGCCTAGCGGCCACCGCGCGCCAGCCGCCGCAAGGATGTGGGGGCGGCGCGGCTGCCCTCGCCCACATAGGCTTCGTGGTAGTCCTCGATCTTCATCGGGTCGTAGAGATAGTTGACCATGAAGCCGAGGCTCTCCTTCAGCCCCTTCTCCGAAGTGTCGCCGCGCCAGTTCACCCGCTCGATCCGCGCGCCGTTGGAGAGGTGGAAATGCCCCACCGGGTCGCGCGCCCGGCGGCCGTCCTTGCCGGTCTCCAGCACCAGATAGCGGGCGCAGAGGCGGGTCAGCACCGGCTCCGCCTTGCCGATCCAGGGCAGCGAGAGCGGACGGCGGGCAGCCAGCACCAGCCCGATGGCGGCATTGCCGTCCGGCGTGCCGGCGGCCTCGGCCAGGGACTTGGATTCCTCTTCCGTCAGCAGGTCCGGCGCGTCCTTCTGCTCCTCCAGCCAGCGGCGGAAGCCGGGGATGGGCGAGAGGGTGGAGAAGGTCTTGAGGCCGCGCATCTCCTCCGCCAGCAGGGTCACCACCCGCTTGATCAGCGAATTGCCGAAGGAAATGCCGTCCAGCCCGCGCTGGCAGTTGTTGATGGAATAGAAGATGGCGGTATCCGCCATGCGCGGGTCCAGCACCGGCGCCTTCTCGTCCAGCAGCTTCTGCACGGAGCCGGAAAGGCCCTGCACCAGCGCCACCTCCACGAAGATCAGCGGCTCCTCCGGCATCCGGGGATGGAAGAAGGCATAGCAGCGGCGGTCGGAATCCAGCCGGTTCTTCAGGTCGCGCCAGGTGCGGATCTTATGGACGGCCTCGTAGCCCACCAGCTTCTCCAGCAGCGCGGCGGGGGAGGACCAGTCGATCCGCCGCAGTTCCAGGAAGCCGAGGTCGAACCAGTTGGCCAGCAGCCCGCGCATGTCGCGTTCCAGCGCATGCAGCATCGGGTCCTGGCCCATCAGGCGCATCAGGTCCGCGCGCATATCCACCAGGAACTTCATGCCGTCCGGAATGGTGGTGAACTGGGTCAGCAGCTTCAGCCGTGGCGGCTCCAGCGCCTGGCGCAGCTTCGCCTTGGCGGCGGCGCGGCTGGCGGCATCCTTGGCGCCACTGACGGCGGCCATCGCGGCTTCCACCACCTTGAAGTCGGAGTCGAAGCTGGCGAGGGCCTGGAAGAAGGCCAGCTTGTCCACCGCCTCCGGCGCCGTCTGGTAGGACTGCGCCAGCCCGGCGGCGCGGGCGCGCGCGGAGACCTCGCCGCCGCGTGCTTCCAGGCAGGCGCGCATCCGCCCTTCCCAGGAGGCATCGGCGGCCGGCGACCCGACCGTGGCGGCCATGTCCCTCCACAGCAGGGACACGCGCTTCCAGGCCCGATCGAATAACCCGACTTCGGCGACGGCGACGTCTGACATCTGAACCCCCTTCGGCGACCGGGCGTCCCGCCACGGCGCTGAAACCTGGAGAAACATCTGGTGAGCATCCTGCCGGAAGCCAGGTCCTTCCGGAAGAAGTATCGCTCCTTAAGCGCGACAATCTCGTTCCATGAACTTCGCTGTCACGCCGGAGTTTACCAGCCCCCGCCAGACTACCCGCCGAAGATGTCCGCCACGTTACCGGCCGGCGATTCTCTGCCCACCCCGCACTGGTTCGGCGGCGGCGGAAAGCCGTGCGGAAGGGGGCAGGCGCAATGTCAGGAACTGGCCGAAGCCCGGCATGGCGTACCAGCTTTCGATGCCGAGGCCCTGGGGTGGCAGCTCCTGCAGCACACCTTCCTGGAGCAGCTTCGCGGCGATCTGTTCGGGCGTCGCGGCCTCTTCCGGCGGCAGGAAGAGGCTCACCAGCAGCGTGCCGTCGCCCTGGGCAGGTGCCGGTGCCTCGGCCCGTGCCGGCAGGGTCATCGCCAGCAGCAGGGCCAGCAGCAGGTGCCGCAGCTCCGGCAGCCGGCGGGGCGGCTGCTTGAAGATCGGCCGGGTTCGACGCCGCAGCATGGTCCCCTCCTCCTGCCATCCAGGATGAAACTGGAACGACAGGAGGGTGGGAGCCGTTGCGCGTGAATGTTCAGCGCGTGGCGGCGATCCAGGCGGCGCGTAGTTGCGGCAGGAGGTCCTCGGCCACCAGCGGCGTGCCGGGGGCGGCGCCCGCCAGTGCCAGGGTCGCGGCCTGCCCGTGCAGCCAGGCGGCGGCGCAGGCGGCCTCGAAGGGCGGCAGATTCTGCGCCAGCAGGCCGCCGGCCAGCCCGGCCAACACATCGCCACTGCCGGCCGTGGCCAGGGCGGGCGGGGCATTGTTGTTGATGGCGGCGCGCCCATCCGGCGCGGCGATGATGCTGTCCGAGCCCTTCAGCACCACCACGGCCCCCGTCACGGCGGCGGCCATGCGCGCGGCGGCCAGCCGGTCCCGCCGCAGGGCGCCGAAGACCTTGGCGAATTCGCCCGCATGCGGCGTCAGGATGGCGGCACCTTGCAGGGTATGCGGCTGGCCGGCGGCGGCGGTCAGCGCGCCGCCATCGGCGACGACATGCCGCCCGGCCTCCACCACCCGGCGCAGCAATGCCAGCGTTTCCGGGCGCGGCGGCAGGCCGGGGCCGAGCACCCAGGCACTGCGGCGCTCATCGGCCAGCAGGTCCTCGGGCGGCGGGGCGGACACCAGCAGGCCGGGTTCACCCTGACGGAAGAGGGTAGCGGTGGCCGTATCCTCGGCGGCCAGGGTGACAAGGCCGGCGCCGATGCGGCGGGCGGACATGGCGGCCAGCCGCGCCGCGCCCGGCATGGCCGCGCCGCCAGGGATGGTGACATGGCCATGGCTGAACTTGTGGTGCTGCGCGCCACGCTCCGGCAGGCGCCACAGGCCCGGCGCGTTGCGGAAGGCACGCGGCGCCACACTGGCCAGGGCGGCTTCCGGCAGGCCGATATCCGCCAGCACCACCTCTCCGCACAATTCGCGGCCCGGCAGCAACAGGTGGCCGGGCTTCAGCCGGCCGAAGGTAACGGTCAGCGCCGCCTGGGGGGCGAAGCCGCGCGGCTCGCCGGTGGCGCCATCCAGGCCCGAGGGCACGTCCACCGCCACCAGCGGCACCCGCACGGCCCGCAAGGCCGCGGCCGCGGGCCCATCCAGCTCCCGCGACAGGCCGGCGCCGAAGAGCGCATCCACCACCAATTGCGCCCGAGCCAGGGTTTCCGGCGTGAAGGGCAGCACCGGGCCGCGCCACTCGGCGGCGGCCATGGCGGCATCGCTGCCGGGGCGCGGCGGTGCCAGGGCGGCGACGGAGACCGGCCAGCCTTCCCGCTCCAGCAGCCGCGCCACCACGTAACCATCGCCACCGTTATTGCCGGGGCCGGCCAGGATCAGCGTGCGACAGGGCCGGAACCGCTTGCGCAGCGCCCGCGCCACGGCGGCACCGGCCGCCCGCATCAGCGCCGGGCCGGAAGCACCGCCGGCTATGGCGGCACGGTCCACCGCCGCCATCTCATCCGGGGTCAGGAGGGCAAGCGCGGAGGGTGACGGTGTCATGCCGGCAGGCTAGCGCATTGGCACTGTTTGGCCAGGGACCAGCGCGGGTTGCGGCAAGGCGCTGCCCAAGGCGAAGGCAATACGCATTTTCCGAATGCAGTGGTGCGGTTCATCTGGCGCAACAAGCAGCAATTCCCTGTTCCACCGCCCGCCTTGGCGCTTGCCTCTCGCCCGCCGCAGCCGCCAGTTTGCCGCATCGGGGCTCGAGGCGGGCAAAGGGATTGGCATGGTGGCGGAACGGCCTTTCGTCGAGATCGACGGAGTCTCGATGCGGTATGGTGGCGCGGAAGGGACGCTGGCGCTGAAGGATGCCAGCCTTTCCGTTGGCCGGGGCGAGTTCGTCGCGGTGGTGGGCCCCTCCGGCTGCGGCAAATCGACCCTGATGCGGCTGGTGACGGGGCTCTGGCCTTCCTCCGCCGGCAGCGTGATCGTGGCGGGGCGGGAGGTGGACCGGCCGCTGTCCATCGCCGGCATGGCCTTCCAGAACCCGACGCTGCTGCCCTGGCGCACCATCCTGGACAATGTGATGCTGCCGCTGGAGGTGGTGGAGCCGCACCGCCGTCAGCTTCGCGCCCAGCGCGCCATGTATGAGGAGAAGGCGCGCAAGCTGCTGGCCATGGTCGGGCTGGCGGGCTTCGAGCAGAAATTCGCCTACCAGCTTTCCGGCGGCATGCAGCAGCGCGCCAGCCTCTGCCGCGCGCTGGTCCATGACCCGCAGTTGCTGATGCTGGACGAGCCCTTCGGCGCGTTGGACATCTTCACGCGTGAGGACCTGTGGGAACAGTTGCAGCAGGTCTGCCTGACGCTGAAGCCCACCGTCATCCTGGTCACGCATGACCTGAAGGAAGCCGTCTTTCTGGCGGACCGGGTGCTGGTGATGTCCTCCCGCCCCGGGCGCATCCTGGCGGAGCGGCGCATTCCCTTCCCGCGTCCCCGCCTGCTGGAGGACACCTACAAGCCCGGGTTCCAGGCCCTGGTGCATGAGCTGCGCGACCATATCAGCGCCGCCCGCCGGGGCGAGGAGATCCTCGATGCCGTCTGACACCGCCCTGCCCGCGCCCGCGCCTGCCCTCCGCAAGGGCGAGGCCAATGCCCGCCGGGTGGAGGCGCTGGTCCTCGCCGCCCGCCGCCGCCGCCGGCTGCAGAAGCTGCTGCCCTGGCTGATCATCCTGGGCAGCTTCCTGGTCTGGGAAGGCCTCGTGCGCGCGATGCAGATCCCGGCCTTCGTGCTGCCCGCCCCCTCCGCCATCGCGGAGAGCATGGTGAAGTGGTGGTGGCCGCTGATCGACAATGCCTGGCAGACGCTGCTGACCACGCTGGTGGGCTTCGCGCTCGCCATCGTCTTCGGGCTGGCGCTGGGGGTGGCGATCGGCTCCTCCACCCTGCTCTACCACGGGCTCTACCCGCTGCTGATCGGCTTCAACTCGGTGCCCAAGGTGGCGGTGGTGCCGATCCTTGTCATCTGGTTCGGCATCGGCACCGTGCCCGCCATCATCACCGCCTTCCTGATCTCCTTCTTCCCCATCGTGGTGAATGTCGCGACCGGCATCGCGACGGTGGAGCCGGAACTGCGGGACGTGCTGCGCGCCCTCGGTGCCCGGCCTGGCGACATCATTCGCAAGGTGGGGCTGCCGCGCGCCATGCCCTATTTCTTCGCCTCGCTGAAGATCGCCATCACCGTGGCTTTCGTCGGTTCCATCATGGCGGAAACGGTGGCGGCCAATAAGGGCATCGGCCACCTGATGATCCTCGCATCCTCCCGCTTCGACGTGCCGCTGGTCTTCGCCGGCCTCATCGTCACCGGCATCATGGGCGTGCTGATGTATGCCTTGGCCGTGGCTATCGAGGAACGAACCACGGGCTGGGCTATGCGCGGCCAGGCGGAACAGAACGTGACGCCGCTCACCGGAGCTTGACCCCGGATCGGGCCTGAATCCGGCTTCGGGCGGCCATCCTGACAGCGATATGTCTTGCGGCGGCCTGTTCCGGCGGGTCATTCCAGAATAGCGCCGGGTGAAGGCCTGGCGCCGCTTCCCGGACCGGGAAGTGCCCGCCTTGCCGCCGCCGCGCCATGGTCCAGGCACCGTTTGCCTGCGGGGCCGGTGCGGCATCCGCCCCCTTCGCGGAAGCAAGGCGCCACCTGGATCCAGGCGCCGGAAAGGCGTCGTTGCACGGCACGGATAAACGCCCTTGGCTCTCTCCTCGACCGCCAGGACCCTCATTCTTGGCGACAGCTACACCTGGAACGGTGGTTCCCATCAGCCCAGCCTTGTCACCTACAGCTTCGCCAATGCCGCCACCGGCCCGAATGGCACAACCAGCCCATCCACCCCATGGGGCGCCTTCAACGAGGCGCAGCAGGGGGCGGCGCGGCAGGCCCTGGCGTCTTGGGAAAGCGTCTCCGGCATCCGCTTCGTCGAGGTGCCGGATACCATGCAGGGCGCCGGCATCGACCTGCGCTTCCAGATGACGCGGCTGGGCGACACCTATGCGGGCCTGACCTATTACCCGCAGGTCGGCGATGTCAGCCTCAACATCGACCTCTATGCCAATGATCCCCTGCCACGCGGCAGCTACGGCTATCTCGTGCTGCTGCACGAGATCGGCCATGGGCTGGGCCTGAAGCACCCCTTCGACGACTATCCGACGCTGCCCGAGGCCCAGAACAATTTCGATACCACGGTGATGTCCTACCCGAAGCAGGGCATCGGCACGCCGGACAACCTGCGCGCCGCCGATATTGAGGCGATCCAGTATCTCTACGGCACGCAGCAGGACAGGGATAACTTCCCCATCCAGTGGGGCTGGGACGCGGCGCTGGGCGGCATCCGGCACCAGGGCAACGATGCCTCGCAGACCATCGAGGGCACGGACCTGCGGGATGTCATCCTGGGCCTGGGCGGTGACGATACCCTGCTCGGCCACGGGGGCAACGACGTGCTCCATGGCGGCACCGGCAACAACCGGGTGAATGGCGGCAGCGGCATCGACACCCTGGGCACCGACCTCCTCCGCCAGCAGGCGTCGCTGACCTATGGCAGCTGGTCCTATCAATCGGACCTGGACCACAAGAGCTTCAGCGGCCTGCTGGCAGGCGGGGGCGAGCATACCTCCGCCAATGATATCGAGGTCGTTGCCTTCTTTGACGGCCGGCTGGTCTTCGATGCCAATGACCCGGCGGCGCAGGTCATGCGGCTCTACCAGGCCGCGCTGGGGCGCCTGCCGGACCCGGTGGGGCGCGATGGCTGGACCGATAGCCTGGCGCAGGGCGCCAGCCTGACTTCCCTGGCCCAGGGCTTCTTGAACAGCGACGAGTTCCAGGGGCGCTACGGCGCGCTGGACAATGGCGGCTTCGTCGCCCGCACCTACCAGCTGGCGCTGGGCCGGGAGCCGGACGCGCCTGGCCTTTCCTCCTGGCTGTCTCAGCTGGATGGCGGCATGAGCCGGGCGGAGCTGCTGGTGGGCTTCAGCGAAAGCGCCGAGAACCGCGGCCGCACCGACGGCGTGCTGTCCCAGGGCCTCTGGGATGCCGACCGCCAGGTGGCGGATATCGCCCGGCTTTACCAGGCGGCGCTGGGCCGTGCCCCGGAGGTGGATGGGCTGCGCTTCTGGGACAGGCAGATCGACGCCGGCATGACGGTGACGCAGGTGGCCGAGCGCTTCACCGTGAGCGATGAGTTCAACACCCGCTTCCCCAATGCCTCGGACGTTGATTTCGTGCGGATGGTCTACCAGAACACCCTGGGCCGCCCCGCCGATGCGCCGGGCGAAGCCTTCTGGCTGGACCATCTGGCGCATGACATGACGCGCGGGCAAGTCGTCGCTGGCTTCGCCGACAGCACCGAGTTTCTGCAGGTGAGCCACGCCCTGACGGAGAACGGCATCGCCTTTGCCTGAGCTTTAACGATCCTTTTGCATTTGAGAGATATGTCTGCAAAATGAGACGTGCCCCATGACGCTCTCATTGCCTCTCTGCTCGCCGGCCCCGCCTTCACCTGGAATGGCGGGGATGGCACCCCGGTGCTCCTCAGCTTCTCCTTCGCGCGGGATGGGCTGAACACCGGCACTGGCGCGCCGGCTGGCTGGGCCGCCTTCTCCGCAGCCCAGATGGCCGCGACGCGTGAGGCCCTGGCGGCCTGGGGCGCAACCACCGGCCTGCGCTTTGCCGAAGTGCCGGATACCTCCGGTGGCGCCGGCATCGACCTGCGCTTCCGGCTGGAGATGCTGGAACCCTGGTACAGCAACGGGCAGGCCGTCCTGGCGCCCGGGGGCGACATCGCCCTCAACCTGCGTCTTTTCGGCAGCGACAGCCTGGCAGCCGGGCGCCTGGGCCATGAGGCGCTGCTGCATGAGATCGGCCATGCCCTGGGGCTGAAGCACAGCTTCGAGGGTCCCGGCGCATTGCCTCCGGAACTCGACAGCCGCGACACCACCATCATGTCCTATACCCGCGGCGCCGGGGGCGTCGCTTCGGCCCCGCGCCCGCTGGACCTGGCGGCGGTGCAGGCCCTCTACGGCACGGCCGGGGAAGCACCGGAGGCCCAGGTGGCATGGGACGGCATGCTGGGCCGTCTGCGCCTCACGGCCCTGGCGCCGGCGCAGACCCTGCGCGGCACTGAGTTGCCCGACCTGCTGCAAGGCCTTGGCGGCGACACCCTGCTCGGGCGCGGCGGTGACGATTGGCTGCACCCGGCCCCGGAGAGCCTCGCGCGGCCCGGCCTTGTGGATGGCGGCAGCGGCTTCGACACGCTGTTCATTGACCTGCCGGCCGAGGGGCTGAGCCTGGCCATGACCGGCCCCGGCCAGGGGCGGATCGGCCAACTGGACTTCACCGCCGTGGAGGCCCTGCGCTTCCTGGATGGCTACCTTGCCATGGATGCGGCGGGCCCGGTGGCGGATATCGCCCGCATGGCGCGCCTCGCCACAGGCCAGAGGCCGGGGCC
>NZ_JACTUZ010000146.1:0-1872 GCF_014490445.1 Pseudoroseomonas ludipueritiae | reverse complement strand
GCTGCTGCTGCTGCTGCTGCTGCTGCTGCTGCTGCTGCTGCTGCTGCTGGGCCAGCTGGCCGACGCAGCGGACCCCGCGCAAGCGGTGCTGGCGCTGCCCGGGCAGCTATGGCCCGGCGCCGATGACCACGCCTTTGTGGAACAGCTTTACCAGGATGCGCTGGGCCGCGCGCCGGAACCGGCGGGGCTCGCCCATTGGCTGGCGGTGCTCTCCGGGAACGGGGGACGGACAGCGGCCCTGGCGGGAATTGCCGGCAGCGCCGAGGCGCGGGGGCATGACGACCTGCCCGCCACCGGCCTTTGGGCCGCCGAACCAGCCGCCGCCACCGTGCAGCAACTCTATCACGCCATTCTGGGGCGGCAGGCCGAGCCAGCCGGGCTGAGCGCCACGATGGCCGCGCTGCAAGCCGGAGCGACCCGGGCGGAACTGGCGTGGAACATGCTGCACAGCCCCGAATTCGCCACGCTGCAAGGCGATGGGGAGCTGATCGAGACTCTCTACCAAGCCGCCCTGCACCGGGCGCCGGAGCCGGAAGGCGAGGCACTCTGGGCCGCTCTGCTGAGCCAGGGCCTACTCGATCCCGCTAGTCTGGCGCTGGCAATCGCCGACAGCGCCGAATACGCCGGGCTGCATGCAAATGCCGGGCAGCCCTTCATCCTGGCACCCTGATATCTTGATGCAGCGTCGCAATAGCATTGTTCTGCTCAAGCCAGCAGACAGAGTGCTTACATCATGCCACATCATCTGCTGGTAAAGCGGCGCCCCTTGCCGCCGAACGGAATGGGATCTCCGGATGTTCATCGACTTGGCGGATATGCTCGTCCACTACGTGGTGGAAGGGCCGGAAACAGCGCCCCCGCTGCTGCTGCTACATTCCATCGGCACCACACAGAGCATCTGGGATGCCCAGGCCAAGGCCCTGGCCGGCCGGTTCCGCGTCATCCGCCCCGATATGCGCGGCCATGGCATGAGCAGCATCACGCCAGGCGATTACAGCATGCGCCAACTCGCACAGGATGCGCTGGCGCTGCTGGATGCCCTGGGCATCCGGCGGGCGCATGTGGCCGGCACCTCCATCGGCGGACGTATCGCGCAGCAGATCGCGGTGGAAGCGCCGGAGCGGATGCTCTCGCTCTGCCTGCTGAACACCGCGCTGGAATTCCCCTCGCCGGCCCGTTGGCAAGGCATCATCGACGATGTCAGGCGCGAGGGCACCAAGGTGCTGGCCGATGCGGTGATGCCGCGCTGGGTGGTGGATACCACCCTGCCCTCCTCCCGCGGCCTGCGCCGGATGCTGCTGCGAACCGACAAGACCGGCTATGCGGGCGCCGCCTGCGCCCTGCGCGATGCCACCGCCGCCGATATCCTGGGCCGTATCCAGGCGCCCTGCACGGTAATCGCCGGGGAGCGTGACCCCGCCGCCCCGGCCGAGGCCGTAACGGCCCTCCAGGCCGCCATCCCGGGTGCGGAACTGGTGATGCTGCCCGGTGCCGGCCACATCACCACCTATGAATTCGCCGATGCCGTGACGGCGCAGATGCAGACGCATTTCGACCGCCTCAGCATCACCTGAGGCACAAAAAAAGCGGGGGTCCCGAAGGACCCCCGCCTTGCGTCTTCTCAGCCCGGCCCGGTCAGGCGGCGCGCAGCGCGCGCGGCAGGTCGGACACGGCCTTGTCGATCAGCGCAGCATCGGCCTTCGCGTCCAGCTTCTCCGCGATCACGGTCCGCGCGGCGGCGGCGGCGATATCGGCGGCGGCATTGCGTACCTCAGCCAGGGCGCCGGCCTCGGCGGCATGGATGCGGTCCATCGCCATGCGCTCGCGGCGCTTGGCGGCGGCCTCGGCCTCGGCGGCGGTGGCGGCGGCCAC
>NZ_JACTUZ010000145.1 GCF_014490445.1 Pseudoroseomonas ludipueritiae | reverse complement strand
GCGCCCCTACGCCGAATCGCCCCAGGCCATCGCCCGCCGCGCCCGCAACGCCGCCGCCGAGGCCGATGCGCCCCGCCCGGGCCGCGATGCCTCCATGGCGGCGCCCTCCGGCTCGCTCTGGCTCTACGGCATGCACGCGGTCTCGGCCGCGCTGGCCAATCCGAAGCGCCGCGTCCGCCGCCTGCTGGCCACCACGGATGCCGAGGAAACCCTGGCCGAGCGCCTGCCCCGCCCCTGGCGCGTCCAGGCCGAGCGGGTGGAGAAGAGCCGCTTCCAGACCTTCCTGACCGAGGATGCCGTGCACCAGGGCATCGCCCTGCTGGCCGACCCGCTGCCGCCGGCGGACCTGGAGGATGCCATCGCCGCTTCCGCCGGGCCGGTGCTGCTGCTGGACCAGGTGACGGACCCGCGCAATGTCGGCGCCATCCTGCGCTCGGCGGCCGCCTTTGGCGCCGCGGCGGTGGTGATGCAGGACCGCAATGCCCCGCCCGAGACGGCGGCGCTGGCCCGCACCGCCTCCGGCGCGCTGGAAACCGTGCCGGTGGTGCGGGAGGTCAATCTCTCGCGCACCATCCAGGTGCTGCAGAAGCAGGGCTATTGGGTGATGGGCCTGGCTGGCGAGGCCGAGCGGACCCTGGCGCAGGCCTGCCCGCGCGACCGCCGCGTGGCGCTGGTGCTGGGGGCCGAGGATACCGGCCTGCGCCGGCTGCAGCGCGAGACCTGCGACGAGCTGGTGCGCCTGCCCATCCTGCCGGCGATGGAGAGCCTCAATGTCTCCGCCGCCGCCACGGTCGCGCTCTATGAGCTGACGCGCGAAGCCGGGCCTGACGAAAACTGACAAACAGGTGAACGGCCCGGCAAGGGCCGTTCACCCTTTCTCAAGCTTGGTCGGCGATCCTGCGACAGCCGCCCCGCTGCGGCGATTCTGCCAAAACGGCGCAGCAACAGGATACCGAGACGATGCCGCCCGCCGACTGGCACGAGCTTTCCGACAGCATGCAGATCGCCCTTTCCCGCCAGGCGCTGGAGCGCGCCGCCGAAACCCTGGCCGCGCATGCCGAGCTGCTGGCGCGCGAGATGGAAGGTGGCGCGCTGCTGGACCAGGGCGGCCCGGATGCGTTGCGGCTTTTCGCTGCCGTGGTGCGGGCCACCAATGCCAGCACCTATGGCGTCGCCGGCAACGCCTGAGAGGCCGCGGGCTCAGTCCGCCCGGATGCCGGCGCGCTTCACCACGGCCGCCCAGCGGCTGGTATCCTCCGCCATGCGGGCGGCCAGCGCACCAGGCGCCTCGTCCAGCGGCTCCACGCCCAGGCTCGCGAGGCGCTCGGCCACTTCCGGGTGGAACAGGACCTTGCGCCCCTCGGCATTCAGGCGGGCGACGATGTCGGGGTCCAGGCCCGCCGGCGCCACCAGCCCATGCCAGCCGGTGGCCACCAGCCCACGCAGCCCGGCTTCCTCCAGCGTCGGCACATCGGGCAGGACGGCGGCACGGCTGGCGGAGGACACGGCGAGGCCGCGCAGGCGGCCAGAGCGGACGTGGTCCGTCACCGCCCCGATATTGATCCAGACGCCCTGCAGGAAGCCGCCCATCAGGTCGTTCACGGCCAGCGCGCCGCCCTTGTAAGGCACATGGGTCCAGCGGGTCTCGGTGGCCTGCTGCATCAGCTCGCCCACCAGATGCGACAGGCTGCCATTGCCCGGCGTACCCACCGCCACGGGTCCCTGGCGCGCCGAATCGACAAAGGCGCCGAGGTCCTGTGGCGCCGCATCGGTCCTCACCACCAGGATCTGCGGCACCCGCACCCCTGACAGCACCGGGGCGAAATCCTTCAGCGGATCGAAGCTCAGCCGCTTGAACAGCGCCGGGTTGATGGACAGGCTGTCGGAACCCGCCAGCAGCGTATAGCCGTCCGGCCTGGCGCGGGCGGCCGCGTCATAGCCGATATTGCTGCCGGCGCCGGGGAGATTCTCCACCAACAGGTTCTGCCCCAGCGCCTCGCCCAGATGCCGGGCCAGCAGGCGGGCCACGATGTCCTGGCTGCCTCCAGGGGCCACCGGCACGATCAGCCGCACGGGGCGCTCCGGCCAGGTGACGGCATGGGCAGTGCGCGGCAGCAGGGCCGGCGCGGCGAGCATCAGGCTAGCGCCCAGAAAACCACGGCGCGACATGGCGGAATTTTTCACGGTAGATATTCCCGAGCTTTCCATGGCCTCCAGGAGGCTTGGCGGAGGCGTGTCGCGGCACATCTAGAACATATTCCGCACTTTAAGAACGTATTTTATTTGAAAATACATTTGTAATTCAGGGCGGCTCCGGACATTCTGCCGACGCAGCACAATTTGCCCCCAAAGGATGGTGGAACCCGATGCAGCACAACCACCCCCTCCCCGCCTGCGCCTTTGCCGGCCCGCTGCCCCAGGCACCGGATGCCGTCACGCTGGCCAGCCTGGGGCTCGCGCTCTGCTTCCTGGCGGTGCAGGGCTGGCTGGGCATCGGCTAACCCGGCGGAACCCGCACGCTTCCTCTTGCTCCGGCGAAAGGGGCGGCGCATCGTCCCGGCCTCGATTCGGTGATCCGGGAGTGCGATCGATGAGCGTGACTGCGGCTGACAAGAACAAGGCCCTGCATGAGCGGCGTCAGGCGGCCCTGCCGCGCGGCCTGGGCGTGCAAATGCCCGTCTTCGCCGCCAAGGCCGAGAATGCCGAGATCACCGATGTCGAGGGCAAGCGCTACATCGACTTCGCCGCCGGCATCGCGGTGCTGAACACCGGCCACCTGCACCCCAAGGTGAAGGCCGCCGTCGCCGCGCAGCTCGACAATTTCAGCCATACCTGCATCCAGGTGATGCCCTATGAGGGCTATGTCCGCCTGGCGGAGCGGCTGAACGCGGTCGTCCCCACCCGCGGCCCGCGCAAGACCATCTTCCTGACCACCGGCGCCGAGGCGATCGAGAACGCCGTCAAGATCGCCCGCGCGCATACCGGCCGCAACGGCGTCATCGCCTTCTCCGGCGCCTTCCATGGCCGCACGCTGATGGGCATGGCGCTGACCGGCAAGGTCGTTCCCTACAAGGTCGGCTTCGGCACCATGCCGGGCGAGATCTACCACCTGCCCTTCCCCGTGACCTACCACGGCAAGGAAGTGGCCGAGACGCTGGAAGCGCTGGAGGTGATGTTCCGCGCCGATGTGGACCCGAAGCGCATCGCGGCCATGATCATCGAGCCCGTGCAGGGCGAGGGCGGCTTCTACATCGCCCAGGCCGAGCTGTTGCAGGGCATGCGCCGCATCTGCGACGAGCATGGCATCGTCATGATCGTGGATGAGGTGCAGACCGGCTTCGCCCGCACCGGCAAGATGTTCGGCATTGAGCATTCCGGCGTCGAGCCCGACCTGATGACCATGGCCAAGTCCCTCGCCGGCGGCTTCCCGCTGTCCGCCGTCACCGGCAAGGCCGAGATCATGGACGCCCCTGGCCCCGGTGGCCTGGGCGGCACCTATGGCGGCAACCCGCTGGCCTGCGCCGCCGGCAATGCCGTGCTGGACATCATCGAGGAAGAGAACCTCTGCGCCCGCGCTAATGAGATCGGCGAGCTGATGGTGAGCCGCATCAAGCAGATGCAGGACACCAACAGCCTGAAGGGCGTGATCGGCGATATCCGCGCCCTGGGCGCCATGGTGGCCATGGAGCTGGTGGCCAATGGCGATGCCGACCGCCCCGACCCCGACCTGGCCAAGGCCCTGGTGGCCCGCGCCGGTGAAAAGGGGCTGGTGCTGCTTTCCTGCGGCGTGCGCGGCAATGTCATCCGCTTCCTGGTGCCGCTGACGGCCGCCGATGGCCTGATCAACGAGGGCATGGACATCCTGGCCGAAGCCCTGCGGGAATGCGTGAGCGAGCGCACGGCCTGAGCCTGTGCGGCTGATACGCTCCCTGCCGTGGGTCGCGGCGGGGGGTGCGCTTCTGGCGGCGGCCATGCTGGTCGCCGCCCGCATGGGGGCCGGTACGGCCGTGACCGACGACCCCTTGCTGGGCATCGACCCTACCCGCCTGGGCGAGATCGCCGCCCTGGGCGCGGCGGTGGCCGTGGCGGCCTCGCTGCTGCTGCGGGCGCTGCCGGTGCTGGTCGCCCGTGCCTTGCGCGGCGGCTTCTGGGTGGGGGCGGCCGCCATGGCCATCATCCAGCAGGGCGCCACCTTCCTGCTCTTCCGCCTCTTTGGCGCGGTGCCGTCCCAGGGCTTCAACATGGCGCCGATGCCAGAATGGGGCGGTGCCCCGGAATTTCTTCTGCTGGTGCTGGCCGGTGGGCTGGCCGGCATGGTGCTGGGCCTGCTGCTCCGCTTCCTGCCCTTGCCGGACCTGCTGATGGGCCTGGCCCTAGGCGCTCTGGGGCTTTCCACCCTCTCCGGCATCCTGCCGCTGCCACCGCTGACGCTGACGGCCCCCGGATGGTGGGCGAACCTGGCGATCAACGGCGGCTGGGGCCTCGCCACCGCCCTTCTGCTGCGGCCGCTGGTTCTATCCGGAACAGACTGACGTGACGCGCAGGCGCCATCGTGGTCCCGGGCCGGATGCGCGCCTCAACGGCGGAACAGCGGGCCATGCTGGCGCAGGGCGGCGCCATGGCGATAAGGAAGGTGGCGCGGATGGGCCTGACAGGCCTTCACCAGGGCGCTATATACCATCTTGCGCTTGGCCGGACCTAAAGGGTAGCCGGTCGAATCAACGGGCGCTTGCCGGGTTAGCACAGCGGTAGTGCAGCGGTTTTGTAAACCGAAGGTCGGGGGTTCGATCCCCTCACCCGGCACCATCGCCTTCTCCGGCGCCGGCACCCATTCCCCGGAACCGGCCTCTATTACGAAATCGGGCGACCCAGCCACAAGGTGCTGAATCGCCCCATCTTCAGGCACTATCCGGCAAGCGCGCTCAGAAGGCGAAGGATGCCAGCTTCTGCTTGAACGGCTCACGCATCTCCAGTCCGTTCTTCTCCAGGAAGTTGGTGAACCGGCCGAGCTTGGCCTGGTAGTTCGCCGTGAACTTCCCGTAGTCCGCCATCCGCTCGAATTCCTCCATCGGCGTGTTCTTATCGAAATCCTCGATCTTCACGAAGGGGAACTCGAAGAAGTCCACCATCTCCTGCGTGCGGCTGTCGCAGGTGATGAACATCGACTTGATGCCAAGCAGAACGGGGAGAACATTGCCGTGGAAGCGCGCCCCAATGGAGAAGTCGTAACGCTTCGCGTAACGGGCCCACTGGTCCATGTCGAAGAACAGGTTCGAGTGCATGCGAAACCACTCGAGCAGTTTCGGGTCATCGACATTGGTGTTGCCGAGCACGCCTTCGGTCTGCTCCACGAAGCCGGAGCAGGTCCTGGCGAAATACCCCAGGATATCGACATCGACCTGGCGCATGGTGCCGTGGATCGACTTGTAATTGGCAACCACATACTTGGTCTCCGCCTTTTTCCGCAGGCCATCCAGGCTCTGGGAATAAAGCGGCAGCTGATAGACGGAGGGGCAGCCGACGACCTCGAGGTTGGTGATCCCCTTCCGATGCAGCACCTCCGCCGTGTAGTTGCCACGAATAGCCAGCGTGGCACGCTCGGAGATGTCACGCAGCAGCTTGACGGTATCCTCGCTCATCACGAAGTCCGTCTTGAACTTCGGTGCCTGGAGGCCGACGCTGATCGGTACGACCTTCTTGTCGCCCGGCATGGCCAGGATCTTCTTCAGAAGTTCCGGCGGCTTGAAATTCTCGGGAATCCAGATCAGATCGGTCGTCACGAAGCAGTCGTATTGATCAAGCTTGCTTTGGTAGAGATGGTCCGCCTGAATGATGCTACGCAGGGCATTCTTGAAAAGAAGGTTTCCTGTGTTCTTTCCGATCTTTCGATATTTGTCTTCAAAAGAAGTATATTGATCCCAGAGATAATCAGCCATCGCCGTCTTCAAAGGAAACCTCCACTGCCTTGCAGGTCATTTTCACACATATCACGCAGATCGTGAAATTTGCACAGTACGATTACGTTCAGCAAGGATGGGGCGGGCCGTAATTCCCGCCAAGACGCAAGCCCGTCGGACGGGCGCCGGAAAACAGCAGCCGCAGGAGTTCCCTCATGACGCATCACGGCCATGGCCCCCGCTTCACGCGCCGCGCCCTCCACCTTTCCGCGCTTGGCGGGCTGCTTCATGCCTCGGGCGCCCAGGCACGGAGGCCCACTGAACATTTGCCGAAAGTCCTGTCGGCGAAAGGTGGCCGGTGGGACTTGTCCTTTGAAGAATACTTCCTTTCTTCCATGAACGATCAGTGGCGGACCTATACCGACCGCAACAGCGACCATGAAAGCGAGCGGCGGCCGGAAAGCGTCGTGCAAGCCAATGAGGAGCTGGGCCTGCAGCTGCGGCGCAACCCCGACCGCAATGCCCGGCAGCCCTGGATCGCTGGATATGTCCGGACCAAGAATTTTCGGCAACAATACGGTTACTTCGAATGCGAGATGAGAATCGCCAATGAGCAAGGCGTCAACAACGCCTTCTGGCTGATGTCCGACAGGGCGACGGAGAAGAACGGCCAGCGCTTCGAACTCGACATCGTGGAAGCGCATTTCCCCAACGCCGTGCAAACTCATGTGCGGCAATGGGCTCCGGAAAAGAAGATCCTGTCCTCGACCTTCCGTTACGGCGGCAATCTGGCCGAGCGCTTCCATCGCTATGGCATGCTTTGGCTACAGGACAGCATCTCCTTCTATTTCGACGATCAGGAGATTTTCCGCACGGAGAACGATTTCGCACATTCACCGGCCGAGATCCGCCTCAGCAATGTGGTGGCGAAGTTTGCTGGACGTAACGATGGCGATGTCGAGGGTGCCGCCACCTCCTATGGCTGGGTGCGCGCCTACCGGGCTGCGTAGATAGGCAGCGCGGCCGATCGGTATCCCGGCCGCCCCGGCGAATGACATCGCCAAAAAGGGCGTGCGCGGACTCATCGACACGCTGCTGAACCAGGAAGCGCTGGACAAGTTCAAGAAGCGCTACGCCTGGCGTCATCAGCTCTTCCGCAGCGCGGTGCGGACGGCGGGGCTGGAACTGGCCACGGCGGCCTGATCGCCGCCTAGGCTACCTCAGTGCCATGAGGCAGGGGCTGCTCTGGGTATTCCGGGGCGGCCTTTTTTCCATGCCGGACTCCCTCCCCTTCTGCCGCGCCAGGGGAGCGGGTGTCTCGGCGGCCATGGCTTGGGACTCCCTGTCACCGCCCTGGAACTCGAATTGCACCCGGACGTTACCCCGGCATGAAAACCGTGCTGTTCCACAATCCCTCCGCCGGCGACGAAGGCCACCGGCAGGAGGATCTAGTGGCGCTGTTGCGCGCCAATGGCCTGCAGGTGGAAGTGCGCGATCCCAAGGGCGACACCTTGCGTGACGGTCTTTCCCTTCCCGCCAAGCTGGTGCTGGTGGCGGGCGGTGATGGCACGGTCGGGCGGATCGCCACAGGGATGGAGCATCGCGACATCCCCTTGGCCATGCTGCCGCTGGGCACCGCCAACAACCTCGCCCGCGCCCTCGGCCCTTGGCCCTCTCCGCGTGAATTCGCCGAAGGCTGGGCCCAGGCCGCGCGCGCGCGCCTCAACGTCGCGGTCGCCGAGGCCGCCGAAGGCGACAAGCCCTTCACACGCTGCCGCTTCGTGGAAGCGGCGGGCTTCGGCGCTTTCGCGCATGGGGTGGAGCATGCCGACCGCATCGGCAAGGAAGGCGTGGAGGCCGGCCGCGCCGCCTTCCGCCGCACCCTGGCCGATGCCGTGGCGCGGCAGGTGCGGCTGACCGTGGATGGGGAGGAGCGGAACGAGGAGACCCTGCTGGTGGAGGTGATGAACATCCCCCTCTTCGGTCCCAATCTGGTGCTGGCCCCCGAGGCCGACCCGGGCGACGGGCTGCTGGACGTGGTGACGCTGCCGCCCTCCCGCCGCGCGCTGATGCTGGAATGGCTGGACCATCCCGGCGCCGGTCCGCCGCCGGTGGAGATCCGCCGCGGCAGCGCCGTCACCATCGACTGGCCCGGCGGCCATATCCGCCTGGACGACACGCCGCTGGACTGGTCCGGCCCCGCCAAGCTGCACTTCCGGCTGGAGCCAGAGCCGCTGCATGTCCTGATCCCGCCTGCCTGCCTCGCCGCACCGAAGAAGGCCTCCGCTTCATGAGCGCATCCACCGACGCCATCCTCGACCTCGATGCCATCGGCGCCCTGGCGCTGCGGCTGGCCCGGTTGGCGGGGGAAGGCATGGCCGAGGCGCTGGGCCGCCCTCTGGAGGTCCATTACAAGCCCACCGCCGAGACCGAGCACAGCCTGAAGGACCCGGTGTCCGAGGTGGACCGCGCGGTGGAGGCAGCGCTGCGCGCCGAGATCGAGGCCCGCTTCCCGGACCATCAGATCCTGGGTGAGGAATTCGCCAATCCGCCGACCACCCCGGGCGGCATCACCTGGGCCATCGACCCGGTGGACGGCACGGCGAATTTCATTAATGGCTTTCCGCTGTTCTGCGGCTCCATCGGTGTGGTGAAGGACGGGGTGCCGATCGCCGGTGCGCTGTGGTGCGCGTCTTCCCACAAGCTGCGGGCGGGGGTCTACCACTGCGTCCAGGGCGGGCCGCTGATGTTCGAGGAAGAGCCCGTCACCCCCCGCCGCAACCCGGAGGTGAAGCGCCGGCTGGGCGGCTTCCGCGATGCCTCCCACCGTTCTCCGCAGCAATGGGAGCCGCGCCGCACCGGCTCCGCCGCCATCGAATGCGCCTTTGTCGCCGCCGGGCTGATGGAGGTGGCGCAGTTCGAGAAGCCCAATGTCTGGGACATCGCCGGCGGGCTGGCCCTGGTGCAGGCCACCGGTGGCGAGGCCTTCATGCGCGACCCAGGCGGCTGGGTGCCGCTGGACCGCTTCACCACCGAGACGGACCCGGACCTGCGCAACTGGCGCAAGCCGATGATCGTCGCGGCCCCAGGCGCCGGGGAGGCGCTGTGCAAGGCGCTGGGGTGACGCGGCTGGAAGCTTCCTGGCCGATGGACAGGCGCTGGTGGCCGGCGCCTCCCGGCGGCATCGGCGCGGCACCCTTGGCGGAACCGGAAGCTTCCGGCCGCTTCGCAAGGGTGGCGGGCTGAGGCCGGAAGGCAGCGGCCGGGCCTTCGCCTGGGACGGGCAGCGCCTGGAGCCCTGAGGCGCCTCAGCGCCGCGCCGGCAGCAGCAGCGCCAGGCTGCGGTCGGCCAGCAGCGCCAGCCAGGCGGTGAAGAGCCCGCCCTGCAGCACATAGGCGCCGTTGTTGTTGGCCAGCCCGACCACGATGGGCGTGCCGAGGCATTCCGCCCCGGCCATGGCCCCCACCGCCGCCGTGGCGATGGAGAGCACCACCGCCAGCCGCAGGGAAGACAGCACCACGGGCAGCGCCAGCGGCATTTCCACCTGGGCCAGCATCCGCCAGGGGCCCATGCCGATGCCGCGGGCGGCATCCAGCACGCCCGGCGGCACGCCATCCAGCCCGGCCACGGCGCCACGCAGCACCGGCAGGCAGGCATAAAGCACCAGGGCCAGCACGGTGGGCGCCGCGCCGAAGCCCAGGGCCGGCAGCGCCAGGGCGATCACCGCGATGGGCGGCACCGCCTGGGCCAGGGAAAACAGCGCATCCAGCAGCGGCCGCAGCCGGCGGCCGCCGGGGCGCGTGGCCAGTACCCCGCCCGCCAGCCCCAGCGCCGCCGCCACCGCCGCTGCGCCCAGCGAGAGCAGCAGATGCGAGCCCAGCAGCGCGAACCAGCTACGCTGGTCCCAAACCGGGCGCTGCACCTCCGGAAACAGCCCGCCCCAGAGCCAGCCCAGATGCGGCGCCGCCCAGAGCGCCAGCAGGAAGGCCACAGCCTGCGCCACCACCCCGGCCGCGCGGCGGGAGAGCCTCACGCCGCCGCCAGGATGTCGGACAGATGCAGCGCGGCGCCACCCGGCAGGGCCAGCCGGTCAGTGCCCTGCTCCAGCATCAGCATCAGTGCCTGCTTCAGCGTGGCGCCCTCCGGCAGCAGCGGCGCAGCGCTGGGCTCGCCCGCACGGGCAGCCCCGGCGGCGGGCAGCGTGCCGAGGCGATGGAAGGCCAGGGTCTGCTCGCCAAAGAGGTGGCGTACCGCCGGGCCGGCATCGCGCGCCAGCACCTCGCCGGGGCGGCCATGGGCGATGAGGCGGCCATCCAGCATCACCGCCAGTTCATCGGCCAGCAGCAGGGCTTCCTCCACATCATGGGTGACGAAGAGGATGGTCTTGCCCGTCTCGGCATGGATGCGGCGCAGCGCCGCCTGCAATTCGCGCCGGATGCCGGGGTCGAGGGCGGAGAAAGGCTCGTCCATGAGCAGCACCGGCGGGTCGGCGGCCAGGGCGCGGGCCAGCCCCACCCGCTGCGCCTGCCCGCCGGAAAGCTGGTGCGGCAGGCGGTCGCGGAAGCGGTCCGGCGGCAGGCCCACCAGGTCCAGCAGCGCATCGACACGGGCGGCGATGCGGGCTTCGTCCCAGCCCAGCAGGCGGGGCACGGTGGCGACATTCTGCGCCACCCGCCAGTGCGGAAACAGGCCCACGGACTGGATGACATAGCCGATGCCGTGCCGCAGCGCTTCCGGCGGCACCGAGGCGATGTCGCGCCCATCCAGCATGATGCGCCCGGCATCGGGCTCCACCAGCCGGTTGACCATGCGCATCAGCGTGGATTTGCCGGAGCCGGATTCGCCCAGCAGCACGCAGATACGCCGCGCCCGCACCTCCAGGCTGACGGCATCCACCGCCGCGCGGGGCCCGTAGCGCTTGGTGACGGCATCGAAGCGGATCATGCCCGCGCCCCCGGCGGCATCAGCAGGCGCTGCGCGCCGGCCAGCAGCGCGTCGACGCAAAGGGAGAGCGCCACCACCGGCAGCACCCCCAGCAGGATCAGGTCCGCCGCCAATTGCCCAATGCCCTGGAAGACGATGGCCCCCAGCCCGCCCGCGCCCACCAGCGCCGCCAGCGTGGCCAGCCCCACCGCCTGCACGGCGGCCACCCGCAGCCCGCCCAGCATGGCGCCCAGCCCCAGCGGAATGCGCAGGTGGCGCAGGATGGCACGCTCATCCATCCCCTGCCCCCGCGCGGCGTCGATCAGGTCCGGCGGCGCCTGCCGCAGCCCGGCCAGCAGCCCGGCGGCCAACGGCAGCAGCAGATAGGCGGCGATGCCGATCACCGCCGGCGCCGCCCCGATGCCGCCGATGCCGGCCGCGCGCAGTGCTGGCCACATCGCCGCCAGCCCGGCCAGCGGCGCCATCAACAGGCCAAACAGCGCGATGGAGGGCACCACCTGCAGGCCATTGGCCACGGTCATCAACGCGGCTTCCAGCTGGGGGCGCCGCAGCGCCAGCAGGGAGAGCGGCACCGCCACCGCCGCAGCCAAAGCCAGCGCCCCCGCCGCCAGCACGGCATGGCGCAGCAGCGCCAGGCGCAGTTCCGGCCCGCGCTGGGCGGCTTCCTTCAGCAGGGAGAGCGGGTCCAGCAGCCCACTGGCCACCAGCAGCGCCAGGCCCGGCAGCGCCAGGGCCAGGAAGCGCGTGGGCGTGGCGCCGGCCATCTTGCCGCGCCCGGCGGCACAGCAGCCACCCGCCAGCAGCAAGGCCAGGGCCGAGAACCAGACCCCCGGGCCTGGCGCCACGCGCGCGAGGCGG
>NZ_JACTUZ010000144.1 GCF_014490445.1 Pseudoroseomonas ludipueritiae | reverse complement strand
GGGGTCGGGGCCGGCGGGCGAGCCTGCACGGGTGGCGGCGGCGGCGCCGGGGGCGGCGGCGGAATGTCCGCAGCTTCCAGCGGCACCACGTCCGGTTCGGGCGGGCGCTGCGGCTCCGGCTCCACGGCCTGAAGAGTTTCCATCGGCGGGGTCGGAGCCGCTTCGACAGGCGGCGGCTCCACAGCCTCTGGCGGCGTGGCGGCCATTGTGTCCGGCGGAGGCTCGACGGGGGTCGCTGCTTCCGGGGCCGTCACGGCCAGTGGTGGTGGCGGCACCTGGGCGGCCGTGGTGGCCTGCGGCGCAACGGCTTGCGCTTCCTCCATCGCCGGGGTGGCCTCGGATGCCTCCATCTGCGGCGCGCTGGGCGCGGCCGCCATTTCCAGCGGAATAATCTCGGGTGCCGGCGGCGGCATGGTGGAATGCGGCAGGCCGTAGAGGAAGAAGGCCAGCGCGCCGCCATGCAACAGGGCGGAAGCGCCCCAGCCTAGGATGCGGTAGCGCGAGCCTTGGCCCTCGCCCGGCAAGGCAATAGTGGTCATGGCGGCTCTCAGCTCAACGGGCCTGCACGACCGGGGCGTTCGGCTCAACCTCGGCGATCAGCGAGACCTTGGTGATGCCGGCCTGGGTCACACGACCCATGACGCGCAGCACCTCCCCATAAGGCGCGGTACGGTCGCCACGGACATAGACCGGCGCCTCAGGGTCGTTCTTGTGCAGGTCGGCCAAGCGAGCGGGAAGGTCGGCCGCCGGGATCTCTTCCTTCGCCAGGAAGACCTTACCCTCGGCCGTCACGGTCAGCACCACCGGCGGCTTCGGTGCCGCCGCACGCGGGGCGGCAGTCTTGGGCAGTTCCACCGGCACGCCCACCACCATCATTGGTGCCGCGACCATGAAGATGATCAGCAACACCAGCATGACGTCCACCAACGGCGTGACGTTCATGTCCGCCATAGGCAGGGCGGTGTCGTCGTCATCCTGGGCGAGGCCCATGCCGGAGAAAGCCATGGCGGGTTACTCCGCCGCCGCGTGGGCGCGGGCCTGCACCGGCATGGCACCCTGCGCCACCCCCGGCGGGCGGCGGGACAGGTTGGAGGCGAGTTCAGAGGCCGCGCCATTCGCTTCCTGGCGCAGCCGGCCCAGCCGCACCATCAGGCGGTTATAGGCCATCACGGCCGGGATGGCGGCCACCAGACCGATGGCCGTGGCGAAGAGCGCCTCGGCGATACCAGGGGCGACCACCGCGAGGCTGGTGTCGTTGCTGCGCGCAATGCCGGCAAAACTGTTCATGATGCCCCAGACCGTGCCGAAAAGGCCGATGAAGGGGCCCACGGCGCCTGTGGTCGCCAGGAAGGGCAGGCCCGGTTCGGCACGGCGCAGCCGCGCGCTGATGGCGCTGCGCATCGCGTGTTCGATCCGGTGGCGGTATTCACCACGGCTTTCATGCGGGTCGCGGCCCTCGCGCCATTCCCGCGCGCCGGCACGCAGCACCTGGGCGGCCAGTTCCTCGCCCTGCGGCGTGGCGGCGGCAACGGCGCCGGCACCGGGCGCCGCCGCAGCGACAAGCTGCCGGATCTGGCGGGACAGGCGGGAGAAGAGCACCGCTTTCTCGATCACGATCGCCCAGCAGACCACCGAGGCCAGCACCAGGGCGATCATCACGCCCTTCACCACCCAATCGGCTTGCAGGAACAGGCCCAGCATGGAGAGGTCTGGCCCCGCATGCACCGCCGCGACGGCGGCATCGACGGCGGTGGAGGGGTCGATGGCGGCGGGATCGGTCGGGTTCATCGCGACCTCCTTACTTATCGAAAGACACGCCGCTCACACGCGACGAAAGGGCGATCCGGGGCAGGCAGGCGGCCCGGCCTTCCGGGGTGGGGCCACAGGCCAGCACGTCGTTCAGCAGCACCGAGCCGATGCTGTCGCAGGCCTGGCCGGCCAGATCGAAGATGCGCGCCTGGGTCTTGGTTTCCGGCAGCGGTCCGATATCGAGCGCGAGGCGGCGGGCGATGACACCGTCCTTGCCGAACATCAACAGGTCCAACCTCAAGGGGTCGATGGCCTCGGATGTGGGGTTGCGCGCCACCATCCAGACACGGCAATTGCCGCCCTGCGGCTCCAGCCGGTTCAGTTCAATGGAGATGCGCTGCGCGTCCTGCGCGGCGGCGGGCAGCGCGGTGCCGGCGGCCACGGCCAAGCCGGCGGCAGCCAGGGCGGACAGGAAATGGCGCATCGCTACTCCTGGGGGCGGTTATGGGCGTCGGTGGCTTATGGCCCGATTGAGACGCATGTGCAATGCGAATGACTCGCAAATTGCCCCGCAGCAGGTTCCTGCTGGCCTCAGGCCTGGTCCAGTGGCGCCAGGGTGGAGAGGCGCCGCATGGCCTCCTGCCCTGGCACGGCCTCGGGCGTGCCGAGGTGGCGCGGGAAGGCTTCGAGCAGCCGCGACGCGTTGTAGGACAAGGGCTGCCAGTGCCGGTCGATGAAGCGGCAGGCATCTTCCCAATCCGTCTGCAGGTGCCGCTCCTGGCGGTAGAGCAGCACTTCCGGCTGGCCGACTCCGGCATAGAAGTCCCGCATGCGATGGTCGATAGGCACGGCGTGGTCGGCGGCGTGGAATCGGCCTGGCTTGCCAGCGTGGATGTCGAATCCGGCGCAGGGGATGCCATAGGCCTCCGCCACTACCAGCGCATGCAGGCTGGTGCTGAGGATGCGCCGGCAGGCCAGGATCTCCTCAACGCGCTGGCGCACCGGCTCCACACCCCGGTCGACCACCGTGTTGATCACGGTCACCGCGCCCCGTAGCGTCTCGGGTATCGCATAGCGAAGGAAGTCAGGACGTGCGCCGGCGGTGGGGCTGCGCTGCTCGATCTCGCTGAGGTGGATCACCACGCCTAGCTCCCAACGCTTGGCGATGCCCTCCCCAGACCAGAGGCGTGGCAGCAGCATGGCGGGGTCGCCATAGACATCCGGCACGGCATAGCCGCTCTCGCGCAGAAGGGCTGCACTGAAGGGGCCACGCAGGGCATGGGGCATGAAACGGGTGAAATGCGGGTGCCTGAAGCCTCTCGGCACCGCGAAGCCTGATTCCTGGGCGCCGCCGAATCCGGCGCCCCAGACATCCACGCGCCCCAGCCGCTGCTTCTGGCCGATGGTGCCCACCGAGATCAGCCGCTGCCGCAGCGAGGTACTGGGCGTGAACTGCACCGGTTGCCCGGTATGCGCCGCAACGATGATGGGACCGAAGAGGTCGCCCATGTTGCCGAAGCGCCTGCCGCGCATCCAGTTCATCCGCATCAAAGGAACCTTCGCTTCTGTCCGGCCCGACCTGCCGCCGGAAGCATCCCTCTGGCAAGAGTGCGGCGGCCGCCATCTTTGCGATTCATGCTGGAGATGCGGGATTGCAGCTTCCGCCGACAGTCGCGGAATACCAACACATCAGCTTCTTGATAGGGAGGATGGTGCCGACGCCCGGGATTGAACCGGGGACCTACTGATTACGAATCAGTTGCTCTACCGCTGAGCTACGTCGGCTGGCGGGGCGCTATCTAGCGGCATGCGCGGCAAAGGGCAACCGTCTGGAGCGCGCTTCCTGCGGGGAATTGTAACAGGAGCTATTTCCCCACCGTAATTCATTATGGAACAGGCTTAAGCGCACCCTGCTCCAGCGCTCTTCGGCATGGACGGGCAGGCGGTTTGGGTGAATACCGCCCTTGTCTCGCCTTCCGGCGTTTCCATGGACATCGGCTTCGCCATTCCGGACCAGCTTGCCGCTAAGGTGGTGGCCCAGTTGCGCCACCATGGCGCCGCGCGGCGAGGCTGGATGGGCATCGAACTCAGGCCGAAGGAAGAGAGTGGAAAGGCCGGTGCCAGGCAGCCGCGGCGTAGCCCAGTGGTGTCAACCTGGGAGCGGACAGCGGCGCGGTAGGTGGCTGACCATGCCCCCCGGGCCTGGCACTGAAACCGGCGGCACGGCGTAACGCGGCGACATTGGACTTGCGGGTGACGCTGGGTGACCTGCCACGCGAAAGCTGAGCCTGCCAAAGCGTCTCCCGGCCGGGAAGGCCGGCCGGGGCAGCAGTGGGCTCAGTGCACCAGCAGCGGCACCATCTCGTGCTGGAGAATGGCGGCGGTGGCCAGCGAGGCGTCCGGCGCCGCGCCGATCTGCGTGCCATCGGCGGAATAGATCGCGACGATCTGGGCGCCATCCACGACCACCGGCCGGATATAGGCGATCTGCTCCGCCCCGAAGCGGGCCCATTCGGCGGGCGCCAACTGCCGCAGCGCGTCGGCGGCGGCGAAGGGACGGGTCGTGCTGTCCTTGTTCATCGTTGTGACTCCTGTTGCCGGCCTCGCCGAGGCCCGGCTGACGGCCGGCAAGTGCCGCGCCGTAGGTGAAGCTCTGTCAGGCGTCGCTCTGATAAGCCAACGCGCCAGAGCCAGCAGGTTTGCACTCCGGTAAAGCCGGAGCGCCAGAAGCTCTCAGGATACCGGCTCTTCGTCCGCTGCCGAACCATGCACCAGCGGCCGACCACCCTGCGTGCCCCGCATGCCAATGCGGATCGACTTCACCCGCACCTCAGGCTGCGGGCGCTTGAGGTCGATATGCAGCAGGCCGTTGTCCAGCCAGGCACCCTCGACATCGATTCCCTCCGCCAGCACGAAAGCGCGCTGGAACTGCCGGGCAGCGATGCCGCGGTGCAGGAAGATGCGGCCCTCGCCGTCGTCCTTCTGCTTGCCGCGCACGACCAGCTGGTTGTCTTCCTGCGTCAGCTGCAGGTCGTCCATGCTGAAGCCGGCCACGGCCAGCGTGATGCGCAGGCGGTTATCGCCGGTCTGCTCGATATTATAGGGCGGATAGCCATCAGAATTCTTCGCCACGCGATCGAGCATCTGTTCCAGATGATCGAAGCCTAGAAACAGGGGCGAACCGAACAGCGACGAGCGTGACATGGCAGGCAAAGCCTCCTCATCCGAGAGCGAGACGACAGCGAAGCCCGAAGCACTCCGCCGCGAAGGAAATCTTGTTCCCTTCCGCCCGATTTGCAAGGGGATACGGCAGTTGCGGGGCGGGGCTGCACCCGGCTACAGCAGCCCTCCATGTCCGACGAATCCCTGCTGCCCATCCTTCTGGTCCCCGACAAGCGCCTGCGCACCAAGGCGCGCCCCGTCTCCAACGCGGACCTCGATACGGTGCGGGAACTCGCGCCGCGCATGCTGGCCACCATGTACAAGGCCCCGGGCATCGGCCTGGCCGCCCCGCAGGTGGGCGTGATGCTGCGCATGGCGGTGGTGGACATCCAGAAGGACGACAAGCAGGATCCTATGGTCCTGATCAACCCGGAGATCGTGGCCGAGAGCAGCGAGCTGGCGACGCGGGAGGAAGGCTGCCTTTCCCTGCCGAACCAGTATGCCGACGTGACACGCCCCGCGCGCATCAAGCTGCGCTGGCTGGCGCTGGACGGCAGCCGCAAGGAAATGGAGGCGGAGGACCTGCTGGCCACCTGCATCCAGCATGAGCTGGACCATCTGGATGGCGTGCTCTTCGTGGACCACATCTCGGCGCTGAAGCGGAACATGCTGCTGCGCAAGCTGGCCAAGGAACTGAAGAACAAGGCGCGGGACGAGGCATGACCCGCCTGCGCCTGGCCTTCATGGGCAGCCCGGACTTCTCCGTGCCGGCGCTGCGGGCGCTGCATGAGGCCGGGCATGAGATCGCGGCGGTCTATTGCCAGCCGCCCCGCCCGGCCGGGCGCGGGCAGAAGGAAGCTCCCTGCCCCGTGCATCGGGCGGCGCTGGAACTCGGCCTGCCGGTGCGGACGCCAGCCCGTGTCCGTAAGGATACCGCTGAGCATGAAGCCTTCGCGGCGCTGGATCTGGATGTCGCCGTTGTGGCCGCCTATGGACTGATCCTGCCGCCGGCGATGCTGGAGGCACCGCGCCAGGGCTGCCTGAACATCCATGCCTCGTTGCTGCCGCGCTGGCGTGGCGCCGGGCCGATCCAGGCCGCCATCCTGGCGGGCGATACCGAAAGCGGCATCACCATCATGCGCATGGAGGAAGGCCTGGACACCGGCCCCATGCTGCTGCGGGACAGCGTGCCGATCGGGCCCCGCACCACGACCCCGGAGCTGCATGACGCTCTGGCCGCCCTGGGCGGGCCGCTGGTGCTGCGCGCCTTGGAAGAGAACCCGCCCCCCGTGCCCCAGCCGGAGGAGGGCGTGACCTACGCTCCCAAGCTGGGCAAGGAGGATGGGCGCCTGGACTGGACTCAGGATGCCGCCGCGCTGGACCGCCGCGTGCGGGCCCTGAACCCCTGGCCTGGCACCTTCTTCCGCCACGGGGAGGATGTGATCCGCCTTCTGGCCGCTGAACCCGAGCCTGGCGACTCCAACGCCGCCCCAGGCACCGTGCTGGATGGCATGCCCCGCATTGCCTGCGGCAACGGCGTGCTGCGCCTGACGCGCCTGCAAAGGGCCGGGCGCGGCGCCATGCCGGCCGATGCTTTCCTGCGCGGCTATCCCCTGCCGCCCGGCACCGTGCTGGACTGAATGCCGCGCTACGCCCTTCTGGTCGAATATGACGGCACGCCCTTCGTGGGCTGGCAGCGGCAGACCAATGGCCTCTCCGTGCAGCAGGTGCTGGAGGAAGCGGCCGCGCCCCTGAATGGTGGCGCGCTGCCCGAGACCGTCGCCTCCGGCCGTACCGACGCGGGCGTGCATGCCGAGGGCCAGGTGGTGGGCATCGAGTTGCAGGCCGACCTGCCGCCGGAGCGTGTGCGGGAAGCACTGAACACCCGCAGCCGCCCTCACCCGGTCTCGGTCATAAGCGTCGCCCGGCCGCCGGAGGAATGGTCGGCGCGCTTTTCCGCGCGCGGCCGTGCCTACCGCTACCGCATTCTCAACCGCCGCCCGCGCCCGGCGCTGGAGATCGGCCGCGTCTGGCATGTGCCGCAGCCGCTGGACGCGGCGGCGATGCACGAAGCCGCGCAGATGCTGCTGGGGAAGCACGACTTCTCCGCCTATCGCGCGGCCGCCTGCCAAGCCAAGGACGCGCTGCGTACGCTGGACCGGCTGGATGTCAGCCGCTTTGGCGATGAGGTGGTGATCCACACCGCCGCCCGCTCCTTCCTGCATCACCAGGTCCGCAACATGGTGGGCACGCTGGTGGAAGTCGGGCTGGGGCGCCGCCCGGTCTCCTGGCCGCGACAGATCTTGGATGGCCGCAACCGGACCCGCGCCGGCCAGACCGCACCGCCGGATGGCCTCTGCTTCCTGCGCGCGGAGTATCCCGAGCCGCTGGACTGGTGCTGAACCTCTTGCGGCCTCGCTCTACCGGCCGCAGGCTGGCTGCATGTCCGACCGCTTCCAGCGCATCCGCCCGCCCGGTGACGAGCACGAACGGCTGACCTGCACCGAGTGCGGCTTCATCGCCTACGAGAACCCCAAGATCATCGCTGGCGCGGTGGTGGAGGTGGAAGGCGGGGTGCTGCTCTGCCGCCGCGCCATCGAGCCCCGTGCGGGCTTCTGGACGCTGCCAGCCGGATACATGGAGCTGGGCGAGACGGTGGAGGAAGCCGCAGCTCGCGAGGCCTGGGAGGAAGCGCAGGCGCGTATCCAGCCGGAAGGTATCCTGGCCATCTATTCCATCGCGCGGATCGGGCAGGTGCAGGTGCTGTTCCGGGCGCGGCTGGCGGAGCCGGGCTGGGCTGCCGGGCCGGAAAGCCTGGAGGTGCGGGTTTTCGCCTGGGAGGACATCCCCTGGGAGGAGATTGCCTTCCCCTCCGCCCGCTGGGCCCTGCACGAATGGCACCGAACGCGCGGCCAGCCGCTGGGCGTGCCGGCCATGAACCCACCGGAGGACCCGCGAGGGATGCGGCCTTTGCCGAACGCCGGATTGTAGGGCGGAGAATATGGTAGTGGTGGGCGGACTTGAACCGCCGACCCCGGCATTATGAGTGCCGTGCTCTAACCAGCTGAGCTACACCACCGAACCATTCAGCGAGGCGCCGTAGCGTCTCGTGTGGGCGGCGAATTAGGCTGCCTTGTGGCCCCTGTCAACTGCCTCGGCCGTGCCCTTGATGAAGCCGCCGCCTAAAACGCGATCGCCATCATACAGCACGCAGCCCTGGCCCGGGGCGGCAATCGCCGGCGCCTGCAACAGCACGCGCATGGTGGCGCTGGAAGCGTCCCAGAACACCGTGGCGGGCTGCGGCACCTCCCGGGCACGCAGCTTCACCTCGCAGGCCATGGGAGCCTCTGGCGGGGCGATAAGCCAGTTCACCTCGCCCACCCGCACCTCCGGCACCGCCAGGGCACTGCGCGGGCCCACCACGACGCGGCGGCGCGGTGCGTCCAGCGCGGCAACGTACAGAGGCTCCTCGCCATCGCGGGAGGCCATGCCCAGGCCACGCCCCTGCCCCACGGTGAAGCGGGCGATGCCCTGGTGCGTGCCGAGCACACGGCCGTCGACATGCTCGATCTGGCCCGGCTGCACGGCTTCCGGCCGGATGCCGGCCACGACCTCGTGGTAATTGCCACGCGGCACGAAGCAGATGTCCTGGCTGTCCGGCTTCGCGGCCACGATCAGCCCCAGCCGCTGCGCCTCCGCCCGCACTTCCGCCTTGGAAGCGAAGCCGCCCAGCGGGAAGTGGCTGAAGGCGAGCTGCTCCCGCGTCGTGGCGAAAAGGAAGTAGGACTGGTCCCGCGTCGGGTCCACCGCGCGCCGCAGCTCCGGCCCATCGGGGCCATCGACGCGGCGCACGTAATGGCCGGTCGCCAAAGCCTCGGCGCCCAGGTCCTTGGCCAGGTCCACCAGGTCGGTGAACTTCACGGTCTGGTTGCAGCGGATGCAGGGCACCGGGGTCTCGCCGCGCGCATAGGCATCGGCGAAGTCCTCGATCACGGCGCGGCGGAAGCGGCTTTCGCGGTCCAGCACGTAATGCGGGATGTCCAGCCGGTCCGCGACATCGCGCGCGTCATGGATATCCTGGCCGGCGCAGCAGGCGCCCTTCTTCTGCACCGCCTCGCCATGGTCGTAGAGCTGCAGCGTGGCGCCGATGACCTCGTGCCCCTGCTCCTTCAGCAGCCCAGCGACGACGGAGGAATCCACGCCGCCGGACATGGCCACCAGAATCCTCATCGGCCGGCCTCCAGTCCCATCTGCCAGAAGGCGGCCTCCAGCCGTGCCGCTTCCCCGAAGGTGGCGCAGAGGGAGGCGAAGCGCGCTTCCCCGCCATGGCTCACGCCCAGGGCATCCAGCCTCTCGGCGGCCGCGCTGGCGACAGACTGATAGTCCGGCGCGGCGTAGGTCTCGATCCAGCTTTCATAAGGATTGCCATCGCGCCGACGCCCTGGATGCGCATTGATGCGCAGGGCGATCTCGCCATAGCCGATCATGCAAGGCGCCAGCGCCACTTCGAGGTCCAGGATATCCCCGGCCATGCCGCGGTCCAGCACCCAGCGGGTATAGGACACCGTCTCAGGGGCCTCGGGCTGGGCCAGCACATCGGCTTCGGTCAGGCCCCACTCGGCGCAATAGCGCAGGTGGATCTGCATCTCGGCCAGCAAGGCATTGAGGCCCGTGGCCTCGCTGCGCAGTGCCAGCAGGCTTTCCGCCTTGAAGGCCGCCAGGGCCTTGGCGCGCGCGAACTGGATCAGGAAGAGCCAGTCCTGCACCAGGTAGCGCTGGAAGGCAGCCAGGGGCAGCGTGCCCTCGGCCAGTCCCTGCACAAAGGGATGCCAGCAATAGGCATCCCAACGATCCAGGCAGGCCTCCCGCAAACGATGCGTCAGCCCACCCGCCGCACCGTAGGGGGAGGCGAATGTCATGTCAGGCGTGTCGGCTGCCGGCTGGCAGCTTCACCACCAGGCCGTCCAGTTCATCAGTCATGATGAGCTGGCAGCCCAGGCGCGAGGTCTCCTGCAGATCGAAGGCGAGGTCGAGCATGTCTTCCTCATCCTCGGTCGGCTCCGCCAGCTTGGGGAACCAGGAGGAATCGACGATCACGTGGCAGGTGGAGCAGGCCAGGCTGCCCTCGCAGGCGCCCTCGATGTCCACGCCGTGACGGTGCGCGATCTCCAGCACGGAAAGGCCCAGCGGGGCCTCGACCTCGCGACGGGTGCCGTCACGCTCGATGAAGGTCATCTTCGGCATCGCCGTTTTTCTACTCCGCCGCGTCTTGGGTTACGGATCGGGCCTGCCGCCAGGCGCGGCCCAGGGCAGCGGCGGCGAGGTCCACATCGGCGGGCGAGGTAAAGCGTCCGATGCCGATCCGCAAGCTCGACCTTGCCACCGCGTCCGGGACGCCGATCGCGCGCAGCACATAGGAGGGCTCCACTTCGGCCGAGGAACAGGCCGAACCGGTGGAAACACAGAGTTCCTCTGCCGAGGCAGCCATCAGCGCCTGTGCCGCCACGCCGCCGGGAAAGGCGATGTTCAGGTTGCCAGGCACACGCGGGCCCATAGCGCCATTCAGCGCCACACCCGGCACTTCCCGCTGCAAGGCAGCCCAGAGGCGGTCTCGCTGCGCGGCGATGCGGGTGGCATCCGGCTCCCGCTCGGCCTTCGCCAGCCTCGCGGCCTCACCCAACCCCACCAGCAGCGGCGCAGGCAGGGTGCCGGAGCGCAGCCCCCGCTCCTGCCCGCCCCCCGAGAACAGCGGCTGCAGCCGCACGCGTGGGCGGCGCCGCACGAAAAGCGCGCCCACACCCTTAGGGCCATAGATCTTGTGACCGGAGATGGAGATCAGGTCCGCCGGCAGTGTCCCCACATCCAAAGCCACCCGACCGGCGCTCTGGGCTGCGTCGGTATGGAACAAGGCGCCCGCTTCCTTGGCGATGGCGGCCAGGGCAGGCAGGTCCTGCACCACGCCGATCTCGTTGTTCACGGCCATTACGGAGACCAGCAGCGTCGGCACCCGCAGGGCCTCCCGCAGCGCATCCGGTGCCAGGAGCCCATCCGGCCCCACCGCCAGCACCACAGGCTCAAAGCCCTCGCTGGCCAGGTCCCGCACGCTCTCCAGCACGCATTTATGCTCGGTCGCCACGGTGATGATGCGGCGGCGCGGGTCGCCCTGCGCGGCGGCGAAGCGGGCAGCGCCCTTGATGGCGAGGTTGTTGGACTCGGTGGCGCCGGAGGTGAAGACGATCTCCCGCGCCTCTGCCCCCACCAATGCCGCGACCTCGCTCCGGGCAGCTTCCACGGCTCCCTCCGCGGCGCGGCCAAGGATGTGCTCGACACTGTGGGGATTCGCGAAATTCTCTTCCCACCACGGGCGCATGGCCGCCAGCACGCGCGGGTCCAGTGGCGTGGTCGCGTGGTTGTCGAGATAAACGGGGCGGTTGCTGATGGCCATGATCTTGCTATCTGGCGCGCCGGCCAGCCGGTTCAAAGGTCACGCGGCGCGACGGGCAAGCCGTCCGCGCATGGCGGCATGGACTTCCAGGAAACGCTCCGCCGCATCATCCGGCGCGTTCCAGGGCAAGGAGACTCGGATGGCGCAGCCCGCCTGCTCCGGCGCTACGCCCATGGCCAGCAGCACATGGCTGGCGGCCACCTTGCCGGAAGAACAGGCCGAGCCGGAGGAAACGCGAAGCCCTGCCAGATCCAGCGCAATCACCTGCGTCTCGGCGGGGGCACCGGGCAGCAGCAGGCAGGAGGTATTCGGCAGGCGCGGCGCGCCGGCGCCGATGACGGGCAGGCCGGCCCCGGCCTCGATCGCGTCGCGCAGCGCGGCAAGACGCCGGGCCGCGGCAGGGTCCGCA